>CAZCQH010000004.1:0-170328 GCA_964500805.1 uncultured Hyphomicrobiaceae bacterium
GACATCGAGCTCGGGCCATGACCGGCCCATTACACCACGTCCCGGGGCACGATCCTGCTGGGCCGCTTGGAGCACCAGTTGGTGGGCTTTCATCGAGTCCAGCAGTGGTCGTCTCGTGGGCGCCGGTTGCGTGCAATATGCGCGCCGCGAGGCTGTGCTTCCCGCCGACCTTGAGAGCTTGCGACACAATCCACTTGAAATTGGCTGGCGGTTGCACCCCGACTTCTGGCGCCGGGGCTTGGCTCGTGAGGCGGTGGAGCGGATGGTCGCCTTCGCGTTCGAGACACTCGCAGCCCCTGAAGTCATCGCCTCATGCCATCCAGACAATGCCGCTTCGATCCGTCTGATAAACCGGCTCGGCATGCAATTGCGGGGCGACGAGCTCTGGTACGGCGAGATTGGCCCAACCTTTTCGCTGAGCCGTGAAAATTGGATGAAAACCCGGTCTAGCGCCAGCCTGCGGCGACGGTCGGTGCGGATCGTGCCGGCGGGGCAGGTGCAATCGACACGGTAGAGGCCGAGGCCGGCTCGACGCGCGGTGTCGCTGTCGCTGTTGCCGACGGTGGACCCTTTCTGGCAACCGCACCTGGCGCGTTGCAGTTGGCTGGCGCCATCACCAAGCCTCTTCCATAAACGGGATCGCGCCCGGCGGTGCCGAGATCCTTGACCTCTAATTGTGAGAGCAGGGCCTCCTTGGTGCGCACCTTGCTTTGCGTCAGCACCGATGCAACGACCGCCGTCACATAGGGCGCCGCGAACGAGGTGCCGGAATAATAGCCTTCCTGCGCACCGGGCACGGCAGACCAAATCTTCACGCCTGGTGCGGCGAGATCGATGTGTGTCCCGCGGTTGGCTAGCGGGTAGTTGCGCAAGTCACCGTCGATTGCCGTAACCGCGATCACTTGCGGATAGGCAGCCGGATAACGTGGTGGCGCCGTCGGTCCCTCATTGCCGGCGGCCGCGACAAACACCACGCCCTGCGCATGCATCTCAGCGATCGCCTTCTGGACGAGATCGTCCTTGGGGCCGGCGAAGCTCATGTTGACGAGCTGGACGTCGAAAGCACGCAGCCAGTCCAGCGCTTTCAGCAGGCTCAAGGTATCAGTCGTCATCTCGCCGGCCGCATCCAAGTAGAACGCATTGGCCGCATAGAAATTGCTTTTCGGCGTCAATCCCGGTGTCCCGCCACGAGCTTCGCCGGCCAGCAGCGTGGTCACGGCCGTTCCATGCCAGTTGGGAGCGGGAACGGAGCCCTCCGGCGTGAAATTCCCTGTCGCCAGCGAGGCAGAGCGCAGCGTTGGATGGGCGTAATCGATTGCGGTGTCGATGATACCGATCTTCATCATCCGGCTGCAGGAGCTGAGGTTGTCCTGCCATTGGATGAGGGCGCGGCCCGAGCAACGGTCGAGCGTGCAGCGCTCTTTGCCGTCGATGTCGGCCATGCGAACGCCCGTTGCTCTGAGCGGACCATCGTTCGCTGCCCGATAGATGCGGAAATAATTGTTCCGCGCGAAGCCATCGCCAGGCAGCTCGGAGCTCAGAAGCTGCTGAGCCTTCTCGAGGCTCATGCTCGGTGGGATCTCGAGCATCGTCACAGCTGTGCCGCTGCTTGCAGTCGTGGATCGACCTACGCCAAAACCGAGAGCTTGTGCTCGGCGCATTGCCGCATTCGACAAGCCGACAGCCAGAATATCCTTCTGCGAATGCGTACTCTTGGCTTCCGGAAGTCTGAACCCAATGCTGTGACCTGGCGGCAGATGCGCCTTCGGCCCACCGGGCGCTTGCGCGGCGTTTTGTTTTTGCGACTGGGCAGCTTTGGGCTGGCCTGGCTGATCGCGACGCTCGGTCTCGCGCTTCCCGCTTGCGCCCGGCGCCGTGTCGCCCTTGCGGCTCGAGGCGTTGGCGGAAGAGGGGTCGCGTTCGCTCGGGTCGGGCTTTCCGCCGGGACCAGAACCATTGCTGCCGTTGCCAACGCTTCGGTTGGGCGCATCGTCGTCGTCGTTGTCCGGTCCCTTGTCTCTTTCCTTGTCCCTGCTCCTCTCCCTCTCACTGCCGCGATTGCGCGAGCTGTTGCCGAACAACGAGCCGCCGCCGAAGAGAGATCCGCTGCTGGTGCTGCCGGAGTTTCCGTTGGGGATTGATCCGCTGCTGCTGCTGTTGCTGGAGTTTCCGTTGGAGATCGACCCACTACCGGTGCCCGCGCTGCCGTTCGAGATCAATCCACCGCCGCCGGTGCCGGAGCTGCCCCCGAACAGAGACCCGGTGGTGGTGCTGCCAGTGCCATCAATGGAAATTGATCCGGAGCCGCTGTTGCTGGCCTTGCCGGGGGAGCCGGAGCTTCCACTGTCGCCACCTGACCGGCCCTTCTTGGCCCAGGCGGTGGAGATAAGCTCATGACCGAAGCGCGTCTCCCACGCCACGCCAGATATGACGAGCGCGATAGCCGTGCGCGCCAAAGCACGCCGTAATCCCAAGCCGGACCACGCAAACATGCCGCCACCCCGCGTCGCGAAGATAAGCCAGGCGTTCCCTCTGAGCAGGTCAATCAATTTAATACCCGTCGAAACATTCTCGCACGATATTCGACACAGCAATCCACAATTCGACCCAATGTCACCGAGTCGCAACATTTTGCCAGAGCGCGGGCCACGAAAAAATTATGCGCTCAAAGTGACTATATCGTGGCGTTTCCGGGCATAGGCTCCTCGGTCGTGGCGATCCGCCGCGTGACTGCCGACGAGTCGCAAAAAATAGTTTTGTTGGTGGAATAGAACGCCGGTCCGATCGTTGTCGCCATGTCTGACGAAGAATGAACGGCTGCCTTGAAATGGGCAGCGCTCAGGAGAGGGGTCAAAGGCTTGAGTTGCTCCTCGACCAGGCGGTTGTAATCGCGCACCCCGCACGCGTGAGGCGACCATGCAGGGTCGAAGCAGCCTGACAGAGTGGGAGCGGAACCCGCCCGCTCCCACTCTGTTTTTTGCCTCGTCACGCAGAGGCCCGCTAATCCTCCATTCGAGCATTCATGACTCGCCTCATGGGCGAGGTGCAGCGCTGATCGCAATCTCAGCATGATGATTTGAAGCCGCATGTCGCTGCGCCTGCACTCATCGGAAAAAATTGCTTCACCGGGAATAATCGAGGAGTGCGTGCGTTGTTGCCCGGAGAGCGCTGCCGATCTCTTGTTCCGCGTCGAGGTCCACGGCGAAAACGTCTCGGTGTGACAGCGTAACCAGTCTCACGTAGCGTCATGAGACGTCACTCGAGGGCCGTGTCCGCAAGGATGCGGCTCTTTGCATTTTGGCACATTGCGCACGAGAGGGCGTAGGCTGGAGTGAGCCGGCTCTTCGCCCCCGATCAAGGCACCGTCAGAACTTTGCAGCCGTCCGACGACGTGTCCGTCTGGCACAGCCCGAGCGCATCCGGCTGTCGTGCGAAGTCGGACTTCGCCGGGGTGAGCGCTCTGCCATCTCACGAGGGAAGGGGCCAGCTCGCTCCAACCAACGATGGCCGGAGATGTGGCTCAGGCTCAACTCAGCGTCTCCCCAGAGTCAAAAATGCGAAAAAATTAGATACAATTGTACCATTGTTTCACGTGAAACATTGGCGGGTGGGCGGAGCAGTTTGCCGCGTTTTATGTATGCGCCGGGCCAGCAGGGGGAAGTCGTCGGCTATTGCTTCACGTGAAACACTTTAGCCCGACACGCGCGGCTGTGCTCACGCCTCGCTGATCCGGGCGATGTAGCGGGCGACGGACGCCGCCACGATCGCTTTGCCATTGCGATCGATTTGGTTGCGGCCGGAGAACGCCCCGTAAACGGCGTCGAAGGCGAAGGGCTCGAGGATCTCGGCCATCCCGCGAACCCGGGCGGCGGAGAGCGGGATCAGGTTCGGATAGGACCACATGAAGCTGACGTGGCCGCTCGGCACGACCTGAAGGATGTCGCCTGAGAGGACGACGCCGCGGCCGTTGTCCCAGTCGGCCCAGTGCAACACGGTGCCGCCGGCGAAGTGCCCGCCGAGGCGCACCAAAGTGAGGCCAGGTCCGATCGGCTTGGTGTCGCCCTCCCAGAATGTGACGGCAGGGTCCGGCCGCATCACGTGCTCGCGGTCGGCGGCATTGATGTAGATCGGGATGCCGCCGAGAGCGCGGCTCCACTCCCCCATCGTCGTGTAATAGTGCGGGTGCGAGATCGCGATTGCAGTGACGCCACCAAGGCCCTTCAGCAGATCGACCGTCGCGTCATCGACCAGCGCGATGCAGTCCCACAACACATTGCCGGCGGGCGTATGGGCGAGGAGGGCGCGTTGCCCGATGCCGAAGGCCGGCGCGGTCTCGATGGCGGTGATCCCGGGCGCCAGGCGGCGGAACTTGTTGCTGTGCGTCTTGCGCAGCGCATCGAGCGTGGTCCAGGACTGCCCGGAAACCGGGACGTACTGGCGCTCGTCGGTGCAGATCGGGCACGTGGCAGGTGGCGCCTCGGAGGGCGGATATTGCGTGCCGCAGGTGCTGCAAAGGTAGGCTGGCATGGCGGGATGCTATACCAGCCAGGCAGCAGGCTCCAGGGGGTCGATGACAGGGGGCTGTCGGCGCAGCCAACGCGCGAACGCTCGGCTCAATAGAGCCGACCGCCATTCGGAACGGTGTGACCGGGAGCCAGCAGGACCACCTCGTTGGCCTCGTCGGGGACGCCGAGGGTCAGCACCTCGGACATGAACTTGCCGATCTGGCGCGGGGGAAAGTTGACTACCGCCAGCACCTGCCTGCCGACGAGTTCCTCGATCCTGTAGTGCTTGGTGATCTGGGCGGAGCTCTTCTTGACGCCGATCTCGGGGCCGAAGTCGATCCGAAGCTTGAAGGCGGGCTTGCGCGCCTCCGGATAGGGTTCCGCCTCGACGATGGTGCCGACGCGGATGTCGACCTTGAGGAAATCGTCGAAGGTGATCGGGGCGGGACGTTGGGCGCTGCCGCTCATGGAAGCCTCGGTCTGGGTGGAACGATTACGACAGACCGATAGCGCCGGGCCGCTCTGGCGGCAACCGGGCATCGCTCGAGCTCGAGCAGCGCGCCGTTTCACGTGAAACCGCGGGCGCGCTTCAAGCCGTTGGTGGCTGTGGTGAGGCGGGTGGTGGGGTGCTGTCGGGCCCGGGCGAGGTGCCGGACGGCGCGCTTCCGGCGGCGCCTTTGCGCGCGGCAAATCCGCCCCGGGCGACATCGAAGATCGCGCTCGTCACGCGGCCCAGGCCGCTGCACACGTCCTCGACGCGCTCCAGCGTGCGCTGTCCGCGCCGCAAGCGCCGGTCGAGTGCGGCCATGGTGCGCGCGAGGCCGGCGTCGTCGTCCTCGAGCCAGGTCCGAAACACCGAAGCATAGACGGTGGCGAGGCCCGCCACGCGCGCCTGCCCGCCGACGCCGCCCGAGGAGATGCCGGCTGCTTCCAGCATCCAGCCTTGAGTGCGGAAGATCGGCAGAACCTGCGCGGGCTCCGGCAAGCCGCTGTGGGCGATGGACTTCAGCGCGCCCTTATAGGGCTCGAGCACGTCGAAGCGGGTCATGATCACTTCAAACAGCGTATCGCGCGGCATCTGCCCTTCGGTGCGGCGGGGTGCGCGACGCAGCATCTCGTCATCGGCGCGGCGGGTGAAGGCGGCGAGGATCTCGCCCTTCGACGAGAAGTGCTCCCGCATCGCGACGAGTGTCGTCCCTGCGCGCTCCGCGATCTGCGCCAGCGTCGCGTCCTGCCATCTCTGCTCGGCCGCGAGGGCTAGAGCGGCAGAGATGATGCGGTCCTTCTCGGAGCTCAGATCCAGCATGGCAGTCCTTTCGGGGGCATCTGCCGCACGATGCAGCCGACGACCACCCCATCGCTCTCGACATAGGAAGCTGCTGCTATTTCGCAAGTTCCCGCGAGCGCTGTGTCGCGGCGGCGACTGCCTCGGTCATGATCGGCTGGATGCCCTTCTCGCTCATCAGCACTTGCAGGGCCGCAAAGGTGGTGCCGTTGGGCGAGGTGACGTTCTTGCGCAGAACGTCCGCCGGCTGGTCGGAACGAAACAGCAGCTCGCCCGAGCCCGCCACCGTCCACCGCGCGAGCTTCTGCGCGAGATCGGGCGCGAGCCCGGCCTTGACGCCGGCCTCGGCGAGGCACTCGGTGAGATAGAACACGTAGGCCGGTCCGGAGCCGGAGACGGCGGTGACGGGATCGATCAAGGCTTCGTCATCGACCCAGGCGACTTCGCCGATCGCCTGGAGGAGCTCGTTGCACAGCGCCTTCTGTTTCGCTGTCACGTGCGGGTTGGCGGCGGCGACCGTGATGCCGCGGCCGACTGCTGCCGGCGTGTTCGGAATGGAGCGCACCACCGCCCGGCCCTTCGCCAGATGCGTCTCGAAGCTCGCGATGGTCTTGCCGGCAGCGATCGAGAGCACGACCGTGTCCGGTCCCGCCAGCCTGGCGAGCGGCGGGAACACCTCCTCCATGATCTGCGGCTTCACCGCCATCAGCAGCACGGCCGGTGCCTGCGCGCGGTCGCCGAGCGCGGCGTGGCTCGGAATGCCGTGCTTCTTCAGCAGCGCTGCGATCGCCGGTGGCGGCGCCGGGTCCTGCACCACGATGCGCTTGGGATCGAGCCCGCGCTCGAGCCAGCCCGCGAGCATGGCGCCGCCCATATTGCCGGCGCCCGCCAGGATCAGATCCGCATCGAGTGTGAGGGCCATGTCAGTGCTCCGTGCTCAGCCGCGCTGCAACGCCGCGACGGCGGAAGCGCGCTTTTCACGTGAAACACTAGGGCGTAGAGGCGCCACTGGCGAGAGGAAATGGCGGACCCCTCCGCTTCGTAAGGCGGGGCGCGCGGCCGATATTTTGCTCGCAACCTGTGGCCAGGCCGACGGCCTCAGCCGGCCTTCGGCAGGCGTTCGCGGTTCTGCACCATCGCTTGAGCTTTGGCTTGAGCCTGTGCCGCGGGCGGCGCGCTGGGGCCGGCGATCAGCACATCCCAGCTCTCGTGGAATCGCCGCAGGTTCTGCCGCGTCACGTCGGCGTAGGCATCGGCACCTTGTGCCTCGAACACCTCGAGAGCGGGAACCAGCGCACCCGCGGCCGCCAGCCAGCTGCGGCGCTTGTCGCGATGCTCGCCGAGCCGGATGTGGGCCGTACCGAGGTTCATCTGCGTGATCGCCCATTTCAAGGGCTCGCTTTCGCGTCCGAACTCTTCCAGTGCCGCCGTGTAGGCCGCCACTGCGTCGTCCAGCTTCTGCGGCGATTGCCGGTCGCGGTCGCCGAGTGCGGCGAGTGCATTGCCGAGGTTGAGCTGGATCAGCGCCCATTTCTTGGCCGCTGTTTCTCGGGGTGTTGCCTCGAGCGCGGCCTTGAACGCCGCCACTGAGCCTTGCAGGTGTTCGCCGCCGGACTGCTGCTCGCCGAGCCCCAGCAGCGCAAGCCCCAGGTTCATTTGCGCTTCGGCCCAGAGCGCGGGATCGCTGTCGCGCTTCTGGGCGGCGATCACGGCCCGGTAGGCTGCTGCCGCTTCGGCGAGCAGCGATGTGCCGCCTTCGCGCTCTTCAAGGCCAAGCAGGGCATTGCCGAGGCCCATTTGAGCGGCAACGAACTCCGCGCCCATCGGCTCGTGCTTGAGGTCCTTGAGCGCGATGCGGAATGCTTCCGCAGCCTCGCGTAGCGCGGCCGGCGCTTGCTCGCGCTCGCCGATCAGCGCCAGAACGCGGCCGAGCCGCACATGCGCTTGCGTCCAGCTCTTTGGATCGGTGTCGCGCCCGAGGATGCTGATGGCCTTGCGATAGGTGGTTGCCGCATCCTTGAGACGCTGCGATCCCGTCTCACGCCGGCCATCGAGTGCCAGTGCGTTGGCGAGCCCCAGGCTCGCCCGGCCGAGGCCTTTCTGATTGGAGCCGTCGGCCACACCGCGAGCAGCCTGGCCGAAAGCGGCGATTGCTTCTGCCAGCGCGCTCGCATCGTCGCGCGTCTCGGCGAGGCGGTAGAGCGCCTCCGCGCGCTGCAGTCCGTAGTGCCAGGCGAGATCGCGATCGGCGGTCGGCAGCGCGAGTTGAGCCTCGCCGAAGAGTTCCGCAGCCGTGGTGAAATCGAGCGCCGCGAGCGCGAGTTCGGCGAGGCGAGCCGTGGCGCGCGCCTCCTCCGTCATCTGCTCACGCAGCGCGCTCACTTCCTCGGCCAGGCGTGCCTCGATCTGGCGGCGGCCTTGACGGATTTCGCGGCGCAAGGCCCTGAGGGCTTCGGCGGCAGCAGCGAAATCGCCTTCGGCGAGCGCCTGCGCCGCTTTGCTCTTGAGGCGCCGGGTCTCGGCGTCCTCGTTCGACGGCTTCTGCAATTGCGCGCGCACTTCGCCGAGCCAAGCGCACAGCTCTTCGAGGCGCAGGGCGCGCTCCTCGCCGCGAATCCCCTGCCCGTTGAGAATGATCACGATGCGATCGAGTGCCGTCTCCGAAAGACCGAAACGCTCGCGCAGCTTGGCGAGGAAAGCTTGCCCTTCAGTAGTGCCCAGTCCATCGGGCGCCGTGCCGATCGCGGGCTCGATGACGGTGGCCGTTTCAGCGGGGGCCGCTTGCTTTGCTGCCTCGGGTTTGGCAGCGGAATGCGTGGCCGCCTGCGATGCCGGCGCGGCCTTCCCGAGGAATTGACGGATGGCTGGCTGCAATGCGCCGAGCACGCGGTGATCCTCGAGAATGTGCGCGTAGACACGATCGATCAGCAACAGCGCGACATCGTCCTTGAGTCCGGTGGGATGCGCGCCGAGTGCTGATCTGGCGCGCGCGAACACGTCGACGGCAATCCGCCGCGCCAACGATTCCGCGGGCGCCGACTGCTGCCCCTGCGGCGGCGACTGCGACTTCTCGATGGCCTGTCTCAGAATGGCAGCTTGCGGCGGATAGGCCATCAGCAATTCCGCAACAGCGAGAGCGTGATGCTCGATCGCATTTTGGGCGAGCCCGCGCGTTTCGCCGCTGACCCAGATGTCGCGCGCGAGCCCATCGACGATGGCGTTTGCAGCGGCGCTGCTGGCATCGGTCCGCGCGCGCAGCCACGGCATCAGCTCGCGATATTTACCCGCATGGCTCGCACTGAGGCGAACGTCAAAGACCGGCCCGGCTGCAATGAGCGCAGCGCCGGCCAGCTCCCCAAGAGCCTCGAACAACGCCATTTTTGCCCCCTACTTCAAGCGTGCGCGAATCCCCACTGCGCAGCGCGACTGTTGCCGAATTCGGGGGGCAATGAAACGCGACCGGGGCGGATTTCCCGTTTTTCGCACAGCTTAATCCACGACGCTGTCGCCGCATCCTCAAGATGGCAGTTGCAAAGTGGTCACGGACGCCGTGCCACGCGCGAAAGTTGTGCCAAATCAGAGCCATGTACCGCGTCGACGCAACGCCGATTCGCCCGAGCGTGCTGTCAGACACATAGTGTTGACGCCGCGAGTGAGGCCCGTCGGCAGTTGCAGACCGCCGTCGGCGGGTAAAGCGCGGTCGCGACCCGCACGAGCCTCGACTTCTGAGTAGCGATCTCACTGCATGGGCTGAAACAGCCTATTGCTGCAATATTCATACGTTGCGTAATCTCCCAAGGTGATTTGCCTTTCCAGGACGTAACATGTTGCGAACTGCTCTCGAAGTCATTGGATTGATCTTGCTAAGTCTTCTCGCTGCGCTGCTCTGGCTGTCCAGTAACAACGAGCCCCGGATAACCCTACCTCGATATCTCTTCGATCATGACCCGCAAAAGGGTACATTTGAGGTTCGGGGGACTTGGGCACTGGAAGACGAAGGAATCGCGTGGCCAACGCAAAGTACAACAATTTCGTGTCGTCGCAGTGAGCCCGTTTGCTTAGAAACAACGGTGGTAGTCGCACTGAATAGACACATCATGCCTGTTGATATCAATCGCCTCCGTATTGTGCGCTGGGACAATGACATCATTGTCATCGAAGGCGCTGGAGCAGAATGTGTCGACGAGTTGTACCACGTGAGCATTCGCACAAAACTGGTGACGGGAACGGTACAAAGAAAACCTGAGTGCGCAAGCAATGAGATTATGCAAGAGAAACGAATGCGATTGATCGATGGCCGACAGCGGCGCCTCTGATGGACATATGTAAAGGTCAAGGGTAGGGCCCAGGGCCTAGCGCCACATTCATACGGTCGATACGCGAAACCCGACGGCGCAGTTTCAATATGAAATGTCGAGCCTCGCGCGTCGATCCACGCCGTACAGTGCTAGGATGGTGCGCTCTGCTTGACCTGCAGGCTGGCACGGAGAGCTTTGCAGCGCTTGAATTTGCTCTCCAACCTACGAGTAGCGCATCTCAAAGCCACGCGCCGTCCTGCTTCCGCTTGCCTTCGAACGCCTTGATCTCAGCTTCGTAGGCAAGCGTCATCTCGATCTCGTCGAGGCCTTGCAGCAGGCAGTCCTTGCGGAACGGGTCGATATCGAATGTGTCCGTCTTGCCGTCCGGGCCCTTCACGGTCTGGCTCGGCAGGTCGACGGTGATCTCAGCGCCGGGCAGCTCCAGCAGGAAGCGCAGGATCTCCGTCACCCGCGCCTCGGGCAGCACCACCGGTAAGACACCGTTCTGGTAGCTGTTGTTGAAGAAGATGTCGCCGAACGAGGGCGCGATGTAGGCGAGGAAGCCGTTGTCCTTCAGCACCGTCACCGCCATCTCGCGGCTCGAGCCACAGGCGAAGTTGCGCGAGGCGACGATGATCTTGGCGTCCTTGTACGGCTCCTTGTTGAGCACGAAATCGGGCTTCGGCGCGCCATTGTCGTTGTAGCGCAGGTCGCGGAAGAGATGCGGCACCATCGTCTCGCGATCGAGCTTCAGGAAGCGCGCCGGGATGATCTGGTCCGTGTCGATGTTGGCCGCGGGGAAGGGCGCGGCAACGGCGGTGACGCCCTTGAATGGCGTGCGGCGTTGTTCGATTTTGGGCATCGGGTGGTCCTTCAGTGTGGCGCGACAGCTGGTTTCTGCAAGTCGCTGACTTCTGGCTCACATGCATCCTCGAATGGGAAGCGACCATTCTTGTCGGGCCACATCACTTGGAGGCAGTCGAAGTTCTGGGGTTTAAGTCCGTTGTGCGCGGCAAACCACGTGGCCCAGCCCAGATGCTCGCGGAAGTAGGCTTTGTGAAAAGGCCTCAAGCAGACGGCTGACCCTTCCAGCACTCCGGTCAATTGGCAGTTGGGTTGTGGTGCGATTGCTTTTTCTCTGAGTTCTTGGACGGCATTGTTCAGCATTTTGCCCATGACATCGACGTCGAGGCCGAAGCAGATCAACTCTGGCCATTTTTGAGTTACCGCCAAACCGATCGTGTAAGCGAACCATTGCAGCACAGGATCGTCGGCGGTTGGCGACACCTTCATGATCATCCAACCGTGATTGGCGACTGTATCGACACATCGTTGCTCGTGAGGGTCGAGCTGCATCGCTACAGTTTCATCTTCCGCACGTCGGTGAACCGGCCCGTCACAGCGGCGGCGGCTGCCATCGCGGGCGAGACGAGATGCGTCCGCACGCCCTTGCCCTGGCGGCCGACGAAGTTGCGGTTGGACGTCGAGGCGATGCGCTCCTCGGGCCGGCCGATCTCGCCATTGGTGCCGAGGCACATGGAGCAGCCGGACTCGCGCCATTCGAAGCCGGCATCCTTGAACACCTTGTCGAGGCCTTCCTGCTCCGCCTGCTCCTTCACGAGGCCCGAGCCCGGCACGATCCAGCTCGGGATCACCGCCTGGCGTCCCTTGGCGATAGCCGCCGCCGCGCGTAAGTCCTCGATGCGGCTGTTGGTGCACGAGCCGATGAACACGCGATCGACCTTGATGTCGGCGATCGCCGTTCCGGGCGTCAGTCCCATATAGGCGAGCGACTGCGCGAGCGCCTCGCGCTTTACCGCATCGGGCATCGTCGCCGGATCGGGCACTGCGCCCGCCACCGACACGACATCCTCGGGGCTCGTGCCGTAGGTCACCATCGGCGCGATGTCGGCGCCCTTCAGCGTCACCTCGCGATCGAACTTGGCGCCATCGTCGGACGGCAGCTTGCGCCACGCGGCAAGCGCGGCGTCCCAGTCGGCGCCTTTGGGCGCATAGGGCCGCCCGCTGAGATACTGGAACGTGGTGTCATCCGGCGCCACCATGCCGGCGCGCGCGCCGGCCTCGATCGACATGTTGCAGAGCGAGAGCCGACCCTCCATCGACAGCCCGCGAATGCCTGACCCCGCGTACTCCAGCACATAGCCGGTGCCGCCCGCGGCACTGATCTTGCCGATGATGGCGAGGATCACGTCCTTGCCGGTGACGCCCTTGCCGAGCGCGCCGTCGATGGTGATGCGCATCGCTTTCGGCGTCTTCTGCCACACCGTTTGCGTCGCCATCACGTGGATCACCTCGGACTGGCCGATGCCGAACGCGAGGCAGCCGAGTGCGCCGTGCGTGGACGTGTGGCTATCACCGCAGCAGAGCGTGGTGCCCGGCAGCGTGATGCCCTGCTCGGGGCCGACCACATGCACGATGCCATTCCGCTTGTCGCCGACGTCGAAAATGGTGACGCCGGTCTCCTGGCAGTTCGGCAGCACCGAGCTCACCATGCGATAGGCGTTCGGCTCCTTCACGTCCTCCTTGTTGCGCGTGTCCGTGGGCATGTAGTGGTCGGGAGTCGCGAACGAGAGATCGGGGCGCCGCAGTTTCAGGCCGCGCTGCTTCAGGCGCAGAAACGAGAAGTAGGAGCCATCGTGGATGAGATGGCGATCCACATAGAGCAGCGCGTAGCCGTCCGGCCGCTCGACGACGAGATGCCGCCGCCAGATCTTCTCGAACAGCGTGGCGGGTTGAGTGGCAGCCATTGGCACCTCCGGGGAATGGTGTGACGTGTGGAACTTAAAGGCTGCGAGCCGCCCGGTGCAAGAGCGCGAAGCGAGCGGTTCAACGATGCGCGGGCGCAGGGCTTCGGTTGGGGTGATTGGCCATCTTGCGCGAGCCTTCGATCCAGCCCGGGCGTAGGTCGGAGTGAGCGGGCCGAGGTGGTGACTTTACGCATGGCGCCTCGTCCCGCGAAGTCCGACATAGGGTGTCGCGGCATCACCTCAGGTGCGTTGCGGAAAATGTCGGACTTCGCCGGCAGGGGCACCTCGGCTTTGCGGCGGGCGCTCGGGCCGGCTCACTCCGACCTACGATCGTTGCGCACCCAGCCATCCGGTGTGAGCCGCTCCTGCGGCCCGAAGCGCGCCTTGTAGGCCATCTTGCGCGAGCCTTCGATCCAGCCCGGGCGTAGGTCGGAGTGAGCGGGCCGAGGTGGTGACTTTACGCATGGCGCCTCGTCCCGCGAAGTCCGACATAGGGTGTCGCGGCATCACCTCAGGTGCGTTGCGGAAAATGTCGGACTTCGCCGGCAGGGGCACCTCGGCTTTGCGGCGGGCGCTCGGGCCGGCTCACTCCGACCTACGATCGTTGCGCACCCAGCCATCCGGTGTGAGCCGCTCCTGCGGCCCGAAGCGCGCCTTGTAGGCCATCTTGCGCGAGCCTTCGATCCAGTAGCCGAGATAGAGATAGGAGAGCCCGAGCGTCTTCGCGAGCTTGATATGATCGAGGATCATGTACGTGCCGAGGCTGCGCGCCGCTTCGTCGGGCTCGAAGAAGCTGTAGACCATCGAGATGCCGTCCGAGAGCCGGTCGCAGAGCGCGATCCCGACCAGCGGACCCGCCTGGTTGATCTCGCGATCGGGGCGGTAGCCGTCGCGCGGGCTCTTCGCCGGCGCCAGCCGGTATTCGGTGATCGAGGTGTCGATGATCGAGTCCTCGACCATCATCGCGTAGTCGAGCACGGTCATGTCGGCCATGCCGCCATCGCCGTGGCGCGCATCGATGTAGCCGCGAAAAAGACTGTACTGCTCCGACGTCGGAATCGCCGGCACGCGGCGCGTGATCAGATCGGCGTTCTGCTCGGCGATGCGCCGGAACGTGCGGCCGGGCTTGAACTCGTCGACCACCACGCGCACCGACACGCAGGCCTGACAGCCGTCGCAATAGGGCATGTAGGCGATGTTCTGGCTGCGACGGAAGCCGCCCTTGAGCAGGTTGTCGATCAGGGCACGCGGCTTGTCGTGCGTCAGATGCGTGAAGAGCTTTCGCTCGTGCCGGCCCTCGAGATAGGGGCACGCCTGCGGAGCAGTGACGTAGAACTCCGGAAAATGCTTCGCCTGCTCCGACATACGCGACGCGGTCCCTGAACGCTGCCGCGCTGATGCGGCGAACTCGGCCGTGCGGCTTTTCTGTGCCGCTCGATCGGGTCGCACTTTAGGTGACGCACCAGGGCCGGATCAAGTGTGGCAACAACCCGCGTTGCGGCATGCGCAACTCGTTCAGTCGAGCACGGCGCTGGATCAATAGCGGAACTGCTCGGAGAGAATGCGCTCGTCGAGGCTGTGGCCTTGATCGAACATCAGATAGAGCTCGATGTCGCGCGCCTCGGATATCTCGACCTTGACGACCGAGCGGATCTCCGCGCTGTCGGCCACCGCGCTCACGGGGCGCTTTTCCGTCTCGAGCGCCTCGATGATGATCTGCGCCTTGTTCGGCAGCAGCGCGCCGCGCCAGCGCCTGGGGCGGAATGGGCTGATCGGCGTCAGAGCCAGCAGCGGCGCATCGATCGGAATGATCGGCCCGTGCGCCGAGAGATTGTAGGCGGTCGAGCCGGCGGGCGTCGCAACCAGAATGCCGTCGCAGATCAGCTCGCCCAATCGCTCGTTGCCGTCGATCGAAATCCTGAGCTTGACCGCCTGGTGGCGCTCACGAAAGAGATTGACCTCGTTGATCGCCAGCGCGTGGTGCACCTTGCCGTTCTTGTCGGTGGCACGCATGGAAAGCGGATGGATGGTCGAAGCATCGGCCCGCGCGAGACGGCCGGGCAAGTCGTCTTCGCGGTATTCGTTCATCAGGAAGCCGACCGAGCCGCGGTTCATGCCGTAGATCGGAATGCGGTCGTGCATGTAGCGGTGCAGTGTCTGCAGCATCAATCCATCGCCGCCGAGTGCCACGATCACGTCGGCCTTCTTGGGATCGATGCTGCCGTATTGCGCGGTGAGCCTGACGAGCGCGGCCCGCGCCTCCTCGCTTTCGCTTGCCACGAACGCGATCTTGTCGAATGACTTGGGTCGTTTCGCCATTGCGTGGGCCGGGCTGAACCTTGAGCAGGCCCGGCCGAACCCGGGCGATGAGGCACGTTCGCCCATCCGGCCCGAAACCTCAAGCGAGGAAGGGTGAGATGATGACCGACGCTGCCGCAGCCGAGGGCGCCGCCGCGGCCCTCGTCTATGCAACGTTTCCAAGCCTGACCGAGGCCGAGCGCATCGGTGGCGCGCTTGTTGATCGGGGGCTCGCGGCCTGTGTCAACATCTTTCCTGGCATGACCTCGATCTACATCTGGAAGGGCGTCCGGCAACGCGACGGCGAGGTGGCGATGATCATCAAGACGCGGCTGGCGCTCACCGGGCGTGTGATCGATGAGGTGAAGGCGATGCATCCTTACGACAACCCGGCTCTCGTCGTGCTGCCGATCGCTGGTGGCTCGCCACCGTTCCTCGACTGGATTGCCGAGCAGACCGCACAACCCAGTTGATCATGGACATCGGGTCGAAGTCGTGGCGCCTGCATCGCCGCATCGCCAAATAGCCGCTGCCGCTTCAACGCTTTCACCGCGTTTTCGGGTATACGCTGCACGACCCTTGATGCCAGCCGGATCATCGCAATGGCAGACGCTTTGGAGCCACCGACATCGCCCGAGCGGCGCAGACCCGGATTGCGGCGCACAGCGGCGCGTGCCGGAGCAGTTGCGCGATTTGTGCTGAAGTCCATTCGCGTCCTGTGCGCCGCGATCTGGCGCCTCGTCCAGCTGCTCCTGGCCATCATCATCGTATTCGAGGAGTGGGGCTGGCGTCCGCTGGTCGAGCTGCTCGGCATGATCAGCCGGCTACGCCTTGTCGCGAGGATCGAGGCGTTGATCGCGGCGCTGCCGCCCTATCCGGCCTTGCTGGTCTTTGCCCTGCCGTCACTTCTGCTGCTGCCACTGAAGCTCGTTGCGCTCTGGCTCATTGCGCATGGCCAGCTCGTGGCTGCCTCGCTGCTTTTCATCGGAGCGAAGATCGTCGGAACGGCGGTTGTTGCGCGCCTGTTCATGCTGACGCGCCCGGCACTGATGTCGCTCGCCTGGTTCGCCTGGATCTACAATGCCATCATGCCGTGGAAGGAGGCGCTCGTTGCCGAGATTCGCGCCTCCTGGGCATGGCGCTATGGCCGCGTCGTCAAAGCCCGGCTGAAGCATGTGGCGAGGGCGGCCTGGGCGCGGTGGCGTCCGCTGGCTGCCCCGCTGCTGATGCGCCTGCGTTCACTCCTCGGGCGTTAGGTCGCGAGGCCGTTAGGTACGCGTCTTTACTGACCGCGCCGCTTGCGCCACTCCTGGAACTCCTTGAACAGGCGCTCCTGCTCCTGCGGAATGACGATGCCACCGCCGCTGGCCGCTGGCGTCACCGCTGTCGAAGCGGTGGCCGACGTCGTCGTGGTCGTCGCCCGGGCCGCGCGATCGAGCCACGCCTGCGCCGGTCCGAACCGGGTCCAGCCCTGCAGCGGCGCAGCGATGTTGACGTTCTTCCAGCGCGGGTGGCGCGGCGGCTTTTGCAGGTCCGCGAATTTGTCGAAAAAGGCTTCGACGAACCGGGCCACGCGCTTGTGGCGATCGTGATCGCCGGGCCAGTTATAGGCGACCAGGGCGGTCGGAACGGCGACCACCTTCACCGTCTCGCCTTTCGGCACCAGGTTCGGGTAATCCTCGTGCGTGAACGTCGCCGGTGCATAGTCCTGCTCGAAGTAGCCCTCGAACGGGATCTCGAGCAGCCGGAAGCCGAGCGAAGCTGGCACCTGCTGGTAGGGCCGCAGCGGCTTCAAGCATGTGCAGAGCGTGGCATCGATCTCGCCGGCCTTCATCTTCTCGATGGCATCAGCCTGGCCCATGTTGACTTCCGTCACCTTCATCTTCAGCGCTGCGAACATGCGCTGGGCTGCGAGCTGGGCGCCGCTGCCTGCATCGGAGAAGTTGACCTTCTTGCCTTCGAGGTCGGCGAGCTTCTTGATCTCCGGCTTCACCAGGATGTGCAGCTCGTCCTCGAACAGACGCGTGATGTAGACCATCTGCTTCGACACGTAGTTGCCGAGCTGCGGATCATCGCGAAACGCGCTGAGCGTCACAGTGTTGACAAGGCCCATGTCGACGCCCTTGAGGAACAGCACGTCGCGTACGTTCTGCACGGCGCCTTTGCCGACGATCGGCAGGATGCGCATGTTGTCGCCGTCGTCGATCGCCGCCGAGATATCGTAGGCGATGCCGAGGTAACCGCCGTTCGGGTTGCCCGATATGATCGAGACGGCGTTCTCGTTGATCTTGTTGCGCATCTGATCGAACACGCTCAGACGCTGAGGCACAGGTCGTTGCGTCGTGGTCTGGGCCCACGCTGCCGTCACGGCGGCGAGGCACGTCAAAATGGCGGCGATGTGACAGGAAGCGAGCAGGCGTATGCGGGAACGAGTACGGGTCACGTGCACCCCCCAGTTTGTTGCGGATCAACCCAGGTCCACCAAAGAAGGCAATTGTGGCCTCAAGCAGCCACGAATGCGGCAAAAAGAAAAAATATTGTTACCGCGGTTGGCAGCAGCGCGCCGCGCGCTCGATCGGCTGCGCCTGCTAGAGTCCCTGGTTGCCGTGTCGCGCACTGGAGCAATCCGTGCACGTTTCGTGGAGCGGGTCAGCCGATGTGCTCGGCTTTGCGATAGCCCTGCAGATAGAGAAGCGCTGTGAGATCGCCGTGAGTGATGCTGGCGTGGGCCTCCGCGGCCACGATGGGCTTGGCGCGATAGGCAATCCCGAGGCCTGCCGCGCGGATCATGTCGAGGTCATTGGCACCGTCGCCGACGGCGAGCGTCTCGCCCGGCGCGAGGGCTAGTCGCGTGCTCTCTTCGCGCAGGGCGGCGAGCTTTGCCTCTCGACCGAGGATCTGACCTTCGACTCGGCCAGTGAGGCGTCCATCGATCATCTCCAGCGTATTCGCACGGTTGCGGTCGAAGCCGGCGGCGCGAGCGACGCGCGATGTGAAGAACGTGAAGCCGCCGGACACGAGCGCGGTGAGGGCTCCATTGGCTTTCATGGTGGCGACCAGCGTTTTCGCACCTGGCATCAGCGTGATGCGCGTTTCGTAGACGCCCTGCAGCTGATCCTGGGTGATACCCGCGAGCAGGGCGAGCCTCTCCTGGAGCGCCGCCTCGAACGCCAGCTCGCCGCGCATGGCACGCTCGGTGATGGCCGCGATTTTCGGCTTCAGGCCGAGCACATCGGCCATCTCGTCGATGCACTCCTGCTGGATAATGGTCGAGTCCATGTCGGCGATCAGGAGGCGCTTGCGCCGGTGCTGAGTTGCGACAACGGCGATGTCGACCCGCGCGTCTGCAAATCGCTTCTGCAGTTGCGCTCGCAAATGCGCGGCACCCTTGCCGTCGCTGCCCGGGGCATGGAGCGGAATCTCGGCCGCCTCGCCCGGCGCCAGCCAGCGCGGTTCGCCGATGGTACCCGTGCCGGCGTGAGTCGCGATCTCACGCGCGACCTCGCTTACGTCCCGCGATCCGCCGGGCTCACCGATGATGACGAGGGCGTGGGATGACATAGGGTTTACTTAACGAGTTCGGTTTTGCGGCGTCGCGTCGCTTGCAACAGGATTGCCTTTGTTTCGGGCGTAACAATCATCGCTCGGTGGCCCGGCATCTGACGGCCGTTGAGGTGCATGATACGCACCAGGTCGTGGTAGGTTTCTGCCCCGAGCCAGGTCATCGCTTCAGAATGGCCGATCTTTCCAGCCTCGAGTAGTTCGAGCACTTCAGCAAAGCTCAGCCCTTCAAGATCGTCATTCCGCATCTTTCGTCCTCCGCTTCAACCACTGTGACCTGAGCTTCTTGGTGCGGGCCGGTCGTTCAAATCCATCGAGAGGTGTCTTCCTGCCGGTGTTGATCTGTTGGATCAGTTCTCTTCCTTCAGGCAGTGCCCCGGCTTCGTAAAGCGTGGTGAGCCAAGCTGTCGTGTTCAGCAGATGCACATTCTTTAGCTTCGCGATCCGCAATTCAAGGACATCGGGGTCCTCAAAAAGAATAAGAGGTACAAAACCGGGGCCGGTACTCCTGGCAAGACGAGTCGCGTACTCTTCAACAGCGATCTCCCCGAGATTTCTGCTTGGCGTCTCCGGATCGCGCGCACGTCTCGTTTGAAATCCGACCCCGACATTGGTTTCGACAATCACGATTTGATTGTGCATTCGCCGGAGCACCGCGGCTACACGGCCATTGGGGTCGTTCTCGGTCTTGGTGATCTCATAGTGCACTTGGTCGACGATATGGATCGGGACTGCAAACAGCTCGAGCAGATCCAGTCTGTCGATACGCGCCAATGTCAGCAGGGGACTGGCGTCGGGAATGACGAGTGTGATCTCGACGATCTTTTTCTTTCGTTTGGCCATCACAGGCTCGGTTCGGACGGAACGCGCAAGCTGATGCATATTAGATGATAGCGACTTCGGCATCACCTCCGTTTGGAAGCCGCGAGACCGTGTGAAGGCGTGTTGACGCAGAGTGCTGGCGATGTGGCTATGAGCGCGGTCGGGGTCTGTTAACCGCGTATCCCGTCTGCCTCTGGATGTTGTGGGATCGGCTCCCGATACCTCTTTTTCGTGATTTGGACCTCGGATAAGAAGCCGAAGATCGTTGGGGTGCAGGTAACCTGCAGGAAAGGGCACACAAATGACTGCCATCGTCGACATCATCGGCCGCGAGATCCTGGACAGCCGCGGCAATCCGACTGTCGAGGTGGACGTAATCCTGGAAGGCGGCGCCCTGGGCCGGGCCGCGGTCCCCTCCGGCGCTTCGACCGGTGCCCACGAGGCCGTGGAGCTCAGGGACGGCGACAAGAAGCGCTTTGGCGGCAAGGGCGTCCTGAAGGCTGTCGACGCAGTCAACATCGAGATCTTCGACACGCTCTCCGGCATGGATGCTGAGGATCAGCGCCGCATCGATCACGCCATGCTTGCGCTCGACGGCACCAAGAACAAGAGCCGCCTCGGCGCCAACGCCATTCTCGGCGTATCATTGGCAGTCGCCAAGGCCGCCGCGGCAGAGCGCAACTTGCCGCTCTACAAATACATCGGCGGTACGCACGCGCACGTCCTGCCCGTGCCGATGATGAACATCATCAATGGCGGCGCGCATGCCGACAATCCGATCGATATCCAGGAGTTCATGATCATGCCGGTCGGCGCTGCGACGTGCCGCGACGCGATCCGCATCGGTTCGGAAGTGTTCCAGACTTTGAAGAAGGCGCTCACCGAGGCGGGCCACGGCACCAACGTTGGCGATGAGGGCGGCTTCGCGCCCAACCTGAAGAGCGCCGACGAGGCGCTGGGCTTCATCATGAAGTCGATCGAGAAGGCCGGCTACAAGCCGGGCGATGACGTGGTCCTCGCCCTCGATTGCGCGGCGACCGAGTTCTTCAAGGATGGCAGGTACCACCTCGAGGGCGAGGGCAAGTCGCTCGACGGCAACGCCATGGCCAAGTACCTCGGCGATCTCGTCGCGCGCTATCCGGTGGTCTCCATCGAGGACGGCATGTCGGAGGATGACTGGCAGGGCTGGAAGGCACTGACCGATCTCATCGGCAACAAATGCCAGCTCGTCGGTGACGATCTCTTCGTCACCAACACCGAGCGCCTGTCGCGCGGCATCAAGACCGGCACCGCCAACTCGATCCTGGTCAAGGTCAACCAGATCGGCTCGCTGACCGAGACGCTCGATGCCGTCGATATGGCCCACCGCGCGCGCTACACCGCAGTGATGTCGCACCGCTCCGGCGAGACCGAGGACGCGACCATCGCCGACCTTGCCGTTGCAACCAACTGCGGTCAGATCAAAACCGGCTCGCTCTCGCGCTCAGATCGCCTCTCCAAGTACAACCAGCTCATCCGCATCGAGGAGCAGCTCGGCGACATGGCCCGCTACGCTGGCCGCGCGGCAGTCATGCGCGGCGCGTGAGACAACCCTCTGACTTTTGTCTCTGATCGGCACCGCCTTTTACGTCAAGTTTACGGTCCGGGTGTAGAACGGTCGGGTTCCCGGCGATCCCTGCCGGTCAGTGCTGCGTCCGACCCCAAAGATGATGGCTCCGGTCCCGTGAGAAGGCGCAACTCCCTGTTGCTCGTGTGCGCGTGTCTGACGGCGTACTTCGGCTATCATGCGATCCAAGGCCGGCACGGTCTCGTCGCGCGATCCAGTCTGATCGAACGCTCCAGAGCGCTCGAGCGGGAGATCAGAGCGCTCGAGACCGTGCAGGCTCGTCTCCAGCGCGAGATCGGGCTGCTCGACGAAACGCGCCCCGACCCCGACTATGTCGAAGAGCTGGCCCGCGAGATGCTGGGCTTCGCCCACCCCAATGATAAGCTGATCGTCGAGCGCCGCGTCGGCGAAACCTCACGCAGCGCTCGTTAGTCGTCGGGCACCCCGCATCGGGTTGCGTGAGCCATGCTGATGGCTGCGCAGGGAGTGGTTGGAACTGCAACTTGAGCCTGAATTTGCACCATTTCGCCCATTTGGCCGAATTGGCGACGGAAGCCCTCCGTTGAAGATCGATTCTTCATGGGCGAATTTCAACGCTGGCGCGGTTGCCGAGCGAGGATGGAGGGGGGTAGCCACTCTAAAGAAGGCCCCTCTACGGGCCTCACAGGTGCCCTGGCGCGCATGTTTTTGGGCCTCGCGAAAATGGGCCATGGTTAACGGAAGCTTGCCGGGGCCAAGCTGGAAACTGAATGGTTTGCCCGGTCGGCCTTGCCGCGCCACGGTGGCGTTGATAGGTGGTCTCGTGTAGCGTTCTGCTGCCACTGAACGTGGTTCGAGCAGTGTCGGGAAAGGATGGCCATGGCAGAGATGGGCACGCAGGGTTCAGCCGCTGCATCGGACGCGGGTCGCAATATCCTTCCCTTCACGCGTGAGGAGGAGCTCAAGGCCTACCGCGAGATGCTGCTGATCCGCCGCTTCGAGGAGCGCGCCGGCCAACTCTACGGCATGGGCTTCATCGGCGGCTTCTGCCATCTCTATATCGGCCAGGAGGCGGTTGTCGTCGGTCTGCAGATGGCATCGAAGGACGGCGATCAGGTCATCACCACCTACCGCGATCACGGCCACATGCTGGCGACCGGCATGGACGCCAAGGGCGTGATGGCCGAGCTGACGGGGCGCCGCGGCGGCTATTCGCGTGGCAAGGGTGGCTCCATGCACATGTTCTCGAAGGAGAAGCACTTCTATGGCGGCCATGGCATCGTCGGCGCGTCGGTGCCGCTCGGGGCGGGGCTCGCCTTCGCCAATGTCTACCGCGGCAACGACAACGTCTGCTGGTGCTACTTCGGCGACGGCGCCGCCAATCAAGGCCAGGTGTACGAGACCTTCAACATGGCGAAGCTCTGGCACCTGCCCGTGATCTTCGTCATTGAGAACAATCGCTACGCCATGGGCACCGCGATCGAGCGCTCGTCGGCAACGACCAATTTCGCCAAGCGTGGCGCCTCGTTCGACATTCCTGGCGAGCAAGTCGACGGCATGGATGTGCGCGCCTGCCGAGCTGCGGGCGAAAAGGTTGCGGCCTACGCGCGAGCCGGCAAAGGCCCCTACATTCTCGAGATGCTCACCTACCGCTATCGCGGCCACTCCATGTCGGACCCGGCAAAGTATCGAACCCGCGAGGAGGTGGAGAAGGTGCGCGAGCAGCAGGACCCGATCGAGCGCGTCAGGCGCCGCGTGTTGGAAGGCCGGGTTGCGACCGAGGACGAGCTCAAAGCCATCGACGCCGAGATCCGCCAGATCGTCACCGCCGCCGCCGAGTTCGCCCAGAACGATCCCGAGCCCGACGCGAGCGAGCTCTTCACCGACGTGCTGGTGCCAGTGTGAGGCTGGACCAAGTCGCCTTCGCTCAAAGAACATCCTGACGACCACGAGCCCCAAATGCCCACTGAAATCCTGATGCCCGCGCTCTCGCCGACCATGGAGGAAGGCAAGCTTGCCAAATGGCTCGTTGCCGAAGGTGCGCGGATCAAACCTGGTGACATCATCGCCGAGATCGAGACCGACAAGGCGACCATGGAGGTCGAGGCGGTCGACGAGGGTGTGATCGCTGAGCTGCTGATCCCGGCCGGCACCGAGAAGGTGAAGGTCAACACGCCGATCGCGGTGATCCGCGCCGATGGCGAGGCCGCCGGTGCCCCAGCCCCGCGCGCAGCGCCGCAGAGCCACACGCGCCCGAACGGTGGCGCTGGCGATGCAGCCATCACGATGCCCGCGCCACGCGTCCAGGGCCACGGGGTCAGACCCCTTGCCCCGGACGATGAGGCAAGAGGCGTGGCGCCCGATGCAAGGGGTCCGACCCCGCCTCATCCGGCCGCCGAGCCCGCCTTCACCGGCGAGACTGTCACGCAGACGATGCGCGAAGCGCTGCGCGATGCTATGGCCGAGGAGATGCGCCGCGATCCGGACGTCTTCCTGATGGGCGAGGAGGTCGCGCAATACCAGGGCGCCTACAAGATCAGCCAGGGCCTACTCGAAGAGTTCGGGCCCAAGCGCGTCATCGACACACCGATCACCGAGCAAGGCTTTGCCGGCATCGGCGTCGGTGCGGCCATGGCGGGCCTGAAACCGATCGTCGAGTTCATGACCTGGAACTTTGCCATGCAGGCGATCGACCAGATCATCAACTCGGCGGCGAAGACCCTCTATATGTCCGGCGGCCAGATGGGCTCGCCGATCGTCTTCCGCGGTCCCAATGGAGCAGCCGCCCGCGTCGCCGCCCAGCACAGCCAGTGCTACTCCGCCTGGTATGCGCACGTGCCCGGCTTGAAAGTGGTCGCGCCCTCGAATCCTGCCGACGCGAAAGGCCTGCTCAAATCCGCGATCCGCGATCCCAACCCCGTTCTGGTTCTCGAGAATGAGATCCTCTACGGCACGTCGGGGCCGGTTCCGAAAGGCGACGACTGGCTCGTTCCCATTGGCAAGGCTCGCATCGCGCGGCCGGGCCGGCACGTCACCGTCGTTTCATTTGCGCGCGGCATGCAGTACGCGCTCGCCGCTGCCGACGTGCTCGCGAAAGAAGGCATCGAGGCCGAGGTGATCGACCTGCGGTCGCTGCGCCCGATCGATTGGGAGACGATCATCGGCTCGGTGAAGCGCACCAACCGGCTCGTGACCGTCGAGGAGGCATGGCCCGTCTGCTCGGTCGGCTCCGAGATTTGCGCGCAGGCGGCAATTCAGGCCTTCGACTATCTCGATGCGCCGCCCGCCAAAGTCTCCGGCGCCGACGTGCCGATGCCGTATGCAGCGAACCTCGAGAAACTTGCATTGCCCAATGCCGAGCAAGTCGTCGCGGCGGTGAAGGCGGTGTGCTATGCTTGAATTGCGGAGAGATCGCCGCTCGATCGCGCCGCACAAGAGGCAGTAGATTGAGTCATGGCCGATATCGCCGATACCCGCGCGACCTACGCCGATCTGGAAGCGGTTCCCCCGCATCTGGTCGCGGAGATTCTTCGCGGACGTCTGGTGACGCATCCGCGGCCGGCGCCGCCACATGCTGAGGTGCATTTCTCCCTCGGTGGCGTGTTATCGGGCCCGTTTCGCAACGGCATCGGCGGTCCCGGTGGCTGGCGGTTCTTGACCGAGCCCGAGCTGCATCTCGGGGAAGACGTCGCGGTGCCCGAGCTCGCGGCATGGCGAATCGAGCGCATGCCGGAACTGCCGGAAACGGCATTCATCGAGCTGCCGCCTGATTGGGTGTGCGAGGTGTTGTCGCCCTCTACCGAGAAGTACGATCGTGGCGACAAACGGGAGATTTACGCGGAAGCAGGCGTTCGCCATCTTTGGCTCATCGATCCGAGGGTTGAAGTCTTGGAGGTGTTTGCGTTGAAGGATGCGCGGTGGAGTCTGATGCGAACCTACACTGGCGCTTCGGCAGTGCGCGCGGCGCCATTCGACGCGATGGAGTTTCCGTTGAGCTTGCTTTGGCCGTTGGGACCTGGTGCAGCAGACAAAGCGAGGTGATCCCATGGCCCGCCGCCCCATTTTGCCCGTCCGCTCATCATCGCGCCCCTTCAGCGTCACGCGGCGCACTTCGGGCGACACGGCGGCCATTCTGGTGCGTGCCGGCGACCGCGATCTCGGCGCCATCACGCAGATGGGCAACGATGCCGGCGACACGCTCTCCGGCAATTTCGTCAACCGTCCGGCGTTCACCGACTTCGTCGATCTTTTCAGCGAGCGCGCCGATGCGGATCAGTCAGGTGACGCGGCGGCAATCAGCGGGGCAATCGCCAAATTCGCCGAGCACAACATTCAGGTCTGGCACAGCGTGCATGAGATGCGCATCGACGAGCCGGGCACGCTCACCATCGCGCAGGGCCGTGCCCGCTTCCGGCCCAACTCGGCCTTCCTGATGATGCGCACGGGAGGGCTCTGATGGCCGCCGCGGGTGCGCCAGCGTTTGCGTTCAAAGGCGCCTGCCATTGCGGCGCAATCGTTGTCTCGCTCGCCTTCACCAAGCCCGCGCCGGAGATCCAGACACGGTCGTGCCAGTGCGGGTTCTGCTCGCGGCAGGGGGCGATCACAGTCTCTGATCCGGCTGGTCGCGCCGTCATCGACGTGGAAGCCACGCGTTACGCCACCTACCAATTTGCGACTCGCTCGGCGACGAGCCTCATCTGCGGGCGATGCGGGACTTATGTCGGTGCAATCCTCGAGGAGGGTGCGTCGGTCTGGTCGATCGCAAATGTGCGCGGACTTTCCGTTCCGGAGTTCGCTGGACGCACCGGCGAGCCCATGGTCTACGAGCACGAAACGGCCGCCGAGCGCATCCAACGCCGCAAGCAGCGCTGGACGCCAACCGAAATCCGCTTCAAAGCCTGAACCGAACCGCAAAAAAACCGACGATCTGGACCGACGATGCCCACCGAAATCCTGATGCCCGCCCTGTCGCCCACCATGGAGGAGGGCAAGCTCGCCAAGTGGCTGGTGAAAGAAGGCGCGCGCATCAAACCCGGCGATGTCATCGCGGAGATCGAGACCGACAAGGCCACCATGGAGGTGGAGGCGGTCGACGACGGAATCATCGGCCGGCTGCTCATTGCCGAAGGTACTGAGAAGGTGAAGGTCAACACGCCGATCGCGGTGCTATTGGGAGAGGGCGAGTCGGCGGGCGCGGCTTCCGGAGCGGGAGCGCCCCGGCCAGCTCCGTCACCGGCCGCCCCATCGGCACCACGTGCTCCGGCAGCCGCCTCCGCCGGAATCGCCGCTCAACCAGCAGCAGCGCCGCGGGCACCTGTGCCGCCTCCGGCTCAAGTGTCTGCCCCGGCGCCGGCGCCAGCTGCAAATGGCCATGCGGCGGGGGCTCGCGTCTTTGCGTCACCCTTGGCGCGCCGTCTTGCCAAGGAGGCGGGCCTAAACATCGCCGCGCTCAGCGGATCGGGCCCACATGGCCGCATCGTCGCGCGGGACATAGCGTCTGCGCAAGAGAGAGGGCCTGCACCAACACCGCTGAAGCCGGCCGCCCAGCCATCGATGGGTAGCGCCGTTGCCGTCGCACAACCGCAGTCCACCGCGCTCGCACCTGCGGCGATGGCTGACGACAAGATCCTCGCTCTCTATGAGCCAACTTCCTACGAGGTGGTGCCGCATGACGGCATGCGCCGCGTCATCGCCCAGCGGCTTACGCAGTCAAAACAGACAGTGCCGCATTTTTACATGTCGGTCGATTGCCGGCTCGACAACCTGCTGGCCGCGCGCGAGCGCATAAACGCCGCTTCGCCCAAGGACGGCCCGCGCGCCTACAAGCTTTCGGTCAACGATTTCGTCATCAAGGCGCTGGCACTCGCCCTGCAGCAGGTGCCCGCCGCCAACGCCACGTGGACCGAGGGCGGCATGTTGCGGCATCGGCATTCGGATGTGGGTGTTGCCGTCGCGGTGGAAGGCGGTCTCTTCACGCCGATCATTCGGCACGCGGAATTGAAGACACTGGGTGAGATCTCGAACGAGATGAAGGACCTCGCTGAGCGCGCCCGCCGCCGCCGTCTTTCGCCACAGGAGTACCAGGGCGGCACGACGTCGATCTCCAATCTCGGTATGTACGGCATCAAGAGTTTTGATGCCGTCATCAACCCGCCGCACGCGACCATCCTCGCTGTAGGAGCAGGCGAGAAGCGGCCGATCATCGTTGGCGATCAGGTGCAGATCGGAACGATCATGACCTCGACGCTCTCGTGCGACCACCGCGTCGTCGACGGTGCGGTTGGCGCTGAGCTGCTCAATGCCTTCAAGGCGCTGATCGAGGATCCCGTACGCATGCTCGTTTGACAGGGCGGCGCGCGGGTGGAACGTTCGCAAGATCAGCGGCGATAGCAGTATCGGAGAAAGCCCATGCCTGCGACGACACCCTTCTTGAAAGGCGAGGACAAGCTCGGACCGCTCGCGTCGCGCTACGTCAACGTCGCCGATCTGCCATGGCAGGAGACGCGTTTCCCCGGTGTCACCATGAAGGTGTTGATGGAGGAGAAGGAGACGGGGCTCGTGACCGGTCTTTTCCGCTTCGCGCCGGGCGCCAAGCTGCCTTTTCACGAGCACGTCGAGATCGAGCAGAGCTACGTCCTCGAAGGCTCGCTGGTCGACGACGAGGGTGAGGCGACGGCCGGCAATTTCGTCTGGCGGCCCGCGGGCAATCGTCACGATGCGCACTCACCAAATGGTTGCCTCGTCCTGAGCGTCTTCCTGAAGCCCAACACTTTCCTCGACAAGAACACGAGCGGCTGGGCGACCAAAGGCGGGACTTGAGCGATTGGCGGCGTCACCTGGGCTGTCACGCGCATTGCATCTCGGCGCGGCCACGCAGAGCGGGTGATCGTGGCCCGCTAACGCTGCTGGCGTCGCGACATTGACGGAGCGGACTGGGCCCGCCACAACGCGGGAATGGCCCGCATCACTCCGCATTTCGTCACCCACATTTATCGCGCCGAGATCCGCGGCGCGGGCGCTCTTACAGCCGATGTTCGTAACGAATGCCGGATCATCTCCACCGAAGACCGCGCCGGACGGCGTTGGTCCCGCCAGCACGGCTATCGCGGCTACACCTCTTACGCCTCGCTCAACGATTTGCCATGGCGCACTTCCGTGTTCGCGGAACTCGTCCGTCATCTCGACGCCCATGTGCGTCGCTTCGCACGCGATCTCGACTTCGACCTCGGTGGCAGGCCGCTTACCCTCGACAGTCTCTGGATCAATGTGCTCGAGTCCGGTGGCCATCACGCCGCGCACATTCACCCGCTGTCGGTGATCAGCGGCACCTACTATGTCGATGTGCCGGCCGGCGCGAGTGCCATCCGTTTCGAGGATCCACGGCACGCTCTGATGATGGCCGCCCCACCGCGAAAGCCCAAGGCGCGCAGCCCCAACCGCACTTTCATCGACGTCGCTCCGAAGCCCGGCACGGTATTGCTATGGGAGAGCTGGCTCCGGCATGAAGTGCCACCAAACAAGGCACGTCGCCCACGCATCTCGGTCAGCTTCAACTACCGCTGGGGATGATGCGGCGCGCGTCTTCAAGGCAGAGGCGAAAAGCTGCGAGATCAGTCATCTCCTCACCGCGCCTGGCGGTATGACGATACACGCCGCTGCCGGTTTCCTCGATGGCGATTTCGATCATCAGATTCTCGGCGAGATCGAAATCCTCGACCTCACAACCCGGCGCGTCGCTATCCCCATGCGGAATGCCACGCGCACGATAAGTCTCAGCGCGCAGCCGATAATCGAGGCTCGTGTTGGTGTAGCCGAGCACGGGCCGACCAAGCGCGCGCATGAAGCCGACCTCGAACGCGGTGCCTGAATCCATCGACGCGCCGCGGAACGGGGTCAGGTTTGCAATCAGCAGATCGCACGTGCGCATCAATCCTTCGTTGGCAAGCGAGATCCGTCGCGCCTTCTCGCGCTTCGAGAGTCCGTCCAACTCCAGCTGTGCATCGAGCGGAAATGCGCCTTCGAAACCGAACTCGGCGCAGAGTGCGGCCTTGCGGCGTCCATGCGCGACCGCATCGGGCAGGAACACGTCTGGGCCGGCGAGATAGATGCGCTTTCGCATCGTCATAGCAAGGCTCGCATTTTCATCGTGCGGTGCAGTTCGCAACGACTTCTCATGTTTCTCGATATCGCCACTCTGAGGCTAAGTTGAGACGATTGTTGCCATGATTGGAAAGTGTATTCGCCCTATCGATGAGTTGAGTCGTTTCGAATTCAGTCGTGTTGTGTCGGTTTCGTAATTGCGTTTCAGGATGCAGTTGATTGCGAAGTGTTGCGCTCGGAGCGAGCGATGAAGAGGGAGCGGGGCCGGTTGCATTGGTGCAAGCGTGGTCGTCGCGATCTTCGCGGAAGGGGCATCCAGCGTGTGCGTCAAGGCAGGCGGCTAACCGCTTGCCGGATCAATCCAGTAGAGGGATCACGTCATGGACCCGAACATCATCGTTATGATTACACTGCTCGTGCTGCCAAATGGCGACAATGGCGTTCACGTGAAGCCGTTCGAGACGGTTGCGGCCTGCACGGAAGCTGCCGACATCGAGGCCACCGATCCGTTTGTCGCTCACGTCGAATGCTCGGAGCTCAGCGACGGCAATCTGACCTTGAGCTTCAAGCGCAACGACAAGCTTCCCGCCGTCAAGTCGGCGGACAAAGGAGCCGGTTGATGACCACTGACGCACAGACCGCGTCCGGCGCGGCGACAGCTGCCGCCGGCGAATTTGCGATGCTTTCGGCCCAGGGCTGGGAGCGTCGCACGGGCCAGGAGATGCCGTTCATCGGCGAGCGGACATGCCCGGCGGCCGTCGCGTACGATTTGATGCGCGACATCATGCTGGATGATCCGGCCAGGCCGCCCCCGACCAGCCCCGATTTCCGCGGCTATTTGCTCGATCTCTACGCCGAGTGTCTTGTCGCCGTCCGCGGCCGGCGGCCGCTCGGTGCGGCGCGCCCCGCCGCGCCAAAGCGGAATGGCAACGCGAGCAATGTTCATAAGCCGGGTGCCTGAAGTCCTGGGCGGACGAGGCCCTTGTCCGGGCCAGCTAAATCCCTAGGATGCGCGGTCCCGACGGACCGTCATCCATGGAGACTCCAGGTGTTCTATGATACCGCCCAGAACAAGCACGGCATGAAGCACGATCCATTCAAAGCCTTGATCGTGCCGCGTCCCATTGGTTGGATCTCCACGATCAGCAACGAGGGCATTTGCAACATTGCGCCCTACAGCTTTTTCAATGCTATGGGCGAGAAGCCGGCCTATGTCGCTTTCAGCTCCGCTGGGCTGAAGGACAGCTTGAAGAACATCAATCAGAACGGCGAGTTCGTCTGTTCTCTGGCCACCTGGGATCTGCGGTTTGAAATGAACACGTCGTCGGCAGCTGTTCCTTATGGCGTCGACGAGTTCCCGCTCTCGGGCTTGACGGCCGTAAAGTCGAATCTGGTCAAGCCGCCACGCGTGAAGGGCTCGCCGGCCGCATTCGAATGCAAGCTCTGGAAGGTGATTGATCTGCCGGCGCAGAACCCGAATGATCGATCCAACTATTCGATGATCATCGGCCAGGTCGTCGGCATCTTCATCGAGGACAAGTTCGTCAAGGATGGCGTCGTCGACACCGGCGCCATGCGGCCGATTGCGCGTTTGGGCTACATGGATTACGGCGTTATCAATCCCGAGAACGTGTTCACGATCAATCGGCCCGAGGTCGGGCCCGACGGCAAGGTCGTCAACGCGCGGCCCGAGGGCAAGTGGGACGGGCAATACCGCTAACCTGCGCACGGCTGACGGCGGAGAGCATATGCCGGAACTCAAGGACGCAGCTCATCAGGCAACCCTGAGCCCGAACGGGCGCATGGTCCTGGCTTGGGATCTTCCGACGCGGCTCTTTCACTGGTTGCTCGTCGTCCTGATGGCGCTGTCCTACGTGTCGCGCCACTGGGGCGATGCAGGCCTCGTCTGGCATAGGTGGAACGGCTACGCCATCCTCGTGCTCGTTGTATGGCGCGTGCTGTGGGGTTTTGCGGGAACCTCGACGGCGCGCTTCCGGTCGTTCTTCTACTGGCCGTGGACAGCGGCGCGTTATGGCATCGATTTCCTGTTCAGGCGGCCAAGGCACTTTCTCGGGCATAACCCGCTCGGTGGTTCGATGGTCTTCATACTCTTGGGCCTGGTCGGGCTGCAGGGCGTTCTCGGCCTCTACTCCTACGACGATCACACCGCCATCGCCGGCGGCCCGCTTGCCGGCAAGGTCGCCGATGAGACCTGGGCGGCAATCACGAAATGGCACATTTGGATTTTCGACATCATCCTGATTGCGATAGCGCTGCACGTTCTGGCCAACATCCTCTACGTGGTCTGGAGGCGCGAGAACCTCGTCAAGCCGATGATCACAGGTAAGAAGCCCGAGGCGCACTTCGAGGATCAACCGGAGGCTCGCGTTGAGACCATCGGGCGCGCCTTGGCCTGCCTGATTGCGGCCGTCATTCTGGTGTTTGGCGGCATCATGACGCTCGGCGGGAAGATCTTCTGAAATTCGCCGAAGTTGCGTTCCGAGCGCAGTCAAACGAAAGGCGCGCGGGACGGGTCGGGGAGCGCTTGCGCCGGCTATGCCAGCAATGGAATATCCGCAACCTTTGAGAAGTTCTGGAGTTCTAATGCAGGCCAGCCGTCGCCCACATGCCACCCGGCTCGTCTTGATGCTTTGTTGCCTGCTCCTGTCGCTCGCACCAGCTCGAGGTCAGTTGCCGGAGCCGCAGCGCCAGCCATTCATCCAGGTGACGCCGTCAGAGCCTCAGGCGCCAGGCACCTCCCAGCAAGGATTACCGCTGCCTGTGCCGGCAGTGCCGGCGGATGTGCAGTCTGTCTCGCCAACGGCAGCAGAGCCGTCGGCAGTGAGTGAGGCTGTCCCCCAGCCGCGCCCACTCGACCCGCCAACCGGCCAGACGTCGCTTCAGGCCTGGCAGGTCCTCGACAAACACTGTGCCCGTTGCCATCAGATCGGGCGCCTGAAACGTCCGGCGCCGGCTGCTGGCTTTGGAAACATCCTGAGGTTCGACGACATGGCAGCGGATCAGTCGCTTGTCGAACCCGGCAATCCCGATGCATCTAGGCTCTATACGCACATGCTGCGCCGTCTCATGCCGTTCGATGTGCACCAGGAGGGAGCGACGGGCGAGGAGCCAACGTCCGACGAGCTTGCAGCTGTCCGAGCGTGGATCACCGGCTTGCCGCAGCCGCAGCGGTCATGTTCCGGCCGACAGCCCGTCACCAAGGACCAGATCACGAGCGCCCTTTCGAACGCAGTGGCGAGCGCCGGCTTCAATGGCAGTATGGCCACCACCCGTTTCGTGTCCTTGGCGCATCTCTACAATGCGTGTGCGAGCGATGAGGCGATGTACGCGTGGCGCCGGGCTCTCGTAGTGCTGTTCAACAGTCTGAGCTGGCGATCGAACCCGGTCACTGTCGAAGCGGTCGATGAGGCTCGCACGCTTTTCAAAGTCGACATTGCGGCCCTCGGCTGGGTTGCTGCGCACTGGGACCGGATCGTCCAATCGGCGCCCAATGCGGCCGGCAATCTGGTCGGTATACCGCAAGCGATGCAGGGCGCCTTCAAGACCGCCGTTCCCGTAGTGCGCGGAGATTGGCTGGCAACGGTCGCAATGCGAGCACCGGTCTATTACGACTTGCTGGGCTTGCCGGAAACCGGATCAGAGATCGCAAGGATCCTGCAGCTCGACGTCGACGCTTATCGGCGCAATGGGACGGTGCAGCGTGCCGGCATCCGTCAGTCGCAGGTGATGGGTGGCGGTCGTGTTGTGGAGCGTGTTTCCTCGAGCCGGTCAGTGCTCTGGTCGACCTTCGACGCACAGGCCAAGGAAGGGCAGAAGGACATCAGCGAGCAACCAAACGTGGCGGCCGTCCCTCCGCATGACGCGAGCCTCGGCATGTTCCTGCTGCCGAACGGCTTTCCCGCGTTCTATGTCCTCGCACAGCGCGGAATGCGCGTCGATCGCGTCCCTTCCGACCTTGTGCGGAAGTCGGTCGCGCCGCGGGGCGGTCCCCGGGCGGGGCTCGACTGCTTGGGGTGCCACGCGTCCGGGCCAAAGACGACGCCACCTGGAGGAGGTGCTGCAACTGGCTTGTTCGGATCAGCCGCGGTCGACCGCGAGTCGATTGAGAGGGCGCACCGGAACGCGCGGCTTGCGCCGAATTTCAGTTCCGACCTCGGGGAGCCGCTGACAGCTCTGGCGCGGCAATACGCGCGGCCCCTCACGTTCGAGCGCCTCCGCGCCGAGCTGGGCGTGAGCGCCGAGCGGCTCATCGATCTTTGGCGAGACAGCTCGACGGCGGTCGGCTCTCTCGCGCGCCGCGCGCAATTCGGCACCGTTCCGCGTAGTGAGGTAGAAGCGGAGTGGCAGAGCTTGCTTGCCGCGCTGCAGCTGGAGCCAGCCAGCCAGGCTCCGCGACCCGCATTCATTCCGGTGGATGAGCCTGCGGAGAGCGGCCCCGTCCTTCAGCTTCTCTCCGACAAGGCCCGGTACAAGATAGGCGACGCCTTGTCGCTCACGGTCAAGACTTCGGCGGACTGCTACTTGACGCTGATCAGCCTCGATGTACGCGGTCGCGGCACCGTGATCTATCCGAGTGATTTCGAGCAAAACAATCTCTTAATCTCCTCGCGTGAGCTCCGATTGCCGGGAGACGGCGCGCCCTACGTCTTTCGCCTGCGAGACAAAGGACGCGAGCGCATCGTTGCCGTTTGCAGTCCGGCCGGCGGCGCCGTCGATGGCATTCGTCACGATTTTGAGCGCCAGCGGTTCACGGACCTTGGAGATTACGCAACCTTCCTCACGCAGGCGATGGCAGCCGACATCGAGGCGCGTCGGGGCAAGGTGCAGGCCGCAGCCGAGCCCAAACGCCGGGCACGCAGCCGCCACCGCAACGAGCAGAGCGAGCAGCGGCCCAAGCCCGAGCAGATCAGCCGGACGGCAATTTCCATTGTCGTTGAGTAGATCAACGCCGCAGCCAGGCGCTACGCCGCCAGCTCGAGGATCTCGCGCACTTGGGCGGGGCCGGCAATGGGGCGTGGGTTCCGGGGCACCCATGGTGTGCTCATGGACTGCTCGGCGATCCTGGCGAAGTGCTCCTTGCCGATCTTCACGGCCGAGAGCGAGCGCGGCATGCCGAGGCCGCCGATGAACTCGTCCAGGACTTTCGCGGCATCGTCGCCAGGGCGGCCCATGGCGATGGAGATCAGTTTCTGCTTTTCCGCGTTCGCGGGTTTGTTCCACTGCATCACCGCGGGCAGCATGATGCAGGATGTGTGTCCATGCGGAATGTCGAACACGGCGCCGAGCACGTAGCCGATGCCGTGGCTTGCGCCCATGGGCACGCCGGCGGCGAGAGGCCCCATGGAGAGCCAGGTGCCGAGCTGGCAATCGAGCCGCGCGTCGATGTCCTTCGGGTTGGCTTTCACGCGCGGCAGTCCGGTCGCGAGCAGCGCGAGGCCCTGCAGCGCTTGCGCATTGCCGTAGGCGTGGGCCTCGTTGGCGCAGATGCCTTCGACGCAGTGGTCGACAGCGCGCACGCCGGTGGATAGCCAGAGCCATTCGGGCGTGTGCACGGTGACGGCCGGATCGAGGATCACGGTCGCCGGCATGATCGCCGGATGGCGCATGAGCTCCTTGTTCTTGGTGCGCTCGTCGGTGACGCCGGCAATGGCCGAGAACTCGCCGCCGGAGATCGTGGTGGGAACTGTGATCTGGCGCACGCTCGGCGCCTTCATGGTTGCCGGCGGGCCGACGACACCGTCGGCGCCCTTCACGGGGCGCAGCGCATCCATGGCCTCGGGCGTGCGGATGTCATTGGCGAGGCACATCTGTACCGCCTTGGCGCCGTCGGTAATCGAGCCACCCCCGATGGTGACGATGAGGTCGGCGTTGGCTGCGCGCGCTGCTTCCGTCGCCTTGATCACGGCGGCGCGGGGGGTATGAGGTGGCATGCCGTCCCAGACGCCTGCGCAGCGGTTGCCCAATGCTGCCTTCAGCTTGGCGACCTCTTCGGTGTTCCGGTTCAGCGACTGCGAGACCATCAGGAAGACACGCGTTGCGCCGAGCCGGCGCGCCTCTTCGGCGACCGCTTCCGCGGCGGGCTTTCCGAACACGACGGCGTCCATGGCGCCAAAGGCGACGCGACCTGAGGTGGGCATGCGGGCTCCTCGACTAGGTAGATAGGAAGGCGGGGCGGGCAGACGGCAGGCACCGGACCATTACGATTTGCGGTGCCTAGCATAAGCTGGGCACCCTCCGGCGGGTGTTTTGCGCCAATCCTTGCAAGCGCCTCGCCGCAAGGCAAGACAGAAGCTGCGGTGGGCGCTCCGCCGGCCCGCACGCGACGGCACTTGGGCGACGGCTTGACGCGCCTTCGGGCTCCTTTACGCTGAACTCGTCTCAACGCGTCCCATCGGGAGGTTACAATGCGTCTCCGTCATCTGCGCCGGCACAGCGTGCTGGCGATTGCTGCGCTGGGCCTTGTTTTCACGACTGCCGGACAACCAGCGCACGCCCAGGCGCCGGCCGGCAAGACCTACAGCTGGAAACTGCAGTCGACGTGGCCGCAGGCGAATTTGCTGACCGACTCAGTCAATGCGCTAGTGAAGTCGATCGATGAGATGTCGGCCGGCCGCTTGAAGATCGAAGCGTCGCCCGCGGGACAGCTGATCCCCGCGTTCGAGGTGCTCGATGCCACGCATAAGGGCGTCATCGATGCCGCGCACAGCTGGCCCGGCTACTGGACCGGCAAGAACACGGCAGCCGGCCTCTTCGGCGTGCCGCCGGGCGGACCGTTTGGCCTCGGCCGCGAGGAGTTCATGTCGTGGATGCTCTCCGGTGGCGGGCTCGATCTCTACAACGAGATGCTGCAGAAGGAGCTGAAGCTCAATGTCATGGTGCTGCTCACGACAGGCGTTCCCTACTGGGAGGCGTTCGGCTGGCTGAAGAAGCCGTTCGACAATCTGGCTGAGCTGAGGCGCATCAAATATCGCACGTCGGGCCTCGGCCTCGACATGCTGCGCCACATGGGCATGACCGGCGTGCAGATGCCGGGCGGCGAGGTTCTGCCCGCGCTCGAGCGCGGCACCATCGATGGCGCGGAGTGGGGCATCCCGAGCCACGACATCCTGATGGGCTTCCACAACGTGACCAAGTACTACTACATGCCCGACATGCGCCAGCCGCCGGCGGTGCACGAGTTCATCATCAACAAGTCGAAGTTCGACGAGTTGCCGGCTGATCTCAAGGCGATCGTCCGCATCGCCGCGATGGCCGAGATTACGCGTATGGCGGCACACTCGATCGACCTCGACAGCAGGGCGATCGTGGAGCTGCAGGAAAAGCACGGCGTGAAAGTCATTCGGACGCCCGACGAAGTGTTCAAGGCTCAGCTCGAGGCGGCCGACAAGGTGTTCGAAGCGGAAGCTGCGAAGAACCCGTTCTTCAAGAAGGTGCTCGACTCGCAGCGCGAGTTCGCCAAGCGCGCCGTGCCCCACGCCGCCCGCATCCGCCCGCCGCTCGAGCGCGCGGTGGAGCATTACTGGGCGGAGAAGAAGTGACGGCCAGGGCGCCCTCGTGGCGCCCTTTCTCATTGCGCAGTGTCCCGGTTTCTCATGGATGCTTCGCTTCGCGAGCGCACCGTCGTGTCACAGACCTGCGCTGCTGGCAGGAGGAAGTGCCTCCGAACCGCATTGCTTTCTGATGGTGCCCTGCGTCGCGCCGTTTGACCTCTCGCCCATCCGGGTGCACAAACGCCACCGAACTCCACCTTTCAACACTGCCTCATGCTGTGAGGCCTAGCCGAGATCCTGTACCCATGGCCAAAGCCGCGAAGAAGCCCAAGTCCAACGCATTGAAGATCGCCGTCATCCCCGGGGACGGCATCGGCAACGAGGTGGTGCCGGAGGGGATCAAGGTGCTGGAGGCGGTCGGGCGCAAGTTCGACATCAATTTCAAGTGGGACCACTTCGGTTGGAACTGCGAGACCTACAAGAAGACCGGCAAGATGATGCCGGACGACGGCCTCGACCAGATCCGCCATCACGACGCGATTTATCTCGGCGCGGTCGGTTTTCCGGGCGTGCCGGATCACGTCTCGCTCTGGGGCCTGCTGATCCCGATCCGCCGCCAATTCCAGCAGTACATCAACTTGCGTCCCGTGCGCCTATTCGAGGGAGTCGCGTGTCCTCTCGTCGGCCGCAAGCCCGGTGACATCGACTACTGGGTCGTGCGCGAGAACAACGAGGGCGAATACTCGTCCATCGGCGGGCGCATGAACGAGGGCACCGAGTACGAGATGGCGATCCAGCAAGCGGTGTTCACGCGCCGCGGTTGCGATCGTGTGATGCGCTACGCCTTCGACCTTGCCGCCACACGAAAGCGCAACGAGGTGGTGTCGGCCACCAAGTCCAACGGCATTTCGATCTCGATGCCCTATTGGGACGAGCGCTTCGCGGCGATCGCCAAGGAATATCCGAAGGCGAAAACGAGCCAGTTCCACATCGACATCCTGACCGCGCATCTCGTGCGCAATCCACACTGGTTCGATGTGATCGTCGGCTCGAATCTGTTCGGCGACATTCTTTCCGATCTAGGCCCAGCCACCACCGGCACGATCGCCATTGCGCCAGGCGCCAACATCAATCCCGAGATGGACTATCCGTCGATGTTCGAGCCGGTTCACGGTTCGGCGCCTGATATTGCAGGGCAGGGCATTTCGAACCCTATCGGCCAGATCTGGTCGGGCGCCATGATGCTCGAGCATCTCGGCCACAAGGAAGCGGCCGACGCCATCGTCAAGGCGATCGAGCGGCTGTTCAAGGAAACCGACGTGCGCACCCGTGATCAGGGCGGCAAGGCCATGTGCACGGAGCTCGGTGATGCGATCGTGCAGTTGCTGAAGTAGGCTCGTCGATATCAGACCAGGAGGCTCTGCATCGCGGTTCCAGAGCGAACAGCGCCTCTATTGTGAACTCAGTGTCAACGATGTCAGCCTCACAGGCTCTGACAGCACTAGCGGAGTCATCGATGGATGCTGCCATCCAGGCATCCGACCTCATCGGCGCCTGGCGGCTCGAGAGCTGGTCGCTCGTCTATGAGGACGGGCGGCCCGCCGAGTATCCGCTCGGACGCGATGCGAAGGGGTTCATCCTCTATACCGCTGACGGGCATATGAGCGCGACCTTGATGCGGGCGAAGCGCAAGCCGTTTTCATCCGGTGACGCCTCGGAGAAGGCGCAGGCCTATGATGACAGCTTCGTTTATGCAGGCCGCTACGAGGTGAAAGGCGAGGCTGGCGAGGAAGCGGTTTTTCACTCGATCGAGGTTGCTACCAATCCGGCGCTGGCCGGTGTGGTGTCGACACGGAATGTCATGCTTGAGGGCAACCGCCTCACCCTGGTCGGCCCGGACTTCTCGCCGGATGTGCCGCGTTACCACCGCATCATCTGGCGGCGCGTTGTCCTTCGCTGATCGTTCGAGCAGTGCTCGAAATGGGGCCAGCTCCATACCCCACTGGCGGGACACCCGCCAGACCGCCCGTTTTTTGGTGTAAACGGGAGGGCGCGGGGGAGACATCTCTCGGACAGGTGTGGGCCGGTTACCCGCTCGCGGAGCGACGATGTCCAAAGACGCACACATCCACGGCGAGGAGGCGATCATCCAGGAGTTCCTGGCGCCGCTGGCGGCTGGCTATGCGGGTGCGTTCGGGTTGCAGGATGATTGTGCCGCGATCGCGCCCACGCCTGGGCATGACCTGATCGTGAAGACGGACCCGATTGCTGAGGGCGTGCACTTTTCCGCGGGCGATCGCCCGGAGGACATCGGCTGGAAAGCGCTGGCGGTGAACGTCTCAGATCTGGCCGCCAAGGCCGCGATTCCGCGCGCGTACCTGATGGCGATGAGCTTCCCCGACGCGCCAGCGCGCGACTGGATGCAGCGCTTCGCGCAAGGGCTCCGCGAAGCGCAAACGGCTTTCGGCATGCATCTCATCGGCGGCGACACCGACCGGCGCCCGGGCCCAATCACCATATCCATCACCGTCTTCGGCGAGGTTCCCTCCGGCAAGATGATCCGCCGTGGCGCGGCCAAGCCCGGCGATATGCTCTACGTCACCGGTTTCCTGGGCACCGCCGCGATCGGCCTGGCGCTGAAGAAGGAGCCGGCGCTCGCAGAGCAGTGGTTGCTCAGCGATAGCCAAGTCGCCGAAGCGATCGCGCACCTCCATAGGCCTGAGCCGCGCCTCGCCGCGCGCGAGGCGCTGCTTGCCTGTGCGTCGGCTGCAATGGACATCTCAGACGGTCTCGCCAAGGACCTCGGACGTATGTGCAAGGCAAGCGGCTGCGGTGCCAGAGTGCGGATCTGGGATGTGCCGCGGGATGTTGCTGCCGATAAGGCTGTCAAATTTGATCCGGCCCATTGGCAGGACGTGCTCGCGGCTGGCGACGATTATGAGCTACTGATCGCCGTGCCCCCGCAGGGGGCCGCCGAATTCGAGCAGCGGGTCCGTGCCTGCCGTCAGGGTGGTCCCACGGCGCAGCCATTTGCCGTTACGCGGATCGGCGAGATGGCCTCTGGCTCGGCGGTCGAGCTACTCGATGCCGATGGCAAGCCTCTGCAACTTCGGAGCACTGGCTGGGAGCATTTCTAGGGCGGAAACCGGGGGCCTGCGGTCCCTTGATGGCCGGCGAATACCATGCTCAGCCTGCCGCCTTCCCCCTCCGGGTTGCCTCCGCTATAAGGCGCGGGAATCTCGCAATTTCCGACATATCGGCCGGTTGGCCGGCTGAACTCGATCAACGAGCCCAACGCTATGGCCAAAGCGCCGAAGGATAACCGCCCGCAAGCCCGGCTCCCAAAGGGCTTCCAGGACCTCGCTGGCGAGGAGCTGCGCACCACGACGCGGATGCTCGGCGTCATCCGCGAGGTCTATGAGCGCTACGGTTATGAGCCGCTCGAGACGCCTGCGTTCGAGTATACAGACGCATTGGGAAAATTCCTGCCCGACCAGGATCGCCCCAACGCCGGCGTGTTCTCCCTCGTCGACGAGGATGAGCAGTGGATGAGCCTGCGCTACGACATGACAGCGCCTCTTGCCCGCTACGTCGCCGAGAACAAGCTTTCGATCCCGACGCCCTACCGCCGCTACACGATGGGTCCCGTCTGGCGCAACGAGAAACCCGGACCAGGGCGATTCCGGCAGTTCATGCAGTGCGACGCCGATACGGTTGGCACCGAGAGCGTCGCGGCCGACGCCGAAGCCTGCATGCTGATGGCCGACGTGATCGAGGCTCTCGGCATCCAGCGTGGCGATTGCGTCGTGAAGGTCAACAATCGAAAAATTCTTGACGGCTTGCGTCAAGCCGTCGGTCTAGCAGGAGAAGCAAATGCTGAGCGGTGGCTCAACGTCATGCGCTCGCTAGATAAGTTCGATCGGTTGGGAAAAGAAGGTGTTCGAGACTTGCTAGGCTCGAAAGGTCGAATTGATGCAAGCGGCGACAAAATGCCTGGCTTGGGCCTCAGCGAAGCGGTTTGCAATGTACTGGTGCAAGTCTTGGATTTGCGCGTTCACGCTGATGCACTGCAAGAGTCCGGAAAGCGTTCTTTCAATCCCAATTTGAACACATCGTTCCGAGGCGGCGACATTGTGGTACGTGCTCTGACGCAGACCATCGCGAAGGCCGTATCGGAATACTGTGAGAAACACTCCAGCAAAGATGGGTCGGAGCTAAGTACTCTCGCGCAGGGGCTGAAGGAAATTGAAGAGATTGGAGACTTGATAGCGAGCGCTGGTTATGGTGACGGTCGAGTGATTTTCGACCCCTCCGTCGTACGCGGGCTCGACTACTACACTGGGCCCGTGTTCGAGGCTGAGTTGACCTTCCAGGTGAAAAACGAGGACGGCGAGACCGTCCGCTTCGGCTCCGTCGGCGGCGGCGGCCGCTACGATGATCTCGTCGCCCGCTTCACCGGCCAGCGCGTGCCCGCCACGGGCTTCTCGCTCGGTCTCTCGCGGCTGCAGTCCGCGCTCGCCATCGTCAACAAGGGCCAGAGCGCGACGCTCGGGCCCGTCGTCGTCATGGTCATGGATCGCGCGGAGCTGCCGCGCTACCAGAAGATGGCGCACCAGCTGCGCTCCGCCGGCATTCGCGCCGAGATGTACCTCGGCACCTCCGGCATGAAGGCGCAGATGAAGTACGCGGACAAGCGCGGCGCGCCATGCGTCATCATCCAAGGCTCCGACGAGCGTGCCAAAGGTGAGGTCCAGATCAAGGATCTGATCGAAGGTGCTAAGGCTGCCGCCGCGATCAAGGACAACGCGGAGTGGAAGGCGACGCGACCGGCGCAGATCTCGGTCTCCGAGGACAAGCTCGTCGCCTCCGTGCGCGACATCCTCGCCCGGCACGGGGGGTGAGAAATTTGTCATCTCGGACGAAGCGAGCGCAGCGAGCAAGGTCCGGGACTTAACGAAGAACTTGTCCGAAGGACGCATTGTCGATCGAAATCGAAACCGATCCCCGCCCATGCTGACGCCAGCCGACATCGCTGACACACCGTCCGACCTTGCGGGCTCCGCGCGCTGGATCGAGGCGCTCGACCGCCAGGCGACCATCATCATGGCGATCTTCGCCCGCGCCGGCTTCGAGCCCATCGCGCCGCCGGTTATCCAGCCCGCCGATGTGTTCCTCGATGTCATCGGCGAGGGCCTTCGCGCGCGCACCTACGTCTTCACCGACCCGGACGGCGCCGAGCTTTGCCTCAGACCCGATCTCACGATTCCCGCCTGCCGGCTCTACCTTGCACGCCAGCAGGACAACGAAGCCCCGAGTCCGGCGCGGTTTGCATATAACGGCGTCGTCTTCCGCTATCAGCCGACCGGCGGTGGCGCTGGTACGCTCCTGCGCCCGCGCGAATTTCGCCAAGCGGGCATCGAGTCCTTCGCGGCCGAGAATCATGCCAAGGCCGAAGCGGAAGTTCTTGCGCTCTCGGCCGAGTCGGTGCGTGCGGCGGGCCTGCGGGCTTTCCGTTTGCATCTCGGCGATCTCGGTATCTTCAACGCGCTGATCGAAGCGATCGAGATGCCGGAGCGCTGGCGCGCGCAGCTGCGCCATTACTTCTGGCAACCGGAGGCGTTCCGCCGGCTGCTCGCGCGCCTGGTCGATCCGAGTGTCACCATCCCGAACCGCTCCGGCTTCGTGTTGCCCGCGACGGGCAGCGAAGCTGACGCCGTGACTGCCCTCGAAAAGCACCTCGATGCGCAAGGTCTCACCGTCAGCGGCACGCGGACGCTCGAGGAAATCGCCGAGCATCTGATGGGCCTCGAAGCGGACCGCCGGACCAAGCCGCTTTCTCGCGCTCACGCCGGACTCATCGACTCCTTCCTGCGCATCACCGCGCCGGTTACTGAAGCATCGGCGCGCGTTCGCGCACTGGCCGCCGGTGCCGGCATCGACATCTCGGCCGCGCTCCAGGTCTACGAGGCGCGCCTCGATCTCATTGCACAGGAGGGCATCGATCTCGCGCAGGCGCAGTTCTCCGCCGGGTTCGGCCGCCAGTTCGAGTACTATACAGGCTTCGTGTTCGAGATCCTGTCTCCCACTCTCGGCGACAACGCGCCCATCGGAGGTGGCGGCCGCTACGACACCATGATCCGGGTCATCAGCGGAACGCGGGATGTTCCAGCGGTCGGTGTTGCGCTCCATACCGAGCGCTTGCTGCTCGCGGTGCGCGGAGGCCGCCCATGAGCAACGCAGGCAACGGCGGCACCGGTTCCGGCAAGCTGATCCTCGCCATTCCCTCGAAGGGCCGGCTGATGGAGGCGACGGCAGAGCTCTTCGAGAGATCCGGCCTCAAGCTGGTCAAGAGCGGTCATGAGCGCGGCTATCGCGGCGAGGTCGCCGGCGAGCCCGGCATCGAGATCGCTTTCGTCTCCGCGGCCGAGATCGCGCAGCACCTGAAGGCTGGAAAGGCCCACCTCGGCGTCACGGGCGAGGACCTGATCCACGAGACGATGTCCGATGCGATGACGCGTGTCGAGATTGTCAGTCACCTCGGCTTCGGCTTCGCCGACGTCGTCGTCGCGGTACCCAACTACTGGATTGATGTCGCCACCATGGCCGACCTCGAGGAGGCCGCGGTGATTTTTCGCCGCCGTCACGGCGCGCGGCTGCGCGTCGCCACCAAATATATGAGCCTGACGCGGCGCTTCTTTGCCGGGCACCGTATCGTGAAGCAAAGTGCGGCAATTGCGGCCGCCGGCGCTGCTGTCACGCAATACCGCATCGTCGAGAGCCATGGCGCCACCGAGGGCGCGCCTGCCGCCGGCACCGCGGAGTTGATCGTCGACATCACCACCACCGGCTCGACGCTGAAGGCGAACGCACTCAAGGTTCTCGATGATGGGGTGATCCTCAAGTCGCAGGCGACCCTATTTGCCTCGCGTGCTGCGGAGTGGACGCCGGCTCTCACCGCGCTGCGTGAAACCATCGCCGCCGCCCTCGCGCGTCAGGGTGGTCCAGGGTGAGCCACTACTTCGCTTTGGCTCCATGGCGGATGCCTTCGCTCACTACGCCTGATTTGCGGAATGCAGCAATCTCGGCGGGCGAGTAGCCCGCCTCGCCGAGTACCGCCTCAGTGTCGGCTCCAGGCAGGCGTGGCGAGAACTCGATCGAGCCGCCGTCGTGCGCCATCGCGAAGCCAGAGCCGATCATGCGCAATCGGCCGTGCTCGGTTTCGACATCCTGCAGGACGTTCCGATGCTTCAAGTGCGGATGCTCGACGATTTCCGGGATTGTCCAGACGCGCGCGCACGGCACGTCGTGCTTCGTCAGATGCGCATCCCAGTGCGCTGCGTCGTGTGCTGCGAACACATCCTCGATGATCTGCCGAAGCGCCGCGTCGTTCTCGATCCGCGCCGGCCAATCGCTGAATCGCGGATCCTTGCCAAGCTCCGGATGTCCGATCGCGCGTGCCAAGGCTGCGAACTGCTTCTCGTTGTTGACGGCGAGCAGAATGTGCCCACCTTTCACCCTGAAGAGATCCGCCGTGGGCAGCCGGCTCTGCGCGCGATTGCCCGATGGTCCCTGCACATGCCCGCCGACGGTATAGTCGACGAAGAACGATGACATGAATGTCATCGCCGCATCGAGCATGGCGACATCCACCATCTGCCCCTTGCCGGTATGCGTGCGTTGGTAGAGTGCGCTTGAGACCGCGAACGCCAGCGTCATGCCACCGATCGCATCGCACACGGCAAAGCCTGCGCGCGTCGGCCCAGACTCCTTGCTACCGGTGATCGACATCAGCCCGCTCATCGCCTGGATCTTGCCGTCGTAGGCGGGGGACGTGCGCTCCGGGCCGACCTGACCGAAGCCTGAGACCGCGGCATAGATCAGGCGCGGGTTCACCTCGCTCAGCTGCGGCCAGCCGATGCCGAGCTTTTCCATCACGCCGGGGCGGAAGTTTTCCATCACCACGTCGGCGTCTTTCGCGAGCCGCTTCACGATGGCGATCGCCTCGGGCTTGGTGAGGTCGAGCGCGATATTGCGCTTGTTCGAGTTGATCGCCATCCAGCTGGTCGAAAGGCCCTTGTCGGACCAATTTTTGTTCGGTGGTCCGTAGCGCATGTCGTCGCCGCCCGGCCGTTCGATCTTGATCACGTCGGCGCCGAGTAGTGCCAGTTGATAGCTGCCGAACGGTCCCGCGAACACCTGTGTGAAATCGAGGATACGGACACCTTCGAAGGGTTTGGCCATGGGCTCGAGGTCCAGTGCTGGTTTGATCGTGTGCACAGTTTAGGCACAGATCGGAGGGTGCGAAAGCGCGAACCCCGCGTGCCTGCCTGTGCCAGGCTCCAACGCGCGCAACGCACAGGCCATAACGCCTCCCCAAATGCCCCATTGCGGCCCGCACGATGCCTTGTTGCCGCCTTCGGCGGGTCAAGAATTTGGTGTGCCACTGAGAAACCAAGGGTTTTGGGGTAGTATTGCGTTGAGGAGAACCCGATGATCGTGGAGTTATCGCCGCGCCGCGTGCTCGCGGCTGCCGCAGCTGTGTTCGCAATCACCGTCGCATTGGCTCCGCCTTCTGGCGCCCAAGAGCAGGTTCGCCGCAACACGGCAATCGACGAGTTCCTGGCGCGCGATGCGCAGACTCAAGCTGCGAAGCAAGCCGCCAAGGAGCGCATGCGCGGAGGTGCCTCGGGCCTCGGCATGCGCGCCAAGACGAAGGAGCCGGTGGCCAGTGAGCCCGCTGCAGCCCAGGCGGGCACCATGCAGCGTTTCCGCGGCAGCGTTTGGGTCGAAGGTCCAGGGTTCGATGTCAGCTACGGTCTGACGTATGAGCGCTGTGCCGAAAAGTGCCTCGCCAACGACAAGTGCGTGATGATCGAGTTTTACCGCCCCGAGAAGAAGTGCAATCTCTATTCGTCGAAACGGCCGACCAAGAAGGGCGGTTCGTCGGATGTGGCAGTGCGCGGTTGAAGTCGTCGTGTACACAAGGGGTCAGACCCATGGGTCTGACCCCGACCAGGTCCCGTCCAAGTTCAGAACTTCTCGCGGATGTCGCGCGCTTTCTTGGCGGCGGGACGATCCCAGCAGGCCTTGTACCAGCGCGCGACGTTCTTCTTCGCCCCGAAGTCCATGTTGATCAGGCGGTACATGGCCGAGGCGACATTCAGATCGGCAACCGTGAACTGATCGGGTGAGACGAGATACTGCTGCTTTGCCAGCACGCCATCGAGCACACCGAGCGGCACGTCGAGCACCTCGCGCGCGGCCTTGAGCTTGGCGGGATCGCGCTGCTCCTTCGGCAGCACGTGATCGTGCGCGGCCCAGTCGTTGACCTGCTTGTCGAGTTCGAACACGGTCCAAAGCGACCACTGCCAGGTCCGCGCCTCGTCCTCGAGCGACTTCGGGAAGAACTTGCCGTGCTTCTTGGCCAGATACATGTTGATCGCCAGCGACTCCGACAACTTGAAGTCGCCGTCCTCGATCGCCGGCAGTCGACCGTTGGGGTTCACCGAGAGATAGGCCGGTCCCTTGTGCGCCTTATCGGCCATGGTCACCAGCACGTTCTCGTAGGGAATACCGAGCTCCTCCGCCATCCAGATGACACGAACGGCGCGGCTCTTCGGAATGCCGTGGATCTTGAGGGTCGCCATGAAACTGCTCCTGCGCTGGGATCGCTAGCACGGGTGGATGATCGGACGCGCAAGCATGCCTGACCCCGCTCCTGACGTCAGCTGCAAAGTGCCCAGCCCTCCCATGCGCGCTAGTCACACAGAGTGTGCCGGTTATCGGGTTTCTTGCGCGGGTAGCACCGCGGGCCTACTGTTGGTCGCGGGCGCACGCTGTCACGATGGAGAGACGAGTGACCAAAAACCGTGATGCAACGCTGCAGAGCTTCCTGGACGCGACACAGGAGGCAATCTCCGCTCGGACCAGTGCCGCCAGCCCGGCAGGCACGGCCCTGCTCAGGGTCGCCGGCGCACTCGCCCGGACGGTTGCGCAGCGTACGAAAGCACCTCCGAAGGCGTTTCCGGTATGCGAGCAGCTGCCGCGAGCCATTCGCACTGCCCGCAACGGCGCACCGGATCTCGCTCGTGTTGCCGACGCAATCGGGGAGCTGTCACCAGACATCGTGTGGCGAAGGCGCGAGAGCGAGGATCGCGCTTTCATGCTCGGCCACGCAAGCGCCGACATCGTCGGCCCGGCCGCCGAAGCACTTGAGCAGCGCCCGGATGTAAGAGTTGGAATCAGCCTAATGGCGCCCGGTGTGACCTATCCGGATCACCAGCATCCGCCGGAAGAGGTCTATCTCGTGTTGTCGGATGGCGAGTGGCGGCAGGGCGCCGAACCCTGGGTGAAGCCCGGGATGGGAGGCATCGTCTACAATCCGCCGGACATCATCCATGCTATGCGCTCTTCTCGTCGCGAGCCTCTGCTCGCGGTCTGGTGCTTGCCGATCACAGGGTGAGGCATCGCAACCACGCGTCTCAGGGATTTTGACCGTCGTTCATCGGGTTTGCACATCGCTGAAGGCGCAGGAATGCAAAACCGCTCCGTTTCCTGACCTGGCTCAAAGTTTGCACACACTTTCGCGGCAGACGACTTTCAGGTTTACCGTCTAAGAGTTAACGACTGGGGCTGCGGCGGATCATTCAATCGGATGAACCAGCGCCGTTACCGGCAATTGGAACGGCTTGGTCGGCCAACCAGGTCCGCAAGCCGTTACAGCACGAGGACAATCCATGTCGCGCCGCTATTTCGGAACAGATGGCATTCGGGGCACGGCCAATAAGCAACCGATAACTGCCGAGATCGCCCTGAAGGTCGGCATGGCGGCCGGGCACTTCTTTTCGAAGAATGGCAGCCACCGCCACCGCGCCGTGATCGGCAAGGATACGCGCCTCTCCGGCTACATGATCGAAACGGCGTTGATGTCAGGCTTCACGTCGGTCGGCGTGGACGTGTTCCAGCTTGGCCCAATGCCGACGCCTGCTGTCGCCATGCTGACCCGATCACTGCGCGCCGACATCGGCGTCATGATCTCGGCCTCCCACAACCCCTATGAAGACAACGGCATCAAGTTCTTCGACCCGGACGGCTACAAGCTGTCTGACGAGGCCGAGAAGGAGATCGAGCGGCAGATCGACGTGCCCTCGGAGGCGCTGCTCGCCGCGCCGGACCGGATCGGCCGCGCGACACGAGTCGAGAGCGCCCAGGAGCGGTATATCGAGTTCGCCAAGCGGACCTTGCCGCGCAACTTGCGTCTTGATGGTCTGCGTATCGTCATCGATTGCGCCAATGGTGCCGCCTACAAGGTGGCGCCGGAAGCGCTCTGGGAGCTCGGCGCAGAGGTGATCAAGATCGGTGTTGAGCCGAACGGGCGCAACATCAACCTGAAGTGCGGCTCGACCGCACCGGAGGCTCTGGCTGAGAAGGTCCGCGAGGTGCGTGCCGATATCGGTATCGCGCTGGACGGTGATGCCGATCGCGTCGTGATCGTCGACGAGAGGGCGCGCCTCGTCGATGGCGACCAGTTGATAGCGGTCATCGCGGAGAGCTGGCATCGTCGCGGCAAGCTTGCGGGCGGCGGAGTCGTTGCGACCGTGATGTCCAACCTCGGCCTCGAGCGGTACCTGCAAGGACAGGGGCTATCGCTTGCGCGTACGGCGGTAGGCGACCGCTATGTCGTCGAGCACATGCGCAAGCATGGGTATAACATCGGCGGCGAGCAGTCCGGTCACATGGTGCTCTCCGATTTCACGACCACGGGCGACGGGCTTGTCACCGCGCTGCAGGTGCTTGCCACGGTTGTCTCGACGGGAAAGCCTGTGAGCGAGGTGTGCAACCGCTTCCAGCCACTCCCACAGGTGCTGAAGAACGTGCGCTACAGAGAGGGCCAACCGCTCGACGATCTGCGCGTTCGCCGCGCGATTGAAGGCGCAAAAGAACGCCTCGGCAAAACCGGGCGCGTCGTGATTCGCCCTTCAGGCACCGAGCCGGTGATCCGGGTCATGGCCGAAGGTGATGACGAGCAGCTGGTGCAGGCGGTCGTGGGCGAAATCGTCGAAGCCGTGAAGCGGGCCGCCAACGCCGCCGAAGCCGCATAGCAGATCCGGTCGGCGCCGGTCTCTGACCGGCGAGCGCCGCGTGCGCTTGCCGGTGCCCCTCAATACTGACCGCAGCCAGTGACAGAGACCTGCAGGTGCTCACCATGCTTCACGGCACTGTCGAAAGCGGCGCCACCAATACTCGCTTCCAGTTGCGCGAGCCCGCCTGCGTAGCCAGTCGCAGTCGCCATAGTAGTAGCCATCCCAGAAATAGAACGTGATGCCCGGGCCCCAGACGTGCCGCCGGCCACCACGCCAAGGCCGGTCTCCACGATCACCGCGCCTGACCCGGCGGTCCCCATCACCGTCACGCCAAGAGCGTCTGTTGTCTCCATCACCACGGCGCGCGCGCTCGTCTCGATTGCCTTCGCGATAGAGTTGGCGTGAACCGCGGTCACCACGATCAACACGATCGCGACTGCGTTCGGCTCGGTCTCCCCGGTCGCCTCGATCGACACGACCGCCGCGGTCACTACGGTCACCCCGGTCGAATGCCCTGGCGCCACGGTCGCCACGGCCTTGCTCCGAGCGGCCTGCCGCCCCCATACCGCCACCGCCACTCCTGCCGTCTCCGCCGCCACGCCCTGACATGCCTTGGCCACCACTGCCTGATTGCTGTCCACCACCAAGCGCAGGGCCGCCACCGCCGCCGCGTGGACCAGCTCCCGGAGCGCCTCCGCTCCCTCCGCCTCCCCCACCCGGCTGATTTAATTGGGCCAACTGTATGGCGTCAGGCAGGGCCGCGGCTGAAGACGGCGTGGCCATCGCCAGCGATGCAACGGCAATCAGCGGCGACAAAGAAAGCGACATGGTGCGCATTGTGAACTCGCGAGTTTGAGGCTCCGAAAGGCTAAACGCGTGCGCTCACAATTAGTTCTGTTCTCGCCTGTTCTGGTGGGCTCGTTGCCCTCAGCTGCGCTCGGCTCTGTCACGCAATGCAACGCCGTTTAAGCCGTTTTTAATCCCTGCCGCTCATAATCTCCCCGAAACGAGTACAGCGTCATTGGAGTTTGTGCCGGCGCGAGCAGAGCCGTCACTCAACGAATAGGGGGACTTGAATGACCACTCTTCGCGCCCTTGCGCTGGGTGCAGTACTCGTTGCGGGCACCGCTGTCGGCGCCTCCGGCGCAGACCTCGGCCGGGGCGGTAGCATGAAGGACGGATATGTGCCGATGGCAGCTCCGTCGTCGCCGTCAAGCTGGTATGTCCGCGGTGATCTCGGGCACGCCCGATTTGACCGCCCGACGATCGTAGAGGGTGACCGCTTCGAAATCACCGACCCCAACATAGACGATCAATGGAGCGGTGGTCTCGGCGTCGGCTACTATTTCTCGCGCAGTGTTCGCGCTGATCTTACCTGGGATCACCGGTTCGAGACCGATGTGACCGGCACCATTGCGTCCGGCACGGTCAACTACCCGGGCAACCAGAGGTTCGGGCTGAAGAGCGATGTCTTTCTGGCCAACCTCTACTACGACTTCGACAACCGCTCGCGGTTCACGCCTTACATCGGCATGGGCATCGGCTTCACGGTGAACAAGACCACGGGAGGTACTGTGGTCGATACCTGCGCGGTGCCTTGCTACACCGACGGCCGTATTGCGGGCGCCAGCCACAACCATGTCGCTGGCGCGCTGATGACGGGCTTCTCCTACAACGTACGCGATCGCCTGCATGTCGATGCCGGCTACCGCTTCCTTTATCTCGGCGAGGCCCGCACCGGTCTCATCACCGGCACGCCGGTTGTGCCGCCCGTGACGCCCCTCACCGACTCGGGAGACCGCGTGACGGACATCTTCGCGCACGAGTTCCGCGTCGGTCTGCGCTGGGACATCAAGTAATTGGCTCGCAGCAAGAGTTACGCAAGACAGGCGGTCTTGGATCTCGTTTCCGGATCGCCGATGAGTCGACACCAGGCACCGGCACCTGGTGTCACCAAAGGCCAGCAGCCCCGTTGGGTGCAGCCCGAGACCCTTACTTCGATGTCCTGGTACTTGTAGTGGCGTCGGCGTCGCCCGTTGGGCTGGCCCGGGACAGTCGCCGAGTCTGGTTACTCGCGCCGCTCACGTGCAGCAGCCTGAAGTCAGTCGGATCAAGTTCAATGCCGAAACTTGCGCTGGCAAGCGGCACTTTCGAGGGTCGATCAAATGAACCGTATATCGCTCATTCTGGCGCTTGGCCTGGCAGCACTCTCCGGCAACGTCTTGGAGGCCGCTGATTGGAACAACGGCGCGCGCGGGATCAAGGATCATGGTGGGATGGCCGGCATTCCGGTGCCAGCCCCGGTTCCAGTGATGGAATCCTTTCAGTGGTACCTCCGTGCGGATCTCGGCATCGGCGTCTTAGGCGGCTCTGGCCTTTCGGAACGCGGTTTGCTGTTCGGCGTGAACAATGGCCTGACGACAGTGCCGACGAGTTCATCGTGGTGGCAAGCCGACACCGACTACAACTTCAGTGGATCGCTGGGTGCCGGCCGTTACTTCTCGCCGCGCATCCGCGGCGACATCACGGTCGATTTCCGCACGCCCAGCGAGATCATCGGCAACGGAGCCTACTCATTTCCCGAGGCACTCGGCACACCGCGCGTCCTGACTGGCAATACTGTTAGCGGAAGCCTCAACGAGAGACTCGAGGTCCGCGACACGACAATGATGGCCAACGCCTACTTCGACCTGAAGGACCGTGGCCCATTCACGCCTTATGTCGGTATCGGTGCAGGGTTTTCTGTGCGCTCGATCGAACGCAACTTGACATGGACTGAACAGACGGTCGACCCGCTCGGCGCCGTCTGCTGCCAAACGACTGTTACTGCCAGAGGCAAGGACCACGTGCTCGCACCGGCTGCATCGGCGACCGCCGGCGCGGCAATCGCCCTGTCCGAGGGCCGGGTGCTCGACTTCAATTACCGATACACATACATCGGCGAAGCCTCGAGCGGCACCATGGTCAATGGCATTCGCTCGGTCGCGACCGTCGGTGACACGCACGAGCATGCACTGCGCGCCGGCATGCGATGGAATATCTGGTGAATTGCAGAGCGCCATGAGCCTGAAAAAGGGGCGGTCGATCGACCGCCCCTTTTCACGTCAAGTGGTAGTGGCGTGCTCAATGGCCGAGCACGGCGAGCAGCAACAGCGCCACGATGTTGGTGATCTTGATCATTGGGTTCACGGCGGGGCCGGCCGTGTCCTTGTAGGGATCGCCGACCGTGTCGCCGGTGACTGAGGCCTTGTGGGCCTCCGAGCCCTTCAAATGCTTCTGGCCGTCCTTGTCGACGAAGCCATCTTCGAACGACTTCTTGGCGTTGTCCCATGCGCCGCCACCAGAGGTCATTGAAATGGCGACGAACAGACCGGTCACGATGACACCGAGCAGCATGGCGCCAAGTGCGGCGAATGCGTTGCCGGGACCCGCGATCCACTTCACCACGTAGTAGCAGACGATCGGGGAGAGGACGGGCAACAGTGACGGAATGATCATTTCCTTGATCGCCGAGCGCGTCAGCAGGTCGACAGCGCGGGCATAATCGGGCTTCTCGGTGCCCTTCATGATGCCCGGCTTCTCGCGAAACTGGCGGCGCACTTCTTCAACGATCGAGCCTGCTGCCTTGCCAACAGCGGTCATCGCGATACCGCCGAAGAGATAGGGCAGCAAGCCGCCGAACAGCAGGCCCACCACGACGTAGGGGTTGGACAGAGAGAAGTCGACCTGCAGGTTGTGGAAGAGCGAGCCTGGCTTCGCCTGACTGATGAAGAACTTGAGGTCCTCGTTGTAGGCGGCAAAGAGCACCAGGGCGCCGAGACCTGCCGAGCCGATAGCATAGCCTTTGGTCACTGCCTTGGTCGTGTTGCCGACCGCATCAAGCGCGTCCGTCGTGCGGCGGATTTCCTTCGGCAGGCCTGCCATCTCGGCGATGCCGCCGGCGTTGTCCGTTACCGGGCCGAATGCATCGAGCGCAACGATCATGCCCGCAAGCGCCAGCATCGTCGTCACTGCAATGGCGATGCCGAAGAGGCCCGCCAGCTTGAAGGTGATGATGATGCCTGCGACGATCACCAGCGTCGGCAGCGCCGTCGCCTCAAGCGAGACGGCAAGACCCTGGATCACATTGGTGCCGTGACCGGTCACCGAGGCTTGGCTGATCGAGCGCACGGGACGATAGCCGACGCCGGTGTAGTACTCGGTGATGACGATGATCGCCGCCGTCACCAGAAGTCCGACAACGCCGCACCAGAAGAGATCCATGCCAGTGAACGACAGGCCGCGGGCGTTGAACGTGGTGCCCAGGCCAAGGATCCTGTCCGTAATCGGGTAAAGCGCGATCAGAGACAGAATGCCGGTGACGATGATGCCCTTGTAGAGCGCGCCCATGATCGAGTTGTTGGCGCCGAGCTTCACGAAGAAGGTGCCGATGATCGAAGTCACGACGCAGGCCGCGCAGATCGCCAGCGGGTAGATCATCAGGCTGCCGACAACGGGCTGGCCCGCGAAGTAGATCGCCGCAAGAACCATCGTGGCGACGACGGTCACCGCATAGGTCTCGAACAGGTCAGCCGCCATGCCGGCGCAGTCGCCGACGTTGTCGCCGACGTTGTCGGCGATCGTCGCCGGATTACGCGGATCGTCCTCCGGGATGCCAGCCTCGACCTTGCCGACGAGGTCGCCGCCGACATCCGCACCCTTGGTGAAGATGCCGCCGCCGAGTCGGGCGAAGATCGAGATCAGCGAGGCGCCAAAGCCAAGGGCAACGAGGCTGTCGATGACGGTTCGATCCGTGGTCGAAAGGCCCATGCCGCGGGTCAGGATCGCGTAGTAGACGGCAACGCCAAGCAGCGCGAGACCCGCCACGAGAAGGCCCGTCACCGCGCCGGCGCGGAAGGCCATGGAAAGGCCTTCGCCGAGTGACTGGGTCGAGGCCTGGGCCGTGCGGACGTTGGCCCGGACCGACACGTGCATGCCGATAAACCCGGCAATACCCGACAGCACCGCACCGACGAGGAAGCCAAAAGCCACGCGCCACCCAAGCAGGATGCCGACCAGGATGAAGATCGGCACGCCGGCAATGGCGATGGTCGTGTACTGGCGTGAAAGATAGGCCTGCGCGCCTTCCTGGACGGCGCCAGCGATCTCCTGCATGCGGGCTGACCCTGCGTCAGCCGCCATGACAGATTTGATCGTGAATGCGCCGTAGACGAGCGATAAGAGGCCGCCAACAATGATCAGCCACATCACGGAGTCCATGAGTTCAGCTCCCCCAAGGGTGTTCTTCGACTGGAACTTTGCGGTGCTTCAGACTGGGCTGGGCAACGGGCACGCCACATGGCCCCGGAGGCCCACAAAGCCCGGGATTCGCGCGCGGACCATGCCCGAAGCGATGCGCCGTTGCAACACGAGTTGTTGAGACTTTGGTGTGGTGCGCTGATTCGTGCGTCGCTATGGACACGTTTGGTTAACGGGTGCCGCCGGGCGCTGCCCAGGCCGCTTTCGCCCGGTCCAATGGCGCGCCGCGGGTCAGGCGCGCTTCACCTCGGCCGACAGCTTCGGTTTGGTATTGAGGGTCTGGAAGACGACGCAGTACCGCTCGGTGAGCTTCAGCAGCTGGTCGACCTTATCCTGAGGCACGTCGGTGTCGACCTCGAACTTGAGGCGAATGGCCTCGAAACCGACCGGGGCTGCCTTGTCGACGCCAAGTGTGCCGCGGAAGTCGAGGTCGCCTTCGGCGAAGACGTGACCGCTCTTGAGCGGAACACCGATGGCTGTGGCAACGGCTTTGAGCGTGACGCCCGCGCAGGCGACGAGCGCTTCGAGCAGCATGTCGCCCGAGCAGAGCTCGAGGCCGCTGCCGCCGGTCTTCGGATGGAGGCCGGCGACCTGCATGGCGCGGCCGGTTTCGAGCTTGCATGTGATGTTGGTGTCGTCGACCGAGCCCTTGGCGCGGAGCGTGATGCGGGCAGCGTTGGCGTCGGCCTTGTAGCTGTCCTTGATCGGCGTCTGCATGGCGCGGAGGGCGTCGGCATCCATGGGTGTGCTCCTTTGCGTAACCAAGGGGTCAGACCCATGGGTCTGACCCCGTCCGGGAGTGATACTTAGCGCGGCGTTCTCAAATGCTGAAGCTGTCTTCGAGGGCGCGGGTGGGGCGGCGGTGGCGAAGCGTGTCGTCGAGGGCGCGGAGCACGGTGCGCTTCGAGGTCTCGAAGAAGGCCGAGAAGCGGTCGCGCGGGCGCGGCAGATCGACCACGATGACCCGTGCGATGCGGCCCGGGTTGGGCTCCATGACGATGATGCGGTCGGCAATGAGCAGGGCCTCGTCGATGTCGTGCGTGACCAGGACGAGCGTCGGGCGCATCTCGGTCCAGATGTCGAGGAGGTGCTCCTGCAAGTCGATGCGCGTGAACGCATCGAGTGCGGAGAAGGGCTCGTCGAGCAGCAGCACGCTCGGGCGCGCGACGAGGGCCCGGGCGATCGCAACCCGCTGGCCTTGCCCACCGGAGAGCTCACGCGGCCAGCGGTGCTCGTAGCCGGCAAGGCCGACTTTGGCGACAGCGGCGGTGACGCGGGCGGTTCTCTCCTGGCGCGCCAGACTGTCTATGCCGAAGGCGACGTTATCGGCGACGGACAACCAGGGGAGCAGGCGCGGCTCCTGAAAGATGAGGCCGACTTTGGGGTGCGGCTCGGTGATGCGCTGGCTGTCGACGGTGACGCTGCCCCGCGTCGGCTGATCGAGACCGGAGAGAATGCGCAGCAGCGTGCTCTTGCCGCAGCCGGAGCCCCCGACGATGGCGACGCACTCGCCACCGGCAACAGTCAGTGAGAGCGCATCAAGCGCGTGAGTCCCGTTAGGATAGGTCTTGGAGACAGCGTCGATGGTGAGCATGAGCGGGTCGGTGATCAGTGAGTGGTGAGTAGTGATTGGCAAGGCGGTGCAGGGCTGAAGTCAGACTCCGGGCTCAATGGTCCGACTTGAAGGCGTCCTGCCAGCGCAGGAAGGGGCGCGAGGCGAGCGCGATCAGGCTGTCGGTGGCTTTGCCAAGTACAGCGAAGGTGATGATTGCCGCGACGATCTGCTCGGGCTTGCCGAGCTGCTGGCCGTCGACGAGGAGGTAGCCAAGCCCCTCCGATGCGCCCATGAACTCCGCGGCGACGACGAACATCCAGCCGAGCCCCAGGCCGCCCCGCAGGGCGACGATGTACGCGGGGAGGATCGCCGGCAGCAGGATGCGACGCACGAGCTGCGGGCCGGTAAGGCGGAAAATGCGGCCGACCTCGACGATCTTGCGGTCGACGGCGACGATGGCGCCCATGACGCCGAGGTACACTGGAAAGAACACGCCGACGGCGATCAGCGCCACCTTCGAGGCCTCGAAGATGCCGAGCCAGAGAATGAAGAGCGGCACCCAGGCGATCGAGGGGATGGAGCGCAGACCCTGCAGCGTCGGATCGATCAGGCGGTTGACGAGGCCGGAGTAGCCGGCGACGGCGCCGATTGCGGTACCCGCAAGCACGCCGAAACCGAAGCCGGCGGCGACGCGTGCGGTCGTGGCGAGCACGTGGCGCAGAAGCTCACCCGTGGCGGCAAGCTCGGTGAGCGTGGCGATGATGCGCGAGGGCGGCGGCAGCAGGCGGCCATTGGCGAGGCCCGCGGCAACCGTCAGCTCCCAGCCGCAGGCGAGCAGAGCGGGCAGAACAAGGCCGATGATCCAGGCGGGAGGTACGATGGCGCGCGCGACGACGGGCTGCTGCCGAGTCGTAATGCTGGCTTGAGTGACGGCACCAGGAGGGGCTTGCGCAGCGTGAGCCGCCTCGCGCGGTGCGAGCGTCGAGATCGACGTTATGGTCACGGGAATTACGCCCCCATTCTCACTGGAACGAGCTGTCGAGAAGTGATCCGACGACAGCTTTGACGTCGACTTCAGGTTTGATCACACCAGCCTTCTGTAGCGCAACGCCTGCAGCGAGAATAGCGTCGTTCTGTGCAGGGCCGATCTTCGAGCTCGAGAGATCGGTGCGTTCCCTCAGTTGCTTCTCGACAACGGCTGGCGCCAGCTTGGTGACGGCGATGAATTCGGCCTTGAGCTTCTCGGGCTCGGCAATCGAGACTTGGCGGGCGGCCTCGTAGACCTTGATCACGCGCTTGACGATGTCGGGATGTTTTGCCGCGAATTCCTCACGCACGTTGAGGATACCCCAGGTGTTGGCTTCCGCATTTCGGAAGAAGAGGCGCGCGCCGTCTTCGACCTCCGCCGACGCCATCATGGGATCGAGGCCCGCCCAGGCGTCGACGTCGCCGCGGGTCAGCGCGAGCTTGCCGTCGGCGTGCTGCAGCAACACGAGCGTCACGTCCTTTTCGGTGAGGCCGACCGATTGCAGCGCACGGACGAGGAAGATGTGCGGATCGGTGCCGCGGGTGACGGCAACGCGCTTGCCCTTCAGGTCGGCGATGGCGGTGATGCTCGAGTCTTTCTTGGTGACGAGCGCAGTCCATTCAGGGCGGGAGTAGGCGTAGACCGACTTGATGGGATTGCCGTTGATCTTGCCGACGAGGGCGGCGGCACCGGCGGTCGAGCCGAAGTCGATCGAGCCGGCGTTGAGGAACTCCAGCGCCTTGTTCGAGCCGGCGGACTGCACCCAGCGGACAGCGATGCCATCGGCGGCGAATTCCTTCTCGAGCAGGCCGTCGGCTTTGAGGACGAGGGAGACGGGATTGTAGGTGGCCCAATCCAGGCGGATTTCCTTTGGGGCGGCGGTTTGGGCGGCAGCGGGGTGCAGGGCGACGACGCCGAGGGCGGCGGACGCGGTGGCGATGGCCATGACCCTGGCAAGCAGGTGGCGGGTGGTCGCAAGGGCGCGCGTGACGAGATCGATCGCTGCGACGGCGTGCGCAGGTGCGCGAGATGCGGACTGGGCTGGGAGCATGGTTTTCCCCTGGGCCTGATGCGGCCGTGTTCGATAGCGGGGTTAATGGGACAAAGTGGGCAATTTAGCAATATTTTTCTAAGATAAGCTTCTTATCTGGAGAGAAATAAGAAACGCGTTCCAACTTGCGCGCGATGTGAGCATTGCAATCCTATCGGGAGCGCGATTGAGCTTGGCCGGTTTCGTAAACCAGCGCACCGGTGGAAATGTGGTGCGTCCGAGGTGCGGGGCGGAGGCTCGATCCAAGTGGGCGGCCAGGGGTCAGACCCATGGGTCTGACCCCGACCAGAGCCTCAGCGCTTGTTTTCTTGGGCGCGGCGGAGGGCGGCGGCGAAGGCGTTTTCGCCGGAGTTAGCGGCTGCGCCGCTTGAAGATGCGCTGCTGGGGCGGGCTGCGCCGCTGCTCCCGGTACCGGAGCGCTGCGGCTGCTGCGGAGGCGGTGAGGCGGACATGCGGCCGGAGGTGCCGCCGGAGCCAGGGCGTTGGCCGGGGCCGCTGGTGGCGCCAGAGCCGGAGCCGGTGCTGCGCGTGTCGATGGCGCCGGAGCGCATGGTGAGGCCGATGCGTTTGCGGGCGACGTCAACCTCGACGACGCGGACTTCGACGATGTCGCCGGCATTGACGACTTCGCGGGGGTCTTTGACGAACTTGTCGGCGAGCTGGGAGATGTGAACGAGGCCGTCCTGGTGCACGCCAATGTCGACGAAGGCGCCGAAGGCGGTGACGTTGGTGACGACGCCCTGAAGCTTCATGTTGGGCTTCAAGTCGGTGATCTTCTCGACGCCGTCCTGGAATTTTGCCGTTTTGAACTCGGGGCGCGGATCGCGGCCGGGCTTTTCCAGCTCGGCGAGGATGTCGGTGATGGTCGGCACGCCGAATTTGGCGTCGGCGAACTGCTGGGGCTTCAGCGACTTCAGGAAGGCGCGATCGCCGATCATGGACTGCACGGGGCGCTTCGTGCTCTCGGCGATCTTCTCGACGAGTTCATAGGCTTCCGGGTGCACGGCGGAGGCATCGAGCGGGTTCTTTGCGTTCATGATGCGCAGGAAGCCGGCGGCCTGCTCGAAGGCTTTGGGGCCGAGACGTGGGACCTTCTTCAAGGCGGCGCGGGATTTGAAGGCGCCGTTCTCGTCGCGGAACGCGACGATGTTGTCGGCGAGCGTCTTGTTGAGGCCAGAGACGCGCGCGAGGAGCGGCGATGACGCGGTGTTCACATCGACACCGACAGAGTTCACGCAGTCCTCTACCACCGCGTCGAGCGAGCGGGTGAGCGCGGTCTGGTCGACGTCGTGTTGATATTGGCCGACGCCGATCGCCTTGGGCTCGATCTTGACCAACTCGGCGAGCGGGTCCTGCAGGCGCCGCGCGATGGAGATGGCGCCGCGCAGCGACACGTCGAGCTGCGGGAACTCTTTGGCGGCAAGCTCGGAAGCGGAATAGACCGAGGCGCCGGCTTCGGAGACCATGACTTTGGTCAGCTTGAGTTGCGGCATCTTCGAGATCAGTTCGCCGACGAGTTTGTCGGTCTCGCGGCTGGCGGTGCCGTTGCCGATTGCCGCGATCTCCACCTTGTGCTTGGCGCAGAGCGTCGCGAGCGTGGCGAGAGAGCCGGCCCAGTCGTTCCGGGGCTCGTGCGGGTAGATCGTCGCGGTGTCGAGGACTTTGCCGGTGGCGTCGACGATGGCGAGCTTGCAGCCCGTGCGGATGCCGGGGTCGATGCCCATCGTGACCTTGTGGCCGGCGGGGGCGGCGAGTAGCAGGTCCTTCAGGTTCTTCGAGAAGACGGAGATGGCTTCGCCGTCGGCGTTCTCCTTGCCGCGGGTGAAGAGATCGACCGTTAAGCCGATGTGGAGCCGCGCCTTCCAGGCGAGGCGCACGCTATCGCCGAGCCACTTGTCGCTCGCGCGGCCCTTGTCGGCAATGCCGAAGGCGACGCGGACCTTGCCCTCGGCGGGGTGCGGCTGGCCTTCGAGCGCGGGCACGTCGAGCGTGAGGTCGAGGATGCCTTCGTTGCGCCCGCGCAGAAGAGCCAGTGCGCGATGTGAGGGGAGGTCGCGGATCTTCTGCGAGAAGTCGAAGTAGTCGGAGAACTTGGCGCCCTCGGTCTCCTTGTCCTTGGCGACCTTGGAGATGATCAGGCCGTCGGACCAGAGCCACTCGCGCATGGAGCCGACCAGCTCCGCGTTCTCGCCGATGCGCTCGATCAGGATCGCGCGGGCGCCGTCGAGCGCGGCCTTGATGTCGGCGACGCCCTTCTCGGCGTTGATGTACTGCGCCGCTTCCGTTTCGGGCGTGAGGCTGGGGTTGGCGAGGAGCGCGTCGGTCAACGGCTCAAGGCCTACTTCGCGGGCGATCTGGGCCTTGGTGCGCCGCTTCTGCTTGTAGGGCGCGTAAAGGTCTTCGAGCGCCACCTTAGTGTCGGCGGCCATGACGGCCTTGGCGAGGTCGGGCGTGAGCTTGCCCTGCTCGTCGATGGACTTGAGGACGGCGGCGCGGCGGTCTTCCAGCTCGCGCAGGTAGCCGAGGCGCTCTTCCAGCTTGCGCAGCTGGGTGTCGTCGAGGCCGCCGGTCTTCTCCTTCCGGTAGCGGGCGATGAAGGGAACGGTGGAGCCTTCGCCGAGCAGCTCGACGGCAGCTGCAACCTGGGGCACGCCCACGGAAAGCTCGCGCGCGATCTGGGCGTTGATCTTGTCCTGTGCCATGAGGGCCTCTTGGTCGCGAGCGGGGGCTTGGGCGGCTTCGGAGGTACCGAAAGCCGGTGGATTCGCGCGGACGCTAACACCAGGACCGGCGGAGATGAAGGCCGCAGGCGGGTGTGCCGCAGCCACGGCGGGGAGAGGTGTGGAGAGGGGACAAAATAGGAGAAAAAACAATTGGATATGGAGCATCGCGGGGACGTGTCTTTAGGGCTTGTCGGATTGTTGGGGGGATGCAGCGGATATGGGGTCGCCGACGCGGAATGGAATGGGCGGGCCGGAGTCTCTTGGGGTTTAACGTTAACTGGCGTGGGAACGGCAACTCGGGGCGAGTGATTGGTGCCGCACGACGCTCAAGCGTCGGCGCGGTAGGGAGGCAAGCGTGTGCGGTCAGGCCGTGCCTCGGGGTGTTGGGCTGCATGAATAGGGCGCCTTGCCTCGTGCGAATGCCACGGAAGGCGAACCCGACCCGTTCGTTCACTGGGCGCTCGCGCTTCAGCGGATGGGCCGCGATTGCGAAGCAGTTGCGACATGGCGTTGACAGACCAAGGCGCTTGTGACAATAGTAAACCAAATGGTTCACTATTCACATGATCGCCTGGATGGCACGTTTGGAGCACTCGCTGACCCGATGCGGCGGGCGATGGTGGCGCAACTGGCGCGCCTCGGCATGCAGACGGCTGGCGAGCTGGCCAAGCCGCACAAGGTGTCGCTGCCGGGCGCGCTGAAGCACATCGGCGTGCTCGCGGATGCGGGTCTCATCAGGCGCGAAAAGGTGGGGCGGACGGTGCAGTGCCGGCTCGAGGCGAAGCGATTGCGCGAGGCGATGGCCTGGCTCGAGCGCTACGAGAAGTTTTGGTCGGCGCGCCTCGACCGGCTCGCGGAGTTCGTTGAAGGAGACGATACATGACGGAAAAGCCCAAGCTCACTCTGACGCGCCAGATCAAGGCTCCTGTCGAGAAGGTCTTTGCGGCGTGGACCAATGGCACCGCGCTGAAGCGGTGGTTCGGTCCAAGCGACGACATGACGATCGTCGTCGCGGACGTCGATTTAAGAGTTGGCGGACGCTATCGCATCGTCATGCAGGAGAAGAGCGGCGAGCAGCATCGCATCGGCGGCATCTATCGCGAGATCGTGCCGAATGCGCGGCTGGTGTTCACGTGGGCATGGGAGTCGACGCCGGAGCGCGAAAGCCTGGTGACTGTCGAGCTCAAGGCGGTCGACGGCGGTACGCGGCTCACGCTGACGCATGAGCAGTTTGCCGACGAGCCGGCGCGCGATCGCCATGCACAGGGCTGGGCTGGAACACTCGATCGGTTGGACCGGCACCTGGCGTGTGGCGGTGCGGAAATGACGGAGTGAAGTGAAAAGGCAGAAAAGGAGTCGCGTCATGAAACTCTATGGATTTGCTGGTTCTCCCAACACCTGGAAAGTCAGGGCATTTGCCGAGCACATCGGGGTGCCGATCGAGTTCGCCGTCGTCGATCTGACGAAGGGCGAGCAGCGCAAGCCCGCGTTTCTGGAGATCAATCCGACGGGGCGTACGCCGGCGCTGGTGGACGGCAACTTCAAGCTTTGGGAGTCGACGGCGATCATGCAGTACATCGCCTCGAAAAAGAAAAACGATCTCTGGCCCGATGATGCCAAGACTCGGGCGCACATCATGCAATGGCAGAGCTGGCAGCTGCAGCACTGGGCCGACGCGTGCGAGCCGCTGCTAATGGAGCGGGTGGTGAAAGCGTTCTTCAATCTTGGAGCGCCGGATCAGGTGGTGATCGGCAAGGCCGAGGAGGCGTTTCTCAAGGAGGGGAGCATGCTCGATGCGCACCTCGGGCGTCACTCGCATCTGGTGGCGGACCGCCTGACGCTCGCCGATTTCTCGGCTGCGTCGTACCTGTTTCACGCGGAGCGGGCGGGCATGCCGATCGCCAAGTTCAACAATATCCGGCGGTGGTTCGGCGAGGTGTCGGCGTTGCCCGCGTGGGCGCGTACGGCGCCGCAGATGTGATGGCGGGGGACCGGATTGTCCGGTCCCGTTGCATTAACCTGAATAGATACAATTGTAGAAATGTTTCACGTGAAACATTGGCGGGTGAGCGGAGGATTTATGTGCGGGAAGGTTGCTTCGCAACCGGGGCTGCCGCCCCTTACCCCGCTCGAGGGGTGACCCCTCGAACTCCCCTCTTTCTTGCAGAAAGGTGTGGGTTCGGGCGGGTGTCCCGCCCAAGGTGGGCCTTCAGGTGGGCATCGCGTCGCCAACGAAGGGCTTGAAGTGGCGGCGCACGAGATCCTCGGGCAGGTCCTTGGTGATGAAGACGAGACGCGAGCGCTGGTCGGAGCCGGCTGGCCAGCCTTGCAACGTGTCGGGCGGGTAGAAGATGTGCTGCACGCCGTGGACGACGAACGGCTTCGGCTGATCCCTGACGTTGAGAATGCCTTTCATGCGCAGCAGCTTGGGGCCGTAGAGCTGCGCGAGCAGCTGCAGCGCGTTCGACATCTCCGGGCCTTCGATGGGTTCAGCGAAGGTGAGGCAGAACGACGAGATGCCATGCAAATGGCCGTGGTGATGGTCGGGATGCGCGCAGTCGTCGCCGGAGCAGGCGTGGTCGTGATCGGCGTGGCCGTGGGCGCCCGTTTCACGTGAAACACCGCTGGACAAGCCGTGCCCGTGTCCGTGGTCGTGATGGTCGTGGCCGCATTCCGGACCGCAATCGGGGCCGTGCTGATGGCCGTTGGCGTGATCGTGTGACGGCGCGTGAGGTTCCGGCTTGAACCTGTCGGCTGCGAGCCAGCGCTCGGCGTCGGCGCCGGCGAGGACGGGCTCGTGCGCGCCGAGGCCGATCAGCTCGGAGGCGGGAACGTCGCCTTTTTTGGAGCGGCGGACTTGCGCGGTCCGATTGAGTGCTTTCAGGCGGCCCTCGAGGCGGCGCACGTCGTGCTCGGGGGCGAGATCGGTCTTGGTGATGACGATGCGGTCGGCGATGGCGATCTGCTTCGCCGGCTCGAACTGCTCGTCGATCTGCGCGAGGCCGAGCTGGCCGTCGACGGTGGTGACCACCGCATCGAGCTGATAGATGCGATAGACCGCCTCTTCGGTCATCAGCGTGTGCACGATGGGCGTCGGATCGGCGAGGCCTGTCGTCTCGAGCACGACGCGCTTCATGGGCGGAATATCGCCCCAGAGCGATTTGGTGTGGAGCTTCTCCAGCGCTTGCACGAGATCTCCGCGCACCGCGCAGCAGACGCATCCGGAAGGGAGCAGCACGGTGTCGTCGTCGGCCTTCTCGACGAGCGCGTCGTCGATGCCCACTTCGCCGAACTCGTTGATGATGACGGCGGTGCCGGCCATGGCCGGGTCATCGAGCAGGCGCTTGAGTAGTGTCGTCTTGCCCGAGCCGAGGAAGCCGGTGAGCACGGTCAGCGGGATGGCTGTGGTGGGGCCGCGTTGCGTGCTGTCGTTGGTGCTGGTGTCGGCCATGGGGAATCCTTGCAAGGGGTCAGGCTCATGGGTCTGACCCAACCAAATTAGTGGCTATGCGGCTTGCTTTTCTCGTAGGCCGCTTTCTGCTCGGCCGTTGCTTCCTTCTGGTGCTTGGCCTGCCAGTCCTTGTACGGCATGCCGTAGACGATTTCGCGCGCCTCGTCCTTGGAGATGGCGTGGCCTTTGCCGGTGGCGGCTTCCTGGATCCAGTTGGCGAGGCAGTTGCGGCAGAAGCCGGCCATGTTCATCAGGTCGATGTTCTGCACATCGGTGCGCGAGCGCAGATGCTCGACGAGGCGGCGATAGGCAGCGGCTTCGAGCTCGGTCTGGGTCTGGGCGTCGAATTTCTGTGTCATGGCGGGTCCTTTCGTTGGGCGCGGGGCAGATGAGTGATCGGGCGCGGCGGAGGCGGGCGCGGCCATCGGCGCCGGCACCAGGATACGAAGATCGGCCCTGGCGCGCAGCGTTTCAATGACGGTGATAGTTCGATCGGCCCAGGCCGCCTGTCCCGCCTCATCGCGAATGAGATCCTGGCGGTATTCGATCAAGGCGTGAACGAGGCCGCGGCTGGATGCATGCTGCTGCATGCAATCGCCGTCGAGGCTGCCCTTGTAGGGCTGATTGTCGCCGACGATGAGCTGGCCGTCTGCGGCGAATGCCTCGATCATCGGCCGCGCCAGGCGATCGTCCTTGTCCCACAGAATGCCGACGTGCCAGGGGCGGGCGACGCCTTTCCAGCTCTCGGTGAAGGAGTGGATCGAAAGAATGACCGGCGCAAGGCCGGACGCGAGGCAGGCGTCGATCACACGTGAAACGGCGCTGTGATAGGGCAGCCAGAAGCGCTCGATTCGCTTTTCCCGCTTGCGGGCGTCGAGGTGGCGATTGCCCGGCACCACGGCGCCGTCGGAGAGGCGCATGATCAGGGTGGGATCGTCGAGGCCGCGATTGGGATCGATCAGCAGACGCGAGTAGTGCGTCAGTACGGCCGGCGCGTCGAAGTGAGCGGCGAGGCGGCGGGTCACGGCGGCGGCGCCGATGTCGTAGCCGATGTGGCGCTGCAGTTGCGCTTCAGGCAGGCCGAGCGTGCCGTACTCCTTCGGCAGGGCGTTCGATGCGTGATCGCAGAGGACGAGCAGGCCCGCATCGGCGCGGCCGCCGACGACGGTGAAAGCATCCCCGCGCTCGTCCGCGATCCGGACTGGCCTGTCGGCTGGTTTGTGCATCGCGGAAATATAGGCTGCAGCCCGGCGGTGTGGAAGGCGGCAATGGCGCGCAAATTGGTCTGTCGGACCGGCGCGGGCAACTGCCGTGCTCAAAGATCCCGCTCCCAAACCTCGTTCTGCATGGTCTGGCCGAAGCCGGTGAAGGGATTGGTCGCGACACACGTGAAACCGAGGCGCGCGTAGAGGCGTCGCGCGGGGACGAGGATGTCCTGCGTCCAGAGCGTCATGCGGCGGTAGCCGGCACCGCGGGCGAAGGCCAGGCAGTCATCGACCAGCCGCCGCGCGAGGCCGGAGCGCCTGAGGTGGGGCTCGAGGTAGACGAGGCGGAGCTTGGCCACCTCCGGGCGGTCGGCTCCGGCCGGGACCACGAAGGCGGAGCCGACAACCGCGCCGTCGAGCTCCGCAATCGCGGCGTGATAGCGCATGCCCTCGAACTGCTCGATGAAGTCGGCGGCAATGCGTGCGACAAGTGCCTCGAACGTTATGTCGAAACCGTACTCCTCGAAGTAGAGTGCGCCGTGGCGCGAGACGACATGGCCCATATCGCCCGGGCGGAGGGGGCGCAAGATCGCGTGATTGACGGGGCGGCTCGAGGACATGGGACCGTGTCGGGTTTGCCCGCTGACCATAGCACGACTTGGTGATGCGGAATGCCGGGCGACCGGCGTGCGTCATTGTCGAGAGTCTTTTTGCGGCGGCAGGAATCGGGTCGTCGGGCGGGGCTTGGACCGCTATTTTGACGATACCAGATACCGGAGCAATCCAATGCAAAAGCACACTGCCGATCTCGGAACGAACGTTTCCGCCTCGACACGAGCGGCGACAGCGGCTGCCGTGCGCGACTACGACCTGATCCGCCGCGCCATCGCGTTCTTGTCGGTGAACTGGGAGCTGCAGCCGTCGCTCGATCGCCTTGCCGATCACCTGGGCCTCAGCCCTGCGCATACGCAGAAGCTGTTCAAGCGCTGGTGCGGGCTCTCACCGAAGGAGTTCGTGCAGGCGATCACCATCGACCGGGCGCGTGAGCTGCTCGGTGGCGCCGCCAGCGTGCTCGAGGCCGCGCACGAGGTCGGCCTCTCCGGCGGCGGGCGGCTGCACGATCTCTTCGTCACGCACGAGGCGATGACGCCCGGCGACTACAAGCGGCGCGGCGAAGGGCTCGAGATGGTCTACGGCTTTCATCCTTCGCCGTTCGGCGAGGCGCTGATTCTGGCGACCGAGCGCGGCGTGGCAGGCCTCGCGTTTGTCAACGAGGACGCGGGCCAGAGCCGTCTCGAGGCGCTTGCCGACATGACACGCCGTTGGCCGAAGGCGTCGTTCCGTCAATCTTCCGCAGAGACGGCAAAGCTGGCGCGGCGGGTGTTCGATCCGGCCGAATGGAAAGCCGACCAGCCCGTGCGCCTCGTGCTGATCGGAACCGATTTCGAGGTGCGGGTGTGGGAGTGTCTGCTGCGTATCCCGATGGGGCGTGCTGTGTCCTACAACGACATCGCGCGCCATCTCGGCCAGCCGACGGCCGCGCGCGCGGTCGGATCGGCGGTCGGGCGCAATCCGATTTCATTCGTTGTGCCATGCCATCGCGTGCTGCGCGGCGACGGCAGCCTCGGCGGCTATCATTGGGGCCTCACCCGCAAGAAAGCGCTGATCGGTTGGGAGACGGGAAAAGTGGGGCAAACGCTGTAGGTCGAAGTGAGCGGGCCACCAATGGAGTGTGTCGGCACGGCGTTTCGTCCCGCGAAATCCGAGAGAGGCTGTAGGGCGTAGGTCGGAGTGAGCGGGCCACCGATGGAGTGTGTCGGCACGGCGCTTCTTCCCGCGAAGTCCGACAGAAGCGGGGCACGGGCGTGCGCGGCAAGCTGTCGGACTTCGCCGGAATTGATGCTGTGCCTTGATCGGGAGCGATGGGGCCGGCTCACTCCGACCTACGATTGGCGGTTGCCAATTGTTTTACTTGGGCCGCACGTGCGTGCGGAACTCGGCGATGATCTTCTGATACACATCCCGCTTGAACGGGATGATGAGAGCCAGCACATCGTCGACCGGTGCCCAGCGCCAAGCGTCGAACTCGGGATCGTGATCGGTCGGCGCTATGTTGATCTCGCTATCGGTGCCTTCGAAGCGGATCGCAAACCACTTCTGCGTCTGGCCTCGGTACCGGCCACCCCAGAGCTTGCCCATCAGGTGAGGCGGCAGATCATAAGGATGCCAGTCGCGGCTCTCCGCGATGATGCGGCCCGAGCGCATGCCCGTCTCTTCGTAGAGCTCGCGCAGCGCAGCGGCAGTTGGCTCCTCGCCGTCATCGATGCCGCCCTGCGGCATCTGCCACCAGCCCGCAGGCGCGCCTTGAAGTGCCGAGCCCATGCGCCGCCCGATCCAAACCAGACCCTCGGCGTTGAGCACCATGAGCCCGACGCAGCGGCGATAGGTCATCTTCGAAAGGTCCATGCCGTCCTCTTCGGATCGATTCCGGCTCTGCGGGGGCCAGCCTTCAGGCACGCGTCCTGACCGTGCCGAGCCGATGCCAGGCAACTTTCGAGCGAGGTCGCGCGCCTTGATGCAACGCAGCGCGAACTCGAATTGATTTTGCAACAGCCCCTTTAGCCTGGCGCACTTCGGGGAGCAACTTTGCGTACCCGGCTACGGCCTGCCCGTCGCAATTTGGGCGCGTGTGAGATGATCGACGGCGGCGGCGAAGGCCAGATCGTCACCGCTGTTGCGGCGCTGGCACAGCCCCGCGCCGTCGTCCGAGGGACTGTCGATCTCGCGGCATGGCTGCGGCGCTGTATCGGTCAGCTTGATATCGGGCTCGATTCCCAGGCGATCGAGCGCGCGGCCGCTGGGAGAATCGAACCGCGTCGTCGACATTAGAACGTAGCCGCGCTCGCCGTTGGCATCGATCGGCGTCAGCGTGCGCAGCACCGCCTGCCCTGCCGACGTGCGCCCGACGATGAGCGCGCGGCGGTTGTCTTGCAGCGCGGCCGCCACCACTTCCGCTGCGCCTTTCGTGCCGCCGTTGACCAGCACGGCAATCGGCTTGCCTCGCATCACGCTGCCGGGACGCGCGTGCACCTCCTTTGCAGTGTCGTCCGCCTTGCGGCTGACCCGCCTGGTGATCATCCCGCCTTCGAGCAATGCATCGGCGAGGCTTACCGCAGCGTCGTAATCCTGGCCCGGCAGATCGCGCAAATCGAGCAGCAGGCCGCGCACACTGCTCGCGGGAGCGCGGCTTGCATCCTCGAGGCTCCGGATCAGATTGCGCACGGTTTCATCCGTGAGACGTGGAACGCGGCCGTAGATGATGCCAGTCGGGAGGTGCTGTACTTCCGAAAGCGAACCCGCAACAGCCTCGCGTTCGAGCAGCACGTCAATGGTTTGAGCTCCCTCAGCTCTCGCCTGCAGTCGAACCATCACCGCGCCTGGCGCGCTGGCGCTGAAGTGCACGCCTTCGAGCTCGAGGCGGCTGATCTCGTGCGCGGGTTGCCCATCGATGTGAGTGATGACGTCGCCGATCGCGATGCCTGCTCGCGCCGCGGGCGAGCCGTCCGAGACGCTTGCGACGCGCAAGCCGGGCGAGGTGCGCCGCGGCGGCGCTGGAATGCGGCGGACGTGGAGGCCGGCGTCGTAGACGGTCGCGTTGCGAGCCGTCTTGCTGGCAACCGCGATCACGTCGGCGCGCTCATAAAGTTCGGAATCGGGATCGAGCGCGGCGAGCATGCCGCGGATCGCGCCGTCGATCAGCTGTGCGTTCGTGGGCTTCAGGAGATGGCGGTCGCGCGCCGACGTCATGGCGCGAACCATCGTCTCCAGACGTCGGACATACTGCTCCTCGGTGAGGGGTTGCTGTGGCGCGGCCCGTTGCGAGCGCATCGCTTTCTGGGATTGGCTCTCGGCTGTCCCCGATGCGATCGCGCAAACCAGCGCTGCTGCGGTGAGTGGCAGAAGCTTTCCTTGCACCGCTCGAGCACGAGAAAAGAATGGGAATGCTATGAAACGCTGCACCATGGAATGCGCTCGCCGGCTCGCACAAATCGCGCACCTCAGGGCTCCGAACGACATCGGGCACCCAAGGGCGCCCGACTGTTCCATTTTCTCCGGAGGCCGGCAACGGTTTACTGCTTCGCCTCTTCTTTTTTCTCTTCGGGCGCTGCAGGCTTCTCACCGATCACCGGTTCCGGGATCTCGCCACGCATAAGCTTCAGCGCATACTGCAGTTGGTTGTCCTTCTCTGGCTCCTTCGGGACATAGGCCGAGGAACCAGACTCCTCTTTCTTGTCCTTGTCCTTGGGATCGCCGCCCTTGAGATGCCCGCGCAGGCTCGCCTCGCCACGCGGCTTCTCTGGCGTCTTCGGCTTCAGCTCGGGCGGCAGCTCCTGCTCGATGATCACGTCGGGATCGATGCCCTTCGCCTGGATCGAGCGACCGGACGGCGTGTAGTAGCGAGCAGTCGTCAACCGGATCGCGCCGTTCTGGCCGAGCGGGATGATCGTCTGCACGGAGCCCTTGCCGAACGATCGCGTGCCGATGATCAAGGCGCGCTTGTGATCCTGCAGGGCACCCGCGACGATTTCCGATGCCGACGCCGACCCTCCGTTGATCAGCACAAGAACGCGCTTGCCTTCGGCAACGTCGCCGGCCCGCGCATTGGCCCGCTGCGTCTCCTCGAGATTGCGGCCCTTGGTGAGGACGATGGCGCCTTTATCGAGGAAGTCGTCCGAGACGCTGATCGCCTGGTCGAGCAAACCGCCCGGATTGTTGCGCAGGTCGATGATGTAGCCCTTGGGCGGCTTGCCGAGTTGCTTCTTGAGCGCATCGACCTGCTTCACCAGGTTGGTGTGCGTCTGCTCATTGAAGGTCGAGATCTTCACATAGAGGATGTCGCCCTCGAGCCGCGACTTCACGGCGTTGATGCGAATGACATCGCGGACGATCTTGATCTCGAGAGGATCGTCCCGGCCCTTGCGCACGATCGTCAGGGTGATCGGCGTGTTGACCGGGCCGCGCATTTTCTCGACGGCCTGCTCGAGCGTGAGACCGACGATCTGCTCACCATCCAGATGCGTGATGAGATCGTTCGCCTGGAGGCCGGCCTTGGCGGCGGGCGTGTCGTCGATGGGCGAGACCACCTTGACGACATTGTTCTCCATCGTGACCTCGATGCCAAGACCGCCGAACTCTCCGCGTGTCTGGATCTGCATATCCTTGAAATGCTTCGGATTGAGGTAGGCAGAGTGCGGGTCGAGGGCGGCAAGCATGCCGTTGATTGCGCTGTCGATCAGCTGCGCATCATCCGGCTTCTCGACATAGTCGGAGCGCACCCGCTCGAGCACGTCGCCGAAGAGATCCAACTGCTTGTAGATCTCGGCATTGGGAGTGGTCGCCGAATAGGTGCGCGAGACGTTGAAGACGGTCGTCAAGCCAGCCATCGCGGCGAGCGTCACGAACGTCCAGAAGGCATAGTCGGGCTTTCGGATCATCCTTGCACCTTATCCTTGCACCTTGATGAGACCCTCCGCAGCCCACCAGGGCTCGGGATCGATAGGCCGGCTGTCTTTGCGAAACTCGATATAAAGCACGGGGGCCTGGTCGGACTTCGTCTTACCGGCCTTGCCCGGACCACTCATCACGCCAACAGGCTGACCGGCCAGTACAAACTCGCCAACCTGAACGTCAATCTGCGAGAGTCCCGCAAGCAATATATGATACCCGTCTCCGGCATTCATGATCAAGAGTTGTCCGAACGATCTGAACTCGCCGGCAAACACCACCCAGCTGTCGGCAGGCGCCGTGACCTGGCCGCTGGCACGCGTTTCGAGCACGACGCCGCGCGCCTTCTCGCCATGCTGAGTTTTTTCACCGAATGCAAGCACGCGCCGGCCTTGCGCTGGGAGCTGCAGTTTGCCTCTCATTTGGGCGAACGGAATGGCAGGAGCAAGGCGTCCGGGGTTGAGGCTGGCCACCTGCCCCTTGGGCGCCAGCTCGATGGCCGGCGTCGGCTTGTCGCCCGGCTTGAGGGGTGCGATCAATCCGCCGCCGGCCGGCCCGGGTGGTGATGCGGGTGGGGGCGCGACTGCTGCAATGGCCGAGCCGCGCAGGGCGGGCTGCTCCGCCGGGTGGCTTCCAGGGGCGGGCGGACGCGATGCCGCAGCCTCGACGGGGGCCATGGCCACTGTGGTCTCGACAGCCGCGGCCAGCGCAGGCGGGACCGTTGCCTTCGGCGCGAGATCCTGCCCGGTGTGGCTTGCGACGGCCCGGTCGAGCCGCGAGATCAGCTCGTTCAGATCGTTCACATTGCGTGTGATCTCGGAGGCCTCGCGCCGGATCTGATCGAGTTCGGCCTGCCGCACCGCGAGGTTTTGCTTCTTGGCCTCCATCAGCATCGCGAGGCGCGTTCGGGCCTCATTGAGGCGCGATGTTTCTGCGCGCAGCTTCTCGCCCTCGGCTTTGCTCTCGCCCATGACGCGGGCGAGATCCGAGAGCTGCTTGGCAAGGCCCATCGCCCGCTCGCTGAGCTCCGGGTAGAGGCGGGCGAGCATTGCGGCGCTGCGCACCATCTTCAGCGCATCCTGGCGCTCAGTAATCAGCACGGGCGGCGGATTGCGGCCCATGCGCTGCATGGCGCCGAGCAGCCGCGCCACCTGATCGTGGCGCTGGGCGAGGGAGCCCTTCAGCAGCTTTTCCTGCGCCTCCAGCTCGCCGAGCCGGGCCTCGATGGTATTCAGCTGGCCCTCGCTCTTCTGGATCAACCGTGCCATGTCGACCAGCTCGCGGTTGAGCTGCTCGCGCTCGGTCTTGAGCTGGCCGATGTCGGCGGCGGCGTCCTTCTCGGCCTTCTGCTTCTGCTCGAGTGCTTTGCGGGTCGCCTCGAGTTTCGCCTTGGCATCGGCGTCCTGGGCGCGAGCGGGGAGCGTGGGGGCCGCCATCACTAAGGCAAGCGCCGTCATGACGAGGGTTGGCCACCTCGTGCCGAGTGCCGGCGATGCGCTGCGCGCTCTCAACCCCTAAGCCTTCCCCGGATCTCGGCTGCACCTAGTCCCGGCTGGCATGGCATCGCCAGCCCAATACCAGTTCAAGACTGATTCAGAATAATAAGAATACGGCAATTGTGGCGCTGCGTCCCTGGCTGATGAGAACCGGTCTGTTGGAACTGAGCGAAAAGCTGGACCGTTGGCTCGAGATTGATCGCGAAGCGCCGAAGGCCGCCGATGGAGTGGACATGCGTTTGGGCCTATTCTCTTGCGATTGCCGTTCGGGATCTTCAGCCAGTTTCCTTTCCGAATGATGACGCTGTCTGATTGCCACCCCGCCATTGCCGGCCCCGGTGTTCCGGCGTAACGCTTGGATCCTGACCAAGGGAGACGGGATGACGCTTCCGGTTCAAATCACGACGATTGCAGCGCTGGCGGTGCTGGTCGTGTTGCTCGCGGGACTTTGGAACATGGGCCGCCCGAACGCCAGCTCGAGCCTCAGCCAGAAGCTCATGCGCTGGCGGGTCGCGTTACAGTTCCTGGCCATCGTCATCACCTTGATCGCGCTCGCCCTCACGCGCGGGGTCGGCTGACCCTGGCGTGGCTCGGATGGCGCACTGGGACAAGTTATCGTTATCTGAGTAAGGTTTCAGTCAGCCGCGGGATGTTCCCGCCGGCAACGCGCAGAGGTTCCGATGCCGACAGCCAAGACCGAGGTCACCCGCGGCCGCTGCCAGTGCCGCGCGCTCGAGTATGAGTTCGAGGGCAAGCCGAAATGGGTGATGCACTGCCACTGCGAAAGCTGCAGGCGCGCGGTGTCGTCGGCAGTTGCGACCTATGTCGGCGTCAACATCGATCAGTTCCGCTACCTCAAGGGCGAACCGGCGGTCTATGGATCCTCGCCGGGCGTCAAGCGTTACTTCTGCGGTACGTGCGGCTCGCCTATGGCCTATGCGGGCTCGCGCTGGCCAAAGGAGGTTCACCTGTTTCACGGCACTCTCGAAGATCCAGCTCAGTGGCCGCCAACGGGCCACGCCCACATCGGAGAGCAAGTCGTGTGGTTTGATGTTCACGACGATCTGCCCCGCTTCGAGACGATCGCCTCGAAGGGTGCCGAGCCCGTTCGCAAGGGCCCGAGCAAGGCGAAGGCTTGAGGGTGAGTTGGGCCGTCGCGAGACACGCCCTTGGGCGGCTCTGTTTGATGGGGCCGATTATCGCTCGGCTGTTGCTCGCCACCGGCCTCGCGTCTTCCGCGTCCCTTGCCTCGCCGAGCGACGCCTTGCAGCGCGCGAGCACGTGGATCTATCAGCTGCAGAACTATGATCTCGGCCGACTCGCGCGGAGCGAGGCTGATCTGATCGTCATCGACTACTCCCGTGACGGCACCGAAGCTGGTGCCTTCACGCGGGCTGAGATCGAGCGTCTGAAGACGAAGCCCGACGGATCGCGGCGCCCCGTTACTGCCTACCTCTCCATTGGCGAGGCGGAAACCTATCGGTTCTATTGGCAGGATGACTGGCGCGGCGATCCACCCGACTGGCTTCTGCAGGAAAACTGCCGCTGGCCCGGCAATTATATCGTCAAGTTCTGGGACCCCGCGTGGAAGGAGCTGATCTACCGCGGCAGCGACCCATACCTCGAGCGCGTCATCTCAGCCGGTTTCGATGGCGTTTATCTCGATCGCGTCGATGTCTACTGGGACTTGCGCAAGACACACCCCGGTGGCCGCGACGCGATGATCGCGTTCGTTCGCGAGCTCGCCGAAACCGCGCGCAAGGCAAGGCCTGGGTTCCTCGTCATCGCGCAGAACGCGGAGAGCCTGCTCGCCGATCCGGATTACCGCGAAACGATCGATGCGATCGCCAAGGAGGATTTGCTGTTCGGCGTCGACGGCACCGGCCGGCGCAACAGCCAGCAGATGATCAACTGGAGCCTCCACCACCTCAATCTGCTTCATCGCGAAAATAAGCCGGTGTTCGTCGTCGAATACCTGCGCAAGGCAGATCAGATCGCGAGCGTTGCGTCGGAGTTGGAGGATCTCGGCTACCGCGCGACCTTTGAGCCCCGCGCGCTCGATGGAACCGATCCGCTCACCGTGCCCGCCAAGGACGACGAGAGCGGCACCCCGGAGCACAGGGCCAAACGCTGCCCGTAGCTTTCCGGCCGCGAGGATTTGCCCTGTGGTTGCCCCGACCGGCATGACAGAAGCGGCTAGCGCCTGCTAGGTTTCCAGCGAGTCACGTGGGGAGGACACATGCGGCGGCGGGACGTTCTGCAAGGCGTGGGTTTGGCGGCATCCATCGTCGCCGCACCGGCCATCGTGCGCGCACAGCCGAAGTGGCCGGAAAAACCGGTGAAGCTCGTTGTGCCATTTGCGCCTGGCGGCTCGACCGACATCGTCGCGCGTCCCTGGGCGGAGAAGCTGTCGGAAGCATTCGGCCAGCAGTTCATCATCGAGAACCGGGGTGGCGCCTCGGGTATGATCGGCGCCGAGGCCGTCGCCAAGTCCGCCCCTGACGGCCACACCTTCCTGCTCTCGACCAGCACCACGATCGTTACGCTGCCGCTTCTGCGCAAGGTGCCCTACGATCCGTCTGCCTTCATTCCGATCGGGCGCGTTGGCGATGCCGTCGCAGGCTTCACAGTGCACCCTTCGACCGGCTTCGCGACGCTCGGCGACATGGTCGAATACGCGAAGAAGAACCCTGGCAAGCTGGCATTCGGATCATCGGGGCAGGGCACCGCACCGCATCTGCGCCTCGAGCTCTTCAAGATGGCAGCGAAGGTCGATCTCTTGCACGTGCCCTACCGTGGCGGTGCCGACACGCTCAACGATCTCCTCGCCGGCGCCATTCAAGTGATGAATGAGGCTTCGAGCACGCCGCACATTCGTGCCGGCAAGCTGACGCTGCTCAATGTCAACTACCCGAGGCGGGTCTCGGTCTTTCCAGGCGTGCCGACACTCACGGAGTGCGGCTATCCGAACGCGGACGGCAACTCGTGGTTCGCGATTTATGGGCTGAGAGGCACGCCGCCCGGCATATTCGAGGCGTTCAACGCCAAGCTGCTCGAAATCGGCACATCGCCCGACATGAATGAGCGCCTCGCCGTTGCCAGCGCTGTTCTGACGCCGCAGACGCTGCCTGAAATCGCCCAGCATCTTGCCGATGACGCCAAGATCACCGAGGCCGTCGTCAAGGCAGCGCGCATCAAGCTTGAGTAGGCACGGCGCCGGCAGCAGCGGGGAGCACGATCCCTCGACAGCCGCCGATCCGGCACGGCATTGGTCGGCTCGTGCCATGCTCGCGCCCGGCTAGAGCTGCGGGGCAAATTCCAGCGCTGGCGGAACCAAATGGTGGCCTCGCGCGCTCTAGCAGCTGCTGGCCGAAGAGCGAGCGGCCCCCGTTCAAACAGAATCTCACCCCCATCCGGAGATAGGTACGATGTCTACATGGCCACCCCATCCGATACGTGCGGCATCGCTTATTGGCCGTGTTGTCGTCGATGGTGACGGCGAGGAGATCGGAAAAATAGACGATCTGGTTCTGAACGGCTCGGATGGGGTCGAAGCCCTCGTCTCGGTAGGTGGCGCACTGGTCGCGACGTTGAACTATACGGTCGTGCCTCTACAGGAATTGCAGATTGAGGAAGGACGGCCGGTATCGCTCGCCAAACCCATCGAAGAGTATCCTAAGGCCAACGCGGCCGAGGCGCTCGTCACGACGTCGGCCGAAAGTTAAGCGCCAGGGTCGTTTTCTGCGTGATCAGTAATGGCGCCGGTGCGGAGAAAGTCGGAAAGGTCACCTGATCGCCGCTGGTACGACCACTTCACACAGGAATTGACCATTCCGTGATCGAATGTACCGATCGCGCGGCCTGCTGCGCTGTTGACTTGATAAAATACTGCGGCCAAGCCGCCACTGTTCTGAAAGCATATCGTTTTGTCGTGCTGGCGGCCTCTCGACCGGGTTGGCTATGGATGCTTAGTCTGCGGCAAGACGATGTGGGGGTCGAACGGTGGGCGCTGGCAGTCTCTATCTCGAAACTGTGCCGGCGATGCTTCGGCGTGTCGCAGCCGCCATCGTGTTCGTGGGGGTGTGCACGACTGCTGGTTCGCCGCTCCGCGCTGAAGAGCCTCGTCCAGTCCGCAGCCCGCCAGCGGTGACTGTCGCCGGGCAATCACACGATGACGTGCGTCGACGCTTCATACATGGCGCGTTCGCGCTGCAGAGCGCGGCAGGCCAGACCCTTGGCAAGCGATGGGTTGGCGCGACCGAGCCGGATCCGCTCGCGGAACAGGATGTCTTGAAGGCCCTTGCTGGCCATGAACTTTCCGACATCGACGCTGCTGCGCTCTGGGAGATGCTTGCGGGCGCATCGCACACGCCATTCCTTTCGCTGGCGCTCATTGATGCGGCAGTTGCTGCAACGGTGTCTCCCGTTGCTCGGGAGGCCATGTGGGGCGAGCTTGCGGCACTCAGCGACAGGCTTCCGCGCGAGGAGAACGATCCCACGCGTTCTGTCTCATTGATCGGCCTTTTCGAACGCCATCGACCGGAGCTGCTTCCGCGATTTACTGCCGTTGCTGACACCGTCGGCGGTGGCGACGAGATGGTGAAGCTGATGCTGGCAACCCGAATTTTCGGAGCGACGACGGAGGAGAGCGTAGCCTTCCTTGCGAAGGTCAGTCCGGCCGCACTCGATCGCCGTATCGAGCGCGATCGCAGCGCCGGCAAGCCTGTCAGCTGGCAAAGCAATGCGCTTCTCCAGCTGGGGCCGTGGTACGAGGCGCGGCGCGCCGCGGAGCTTGCGGCGGCATCGGCCCCGGCGTTGACGGAGGCCGAAATCCGCCACCGCTTCATCCACGGAGCGTTCACGTTCTACGACGCCGCAGGCAATCGGCGTGGCGTACGTCATGCCGGAAGAACGGCTCTGCCGCTGTCCGAACCCGCCGTGATCAAGGCGTTCGCCGGACATCATCTATCGGCTGAGGACGCCTCAGCGCTTTGGGAAATGCTCGCCTCCGAGGAGCACGTGTGGCTGTTGAGCCTGCCGCTGTTGCAAGCCGTCATCGCCGCGACCGACACAACGCGGGCACGTGAAGCGCTCTGGAGCGAGCTTTCGGCCCTTGCTGCTCGCCTCGGCGTACGGTCGCGCAGGCCTGAACCGTCTTTGATCGGTCTTTTCGAGCTCCACGCGGCTGATCTCAAACCCTTGCTCACCGAGGTTCACGAAAGTGAGGGCGGCGGCGACGAGATGGTCAAGCTGATGCTGTCGACCAAGATCTTCGGGACCAACCTCAACGAGGGGTTGACTTTCATCGCCGCGCGCAATCCGGCAGCGCTGGCACGCATGATCGAGCGCGAGCGTGGGCGTGGCAAACCCGTTGCTTGGGAACGAACCGCCTATGAGCTCTTTCTCAAGTGGAAGAACGACCGCTTGTTGCCCGGTGCCCCGCTTGCGCCGAAAACCTTCGCCGCTCTAGATGCTATGGGGGAGCAGCTCATCTCCATCCTGAACGCATTGCATGATTTCGATGACAGCGAGCGCAAAAAGCTCGTCGACGGCCTGGGGCCAGCTGAAGTGTTCAACGTCATCGTCGCAGGTGAGCAGGAGCTCTACCGCCTGGGGACATCGAGCTATCGCAAGTTCCTGCACCCGGTCGTGCTCGCCGGCCTGAAGCAGAGCGGCTCGTTCGAGGAGTTCTTGCGGCGCATCTCCCTCGAGCGGTTCGGCGAGGAGGCAGCGCGCGTCGCAGCGCGCCGCGGCATCATCTTTCTTCGCGTTGCGTCGTCGTTCGGAATGATCGATCCGATACTCGAAAGCGTGCGAGATCGCGCTCAGTTCATTGATGACGTGATCGCGACCCTTGGTGATCCCTCGGCTTTCGAGGCCAACAGCTCCGTGCTGATGGAGGTGTTGACGGCGCCATCCGGCTCTCGGGCGCTGGCCCAGTTCAAGCAAAGCCTGCTCTCTCACCTCTACAAGCGATACAGCGGCGAGCCGGATGTGGTGCTCCGTAGCGTCTATGGCAGCATGCTCTCGGTTTATCAAACCGTCACCGGCGATCATCGCGACCAGAGCATCGACCGGACCTTCGCGCTCGATACCTCGATTTTCCGAGTGCCGTTCGAGCGCCTGTTCAGTCAAAACGGCCGCGGCGCCTATGCCCATCGCATGTTCATGCGCATGGACCAGGATACCGATGCGCTGGCGTCCTACGCCGGATTTCGCGCGCGCATGCAGCTGCTTGGCGCAGCCCGTCGCGATGAGAAGACCTTCGAGGTGTTCACTCTGCGCTCCCTCGGCCGCACGATCGAGATCTACGTCAACAAACCATCCGAAACCGGCAACAAGAAGGGCATCACCGACATTGCCGCCGCCCTCGCTGGCCGTCGCGTCGAGACTGTCATCGGACGGGGCCACACCCAGATCATCACGCCGCTGCAGGCTGACGCAAAGCGCATTGCCGGCGATCGTATCGGCGAGGTGGCCGCCGTTCTGGTCGGTACCTGCGGCGGTGACGCATCGGTTCGGGAGATGATCGGAACTTTTGGTTACAAGCCGTTCTTTGCGACCAAGGCGACCGGTCGTGGCATCATCAACAACGCGATCATTGAGGCGTATGTGTCCGGCCTCCGTGCGATGCGTCCCGGTGACCGCCTCTCCATGCCTGACGTTCTGACGCGAGCGCTGACGCCATTCTTGCGCACCCGCAGCAATGAGGAGCTGCGTACCGACGCGGCCCTCTACGAGGCAAATTTGACCACGGTGTACGCCTCATATTTGTTCAATGCGCACGTCCGAACGCACCTCCGCCACCCGCAACACGCGGCACGATGATAGCCCGTGCTATGCCGGCGTCCGTGGATTTGAGCGGTCAGCGTCGAGCGATGCGACACTCGGCTCCGGGTATGAACGTTTCGGGCGGCAGCGGCATATCGTCGTGTCGTTGGACCGCAAACCCGATCCGGCGTATTTTAAGCGCATGAACGACTCTGCCCCGATCAAACCCGCCGCCGCCGTCAAGGTCGGCACCGTGACCTTCGCGCAAAATCGGCCGATCGCGGTCTTTGCTGGCCCTTGCCAGATGGAGAGTCGCGCGCATGCGCTGGAGATGGCGACCGCACTCAAGGAGATCGCGGGGCGGCTCGGGCTCGGGCTCGTCTACAAGACGAGTTTCGACAAGGCGAACCGCACCTCGCTCTCGGGCAAGCGCGGGATTGGCCTCGACGGTGCCATCCCCGTCTTCGCGGAGATCCGCGAGAAGCTGGGGCTCCCCATTGTCACCGACGTGCACGAGATCGAGCAGTGCGCGCGCGTGGCGCCAGTGGTCGATGTGCTGCAGATCCCGGCCTTCCTCTGTCGCCAAACCGATCTCCTCATTGCCGCGGCCAAGACCGGCAAGGTGGTGAAGATCAAGAAAGGGCAGTTCTTGGCGCCCTGGGACATGAAGAACGTGGTTGCCAAGGTCACAGGCAGCGGCAACCCCAACGTGCTCGTCACCGAGCGCGGCGCCTCGTTCGGCTACAACACGCTGGTCGTCGACATGCGTTCGCTCGCGATCTTGGCCGAGACCGGCGCGCCGGTAATCTTCGATGCCACGCATTCGGTGCAGCAGCCGGGCGGGCAGGGCACGTCATCGGGCGGTGACCGCCGCTTCGTACCGGTGCTGGCGCGCGCCGCGGTGGCGGTGGGCATCGCAGGCCTGTTCATCGAGACGCACGAGGCACCGGATCGTGATCCGCTGATTTCGGACGGCCCCAACATGGTGCCGCTGCGCGACTTCGAAGCCCTCATGCGCGATCTGATGGCCATCGACCGCGTCGCCAAGGCGGGCCTCGCCAGCGGGGCGGCTTAGGGCCGAATGTGTCGTGGTTGACGTCACCAATCAGTCGTTACCGAGTGCGCCGCCGAGATCACGATCGCGCGCCCAGCCGTTGAGGCTCAGGACGGTCGACGCGCGACGCATTTGGCTCCGGGCGCAGCGGCTCGATGAGGCAACCCCATTCGGCGACGGCGCGCAGGCGACGCAAGCCGCCATCGAGCATCTGGGCTATGTGCAGATCGACACGATCAACGTCATCGAGCGCTGCCATCACCACATTCTCTTCTCGCGCATTCCTGGCTACCGGCGCGAGCATCTCGCGCAGGCGCAGTCGCACGACAAATCCGTGTTCGAGTACTGGACGCACGCGCTCTCCTACGTGCCGACGCGCGATCTTGCGATCTACCGCCGCGCCATGAAGCATGACTGGCAGAGCCGCGCGCGCTGGCACGCACCGGTAGCCGACGCCGAGTTGAAGAGGCTCATCCGCCGCATCGAACGAGACGGCGCGCTCACAATGCGTGACATTGACGAGGAGCCGTCGGAAAAGCTGCACCTGTGGGCCTCGCGCAAGCCTTCGAAGCGCGTCCTGCAACTCGGCTTCTACAAGGGCCAGCTGGTGATCAGCCAGCGCACCGGCATGCTCAAGACGTATGAGATCGCCGAGCGCCACTTCGGCTGGGACACACCGCCGGCGATCGCCAGCGAGCGGGAGTGTCTCGTTCACCGCCTCGATAGCGCGCTACGGGCGCAGGGTGCGGTAAGCCTCGATTCGATCTGCCATCTCAATGCGCGGCACAAACCCCTGATCCGCCGCATCATCGAGCAGCGCGTCAGGCGGCGCGAGCTGGTGCCGGTGGCCATCGACGGAGCGGGCAAGCAGGAGCACTGGGCGAGCCCTGAGGCGCTCGATGAGCTGGGTGCGTTGCGCGCCGCTGCCGCCACGGCAGAACCGCTCGCCCACATCCTCTCGCCATTCGATCCGCTGATCATTCAGAGGAAGCGCCTCAAGCTCTTCTTCGGCTATGAGCACCTGTTCGAGGCCTATGTTCCAAAAGAGAAGCGCAAGCTCGGTTACTTCGCGCTGCCCGTGCTGATCGGTGACGAGATCGTGGCAGCCCTCGACCTCAAGACGGACCGCGAGCAGGGCCGCCTGCTGATCCAGAATTGGACGTGGATGGGCAAAGGGCGGGCCGGGCGCCATAAGCGTACAATCGAGACCGCCCTCGGCCGCTTTGAGACGTTCCAGCTGGCAGGCCGCACGTCCGAGTGATTTTGGTGCGATCCGGGTGATCGACGCGTTGAAGCGCGAGGCGTGAGCTGTCGGACTTCGCCGGAATGTGCGCAGTGCGATGTCATCGATGCCGTGGCCGGCTCACTCCGACCTACGTTGGTGTCAGACCTTCGCGGTCTGACACCAACACGATGCGGCACCGACAGCCGGCGCCCGCCTCAGATCGCGCGTACGCGGCTGAAGGCGAGCTTGAGCGTCGGGGTATCAGGTGGGATGGCTTTCACCGGCTTCGCGTGTGCGGGTGCCACGACGCTGAGGCAGCCGTGGCAGGCGGCTCCTGTTCGCTCGGCTGTGCCGGCGACCCCGATCACAACCGCCAGCCCGAAGGCCGAGTACGCCATCATGTTCGCAAAGATGGCCGATAGACGCAGGACATTATCGATCATCAACGAGACCCTTTTTCCTGGAGGAACCGGGGCCGCAGCGCTGGTATTGGGTGACGACAGCCTTCGGCTTGCCGGTCCCTTCACACTTACGCAAGCTTCTTTAACGTCGAGTTAAGGTTGAAAAATTGTTAGCAAGTGCCGCGCCTGGGTGCGAAAGTGCAAAAACGAGCCGAGGAGACGTTCCATGCCCAAGTCCGTCGACGCAAACACTTTGAAGTCGTGGCTCTCCGATGGTGCGGAGATAGCTCTGTTCGATGTGCGCGAAGTCGGACCTTACTCCGAGGGTCATCCCTTCTTCGCTGTGCCCCTGCATTACAGCCGCCTCGAGCTCGACATCGAAAAGCTGGCACCGCTGAAATCTGTGCGCATGGTGCTGCTCGACGGCGGCGATGACCTCGCGCAACGCGCCGCGCGCCGCGCCGAGGCGCTAGGCTACTGCAATGTGCACGTTCTCAATGGTGGCGCGCCGGCATGGAAGGCCGCAGGCTTCACGCTGTTCGAAGGCGTCAACGTACCTTCGAAGGCGTTCGGCGAGGTGATCGAGATCGAACGGCACACTCCGCGCATCAGCTGCCGCCAGCTCGTCGAAATGAAAGAGCGCGGCGAGAACATGGTGATCGTCGACGGGCGTACGTGGGCCGAGTACCGGAACTTCAACATTCCCGGCGGGATCAGCCTGCCCAACGGCGAGCTGGCGTTGCGCATTGACCGGCTCGCCCCTGATCCCAAGACCAAGATCGTGGTCAACTGCGCCGGCCGCACGCGCTCCATCATCGGAGCACAGACGCTCATCGACTTCGGCGTCAAGAACGAGGTTGTGGCGCTCGAGAATGGCACTCAGGGCTGGTGGCTCGAAGGCCTGACCGTGGAGAAGGGTGCCGATCGGCAGGCGCCGGCCGCGACCAGCGACGCCGCGCTGCTTGATGAGAAGCGCGCGAAGGCTCGAGCACATGCGACGAGGAACAAGGTCGGTTTCGTGTCGGCCGCCGAAGTGCTGCAATGGGTGGGTGATCAAAGCCGCAGCCTGTTCCTGTTCGACATTCGCACGGCCGAGGAGGTCGCGCGTGGCACGATCTCCGGATTCGCTCACGCTCCGGGCGGGCAGCTCCAGCAAGCGACCGACCTTTGGGTCGGTGTGCGCAATGCGCGCATCGTGCTCGCCGACGAGGATGGCATCCGGGCGCCGATGGTGGCGGCGTGGCTACGCCAACTCGGGCACGAATCGCACGTAATGCCGGATACGCCCGAGACACGGCAGGCGTTCGCGAAAGCTGGCGTCGCGGAACAACGCAAGCCGAGCTTCGATCCGGCGTCCATCCGCCTCCGGGCGGCTTCACCGCAGGACCTTTCGCATCTGCTCTGGAGTGGTCAGGGGACGGGCATCGATCTCAGGTCGAGCGCGGACTACCGGAAGGGTCACGTGCCGGGCTCGGTGTGGTCGATCCGGCCGTACGTCGCGTCGGCCGTCAGGGATCCTGGTCAGCCGGTGGTGCTCATCGCGGATGATCCAGGCGTGGCGCAGATCGCGGCGCTGGACCTGCGCGACGCCGGTTGCAGCGATATTGCGATCCTGGCCGGTGGCATTCGCGCGTGGACGGCGGACGGCCAGAAGCTCAACGCGGCCGACAATCCGCCCGACAGGGAGCGCATCGACTTCGTTTTCCACACGCTCGGGCGCAACGAGGGCAATCTCGACGCCGCGCGCGCCTACATCGCCTGGGAGGTTGGCCTCGTGGATCAACTCGATGCTCAGGAGCGCGGAGCGTTTCGCCTGTGAGTGCGGAGCAGCCGGCAGCGGGTCCAGCGCCCAGCATCTGGTCGCGGCAATATGTGTCGGAGCGGCTCCAGGAAGCCGTTCTGACGCCGGTCAGGTCGATCAAGGCCGCCTATCTGCCGCTGCTGATGGTCTATTTTGCCTATGGTGCCATGGCGATCATCGGCGTCGCGCAGGCGTTCTGGGTGAAGAAGGCGCTGACGCTGACGCCGGTGGAGCTTGCTGCGCTCGCCGTCTGGCTCTCGCTGCCGTGGACGGTCAAGATGGTGTTCGGCGAGCTGGTCGACACCGTCGCCGTCTTCGGCTCGCGTCGCCGCGGTTATGTATTCCTCGGCGGTAGCATGGTCGCGGCGGGACTGCTGATCATGGCGGGTGCTGCGTCGGGCGGGCTGACGATCCTCTCTGCCAACCAGCTCTATGTGATCGCCTCGCTCCTCATGGTCATCGGCCTGGTCGTGCAGGACGTTGTCGCCGACGCCATGAGCACCGAGGTGGTGCCGCGTGTTGCCGCCGACGGTAGCCCGAGACCCAAGGAGGAGATCGACGCCGAGCTCGGCATGGTCCAGGTGCTGGGCCGGCTCGCGCTGTCGCTCGGTGCCGTATTGACCGCAGGGCTGGCGGGGGTGCTCGCGTCGGTGCTGCCTTACGCAACCGTGTTTCTCATCGGCTTGATCGTGCCGATGATCTCAGTCAGTGGGGCGACGATGGTGCGCCTTGAGACGCCGGAAGCGCGCGCCATCGACTGGCAGGTGCTCGGTGGCGGGCTGGCGTTCGGTGCATTCGTCATCGTGATGGGCCTCACACAGGTGCCACTCGGCCAGGAGGTCGTGTTCCTGGTGTCCATGGCGGTCGTGGTGTGGATGCTCTCCCGGGTCATCAAGCACGCGAGCGCGGACGCGAAGATGACCATCATCTTCGCGGCGATCCTGATCTTCCTCTATCGCTCGTCGCCAAATGCCGGGCCGGGCTACACTTGGTTCACGATCGATAGAGTGGGTTTCGACGAAGCATTCCAGGGCACGCTCGCCCAGATCGGCTCGGCGCTGGCGCTGGCGGCGGCGTGGCTGCTCTCGCACGCCATCACGCACCAGCCGGTGCGGCGTGTGCTGCTGTGGCTGGTGATCCTCGGTGCCATCGTGTCGCTGCCGGGCTGGGCGCTGACGCTCGGGGTGCACGAGTGGACGGAGCGCATGTTCGGGTTCGGTGCGCGCACGATTGCGATCGTGGACGCGGCAACGGCATCGCCCCTCATTCAGATCAGCATGATACCGATGCTCACTCTGATCGCGATCCACGCGCCGGCGGGCCATCGCGCAATCTGGTTCGCTCTGATGGCCTCGCTTATGAACCTGGCGCTGACGGCGGGCGAGCTGCAGACCAAGTATCTCAACATGATCTGGCCTGTCGATCGCGGTCAGTACGAAAACTTGCCGACTCTCTACGGAGCGGCATGGCTGATCGGCCTCGTGGTGCCGCTCGCCGCGATCCTGCTCTTCGGCCGACGGATCAGGTAGGAAGCGCGGTGGCGTTCCGGCATCTGATGGGCAATGGCCACATTTCCTAAAGACGGCCGCCGCCATCGGGAGCCATCCCGTCCATTCAGTCGATGTCGTCCATCAAAACGGATTCCACGTCGCGCGGGGAGTGAAGCGGACGTAGCCGATGCTGGCGCCAATCCGCAAGCCGACACCGGAGCGGATCGGAGCCATCACCACCTTGCCGTCGGTGAGGATCGTCATGCCGACGCCGCCGACCAGGTAGGCCGAGCCTTCGACGCCCGAGAACCCCGCGAAGATGTCGAGCTCGTCGCGCATGTTGTAGACGAGGAACAGCGTCTTCGAGCCGGAAGCACCAAAGTCGTAGCCGATTGACGGCCCGTGCCAGTAGACATCGCGCGTCCTGCCGCTTCGCGTGTAGAGCATGCCGTTGCCGTACCGAACGCCCGCGATGAACGCGCCGCCGCCCTCGTTGCCGAGCACATAGGCGGTCGGACGTCCGAGCCGTGAGAAGGCGTGCTCGATGACGCTCGCGAGACCCGACGAGATGGTACCGAAGAAGCCACGCGAGGCCTCCTTGATTTCATCGATTGTGAAGCCGTCTTGCGCCGGCTGCACGGGCGGCAGGTCGGCGGGAGGTGGAAGCTGCTGTTGCGGAGCGGCGGTGGGCGGCGCCGCCTGAGGCGCGGGACGTACCGTGCTGTCGAGGCGGCTCGTCCCCGACCAGCCGGATTTCGAGTCACCGCTAGGGGGCTTTGCTGCGGAGGCCGGAGGTGCCGGCTTGGGCGGCGCATTCGGGGTGGCGGGAGCGGAAGGTGCAACTGCGGGCGGCACTGCCGCTTGCGGTGCGGCAGATGGTGCCGTCGGCTTGGCCGGTGCTTCGACTCGAGGTGGCGTCACCACTGCCGCGGCCGCCTTCTGCTCTGCAAGCATCTCGTCGATGCGCGCCAGCATGTACTGGGTCTTCACGCGCACGGTTGCCTGCAACTCGAGGGAGGTCGACTCGATCTCGGCAAGGCGCGCGCAGTCGGCGTTGGCGCGGGATTCTTCAGCGAGACGGTCGAGACGGCCGAGCAACTCGCCAGCCGTCGCGTCGTACTTGTCGGTCTTGGCATCGCTCAACAGCGCGACCGCCTTCTCTTGGTAGTCTTGATCGCCCCAGCCGTGCTTGTCCTTCAGGCGCCTGAAGCCGGCCTCGACCTTGGGCTGCGAGTCCGCGTTGAGCCGCCGCAGCGCTGCCCCCGTGTCGTCGACGACTTTGCGGAATTGTTCGGATGTGCACGTTTGGCCTTGCGCGAGCGCGCTCGCTGGCGCGAGGCCGAGTGCTATGAGCAGGATCGGCAGGAGAGATGTCCGCATCGTACGTCCCGGTGGGCATTGTCGTTGTCAGCGCCGTCGCATCGGAACTTGGGTTCCAACCCGTGGCGATACAAGCAAAGCACAGTTTTTGCCGGTTCAAACGGCGCTGTCGTGGCGAACCCGTCGAGCAGGGTGGTGCAGTTTGGCAACGACCATGCGCGATGCGGCCTTCTTGCCTCGAGTGAACTTTGGTCAGTTCTGTCGCGTGCGCCGGTGCTCCCGCTACTGCAGGCGAGCACGGCGCGGTTGCGCGCTGGCGACGGGCTTTGCCGCTCTTGCCGCCAGGCGGCGCTCTGCGAGGTGGAGGAACTTGCGGCAGCTGGGCAGATCGAGATTGCACGTGACGACGGGTTTGGGCGGCGACGGCGGCTTCTGTGCGAGCGGAGCAACATTGCCGGCCGCTGTCGAGGTCGTGCCAGGACCGGCGGCGATCAACACCTGGTCGGGCTTCTGGACTGCAAGATTGCGCCCCGACCAGAGCGCGAGGTCCCGCGCCGTCATCCCCGCCATGAACGGGTTGGCCTGAACTACCTGAGCGCCGAGCAATGAGATGACGGGTGTCTTGGGCTCCGCCTTCAACACACGCACGGCACCGACGCCGCCAAGCAGGAACGCGAGCCGCAGGTTCGACGTGCTGCCCGGCAGTTCGTGGGTCGCCAGCAGTGCGGCGTTCTCACGCGTGAACGCTTCGGCTGCGCGGCGCGAGAACGTGCGGTCGGTGCGCAGCGCCAGCACCTGCGCCGGCGTGAGACCGGTTGTTTCCGCCGCGAAGTGCCGCCGGCACACCTCGATGAACGTGCTCTCGATGAACTGGAAGGGCCCCAGCGCAGTCGAGCGCGGATTGCGCAGTTCGGCTCGGCCGCCCGACTCCGCCATCATCAGACGATCGAGAAAATCGGCCATCTGTCCGTCGTTTTTGACAGCAATGGTTGCGGCGCGCGCGACGTCCGGGGCAATCGGATCTGGTGCAGCGTAATCAGCGTGTCCCACCTCGTTGATCACAGCCTGTAGGCGTGCCCCACCTGCCTCTTCTGAATCGATAGCAATGGCCGGTTGCGCTGTCGCCAGCAGCAAGCCCAGGCTGATGCCGACCGCGCGTCCGCCCCACCTGTTCTCGCAATTGGAATCTGTATCTGAGGATCGTGATGTTCGCGGCACCGCAGGTCCTTCACTCGTCCGAGTGCGGACCGTGGGGCATCGGGACAGATGCGTCAAGACAAAGTACGGCCGGGCGCGACCTCCTGGTGATCTGCCGGTCCGATCAGCCGGTTATGCTCCGGATAACGCTATCCCGCGTCGGTGAACGACAAGGGCCTCAAGCTCGCACCTCATTTCAGAGCCAGCCGGCGGCGCTCGAGCTCGCTGTCGAGGGCAAGCTCCAGGTCCACGAGATCCTGGGGCAGGGGCATGCCGTAGGCCCTCAGCTCGCGCAGTTTCTCCTGCAGTTGCAAGGCCGCTTCGGCCGTATCGTGCGGCTCGTTCTGCATCTCTGTAAGGAGCAGTGCGATTTCAGCCTTGATCGCTTCGGCGTCCATGGATGGCCTCCATCAGGTTCTCACCCCCCGAGTTCAAGCATACGGCAACGCGGGCGCCCCGTCGCGCCGGTTGTTCCCCTGGAGATGAGGAGCAGGTTTGGGTCCCGCGGGGCATGGGCATCCACACGCCACAAGGCGCGGGTGCGAAATCGCAATGACCGGGTGGGTCGAAGCATCTAAGACTAGCGTCGGCACTCTGTTCGGGGATTAGCTTTATGATGCGCTCCCGCCGCGCCGGGATGGGGCTGGTGATCGTCTGTCTCGGCACCTTTGCGGCGCCGCTCGACAGCGCGGTGAACATCGCGCTGCCTGGGATCAGCCGCGCATTCGAGGCTGGGATCTCGGAGATCCGCTGGATCGTCATCGCCTACGTGCTCACCTACTCGAGCTTGCTGATGATCTTCGGCAAGACCGGGGATCTGATCGGCTATCGGCGCGTGTTTCGTCTGGGGCTTCTGGTCAGCGCAGCGGGATTTCTGATGTGCGCTGCGGCGACCCAGTATCCATGGCTGTTGGGCGGGCGCGTGTTGCAGGGCATTGGCATTGCACTGACGCTCAGCTGTGCTCCGGCGCTGGCGACCACGCTCTACCCCGAAAGCGAGCGCACCCGAGTCCTCGGCCTTTATACAGCCATGACCGCGGCTGGCGCGGCGCTGGGTCCGATCCTCGGCGGCTTGATGGTCAAGCAGTTCGGCTGGAGTGCGGTGTTCTGGGGGCGCGCGCCGATCGTGCTGGCGGCGCTGGCCTTGAGCGTGCTGCTGCCGAGGCCCGAAGCCCCGCCCGCTCCTTCAATCTCCTCTGCGCCAATCGTGCCGCGCTCTGCTCCGGCATTCGATTTCGCCGGCGCGCTTCTGCTGGTGCTGTGGCTCGTGCCGCTGCTGCTGGGCTTCGCATTGAGCTCCACGGGTGTTGACGCATCGGCCCTGATCATCCTTTGGGGGCTCGCGGCTGCCGCCTTCATCGCGTTCGTGGTTCGGGAGCGTCGGCATCCGGAACCGATCATCCGGCCGGCGCTCTTTCGCGACCCGGGCTTCGCCTTGATGAACGTGCAGAGCGTCCTCGTGAATTACGCCGCCTTCAGCATTCTACTGCTGGCACCGTTCTATCTCGTGACGTTTCGCGGCTTCGATGCGGTAAGTGGCGGCGTGCTTCTGGCGCTTTCGGGCGTGGGTACCGTGGTTGGTGCGTCGGTGGCGGGACGCCTCGCGTCTCGCGTGTCGATGGGCTGGCTGTCCGGAGTGGGCTTGGCACTCTCCGCGCTTGGCCTCTTTGCGATCGGCATGCTGGCTCAGGCGCCGTCGAGCACCGGCGTCGCCATTGGCTTGGCACTGCAGGGATTCGGGCTCGGCCTCTTCCAGGTCGGTTATACGGACTTGGTGACGAGCCGGCTGCCGCTGAAAGACCGTGGCGTCGCCGGCAGCCTGACCATGGTGACGCGCACGATCGGCGTCGTTGCGGGCGCGACGGCGCATGCTGCGATCCAGCGTTACGGCGAAGTCCAGGCAAGGATGGCAGGCGCCGCTGAGCCAGACGTATTTCTATCAGGCTTCAAACTGGCTTTTCTGGCGGCAAGTGTGGCGGCGGCACTGGCCTTGCTGATCGCGCTGCCGGTGATGCTGCTCCGGCCCGGGCGTGCAGCCACCTGAGGCGCAGGACGCAGCCGCGATGCCCTGCGCCGTCACCGATCAATTCGCATGTCAATCAATTGATTACCATGACGCGCTAAAATGAAAAAATATAAGGCGGGGTTAATGGTCATGTCAGCGTCTGCGTCTCAGCCCGGGTCTGGGCATCTCGCGTTCTGTATTGAGGAAATGCTGGCTGAGCTCGACGAGCAGCTCATGGAATCGTCGCCCGTGCGCGCGTTGCGTCAACTCGATGCGCGCGAAGCACGCGGTGAAAGTCTGGAAGCTGTGTGCCCACTCGCGCTTCGGGCGTGGATCGTTGCCCAAATCGACGCATTGCCGCTGTCACAGGTGCGGCGCAAGGTGCTTGAGCTCAAGGCGTTCATCGCGCAGCCGGCGGCGCCAACAGACACCGCAGTGCAGCCGACAGTGAACGATCAAGCGGAGCCTGAGACCGGTGCCGCTCCTCAGCGAGAGGTCGCCGCATGTGAGATCGTAAGTGCTTCTGCAAACAAGACTGGGCGCGCCGACAGCGAGCGAGCTGTGACTGGTTCGGCGAAAGCGGCTGAGGCGCCGGCAGCACCTGCCCAGGTTGTCGATTTCCTGTCCTATCGCTCGGCCGGTCTGGCGGCTCAGGCCGAACATTCTACGCTGCCCATCCTGAGCCTGAAAGCTGAGCAGGGTCTGCCATGGTGGCTCGAGACGGCGCGTCCCAAGGCGCGCATCCGCGTGCCGGCCGGCACCTATAAAGCCTTGGTAATCGACGGCGCTGGCGCTGGCCTTTTGGATAAACTTGCCGCCGGTCGTGACCGCGCCAAACCCGCTGGCCGCGATCCAGACGGCTGCCGGGCAACTTGGCGACCTCGTGCGCGTCAACTCGATGCTCGAGGTACGCCTGCACGACGTTGCGACGGTGCTCTACAGTCGATAGCTCGGCATCGAAATCCACCACGGACTCCGGCCCTCAACTCACCGCGATGCGCCGTTGCGGTGATCGCTGGCACCGACGTGCCGCGCGCGAGTTCGCCCTCTCCCCGCTCGCGCGTACTCTGCCCAGCACCGCGACGCGACTCAAGATGCACGTCCGTTCGCCTCGCCAGCGCGTTTCGATCTCGCAGTGTCGGCGGATGAGTGCGCGCTCTAGTACGAGATTGTGCCCCGCAGGCCCAGGACGAGCGCGTCCTCGATGCGCTTGCCTGGCCGATTGGGGTCTTCGGCGCCGCCGCCGGGCCGCCACACATACTGCAGATCCGGCTGCAGATAGAACCCCTTCATCACTTCGGCCTTGTAGGTGATCTCGGCCACCCATTCGTCGCTACGGATCGGGTTGGTGCTGCCGGTCAGCAAGACATTGTCGCGATCGAGGCCGACAGCGGCGCTCGAAATGCGGTTGTAGGAAAAGCCGAATCCGAACTCGTCACTCGGACGGCCCGGGATCATGCCGTTGAAGCGCAGCCCGCCGTCGACCGTGAAGTCGACCAGGTTCCGGTCCGACGGCAGCGCCGCAATGCGCCAGAACGTGTGAATGCCATCATTCGCGTCGGCACCGCTGCGCACGGAACGATAAAGCTGCTGATCGAGCACGGCGTAATAGCCCGGATCGCCTCTGAGGCGGCGCGCGGTGCCGCTGCTTGCCGGATCAGCCAGCGACAGCCCATCGGTGCCGAAACGCTGGTGGTCGAACCGGCCGAAATCGACGAAGGTGCCGAGCTTGATCTGCCCTTTGAGCTGTCCGGGATCTTTGTTGTCGCTGTACCTGTATTGCACCTCGCCAATCACGAATGGATTGTCCTGCACGCGGAACTTCAGGCCGTCGTTGTTGCAGCGTTGCGGGTCGTCCGCGCACGGCCCCGCCGGATCATCATTGAAGACGGCGGCAAGAACGGTCCACTTCTCGCTCGGCTGATACTTGACCCGCACGCCCATGCCGGCGAGAGGGTAGCTGACACCGCCGGACGGAAGATTGACCGCCATGAACGCGGGCCAGCCGAAACTCGCGTTGAGCAACAGATTCGCGGTCTGCGAGTTCACGAACTCGCCGTCGTTATCGACGCGCATCTGACCGAAGCGGACCGACAGCTTCTCCTTGATCAGCTCCTGCTCCAGCCAAAGCTCGAAGAGGCGCGTAGCGGGCGTCGCCTCGATTCCCGACACCGGATTGAGGAGGCCGACGTGGCTCGAAGAAATGCCGTGACCGTGCATCTGGAAGCCGTGAGCGTGAAAGGTTAATCCACGCCAGCCGGCGAGCTTCTCGAGATCGACATCGAGCACAGCCTCGAGCAGCCCCATGTAGCGCGCGCCCTGGCGAATGCCGCCGGACGCGTTGCCGAACACCTCGCTGAAGTAGTTGAGGCCATAAGTAATGCCGCGGGCGGCTAGCGCCGCGCGCTGGCCGTCGGGGTCGCCATTTTTCGGGAAGTTACGAGCTATCGAGTTCTCGGGAACTCCGGTCGGCGCTTCCTTATCCTCTTGGTCTTGAGCCAGCGCTGTAGGCGAGGCCGAAGCAAGTGCGAAACTCCACAGCGCGGCCATTGCCGCTCGGCTGATCAGGGATATCAAGGTTCGAACCTCAGCGCACATCGCTTCACCTTTATGATGGGCGCCCTAAGATTCGCCTGTGTATTTTGGCTTGCGCCTGCTTGACGCAATTGAATTCTTCCGATCGTGGCGCCGGCGCAACAAGGCTGTCAGCTGACCGGCAGTAGCGGCGCCATCACGGAAGCGTTCGTGCGTTCCGGGCGAGGGGTTCGTGTTATGCTCCGATCCCCCGGTTCGGCCGCACAGCGTTGCTCGAGCGCGTTCGGGAAAGTGGAGGACGGCATGACCCAGCTTGGAACTCTCGAGGAGCTGCCCCAGGACTATCGTGCGGCGATGACCGATGCCGGCGTCGCACCGCTCTGGCCGCAGATGCGCGTGGCGTTGCCTCACAATGCGCCACGGCCAGTGACGCGCTCAGGGCTCTGGCGGTACCAGGACATCAAGCCGCTGGTATTGCGCGCCGGCGAGCTGACGCCGGTGGAGAAGGCGGAGCGGCGCGTGTTATTTCTCGTCGATCCCGGGCGCGGGGCCGGCGCCATGCAGGCGACCTCGACGATCTACGTGGGTCTCCAGCTGCTGCTGCCGGGAGAGGCAGCGCCCGCGCACAAGCACACGCCCAGCGCCGCGCGCATCGTCGTAGAAGGCGAGGGCGCCTTTACCGTCGTCGACGGCGAGAAACTGCCGATGCATGCGGGCGACCTGATCCTGACACCCGGCGGCATGTGGCACGATCACGGGCACGATGGCCGCGAGCCCGTGATCTGGCTCGATGCGCTGGATCTGCCGCTGTTCGTCTACCTCGAAGGCTCATATGCCATCGAGGCGCCGCTGCAGAAACCGCGCAACCGTCCCGACCCGTCCGAGGTCGAATATCGCGCGGCGGGTCTGCTCCCGGCACGGCGCCGCGACACGCCCGCGCCCGCCTACCCGATGATGCGCTATCCCTGGGCGCGCAGCGAAGCGGCGCTGAAGACGCTCGCCGAGCACACGGATGGCGCCGTCGAGCTCGATTACGTCAATCCCGAGACGGGCGAGCCCTGCCTGCCGACCATGGGGTTCACGGCCATGATGCTGCGCACCGGCAAGTCGGAGCGCCCGCCTCTGCGCTCGGCGAGTGCTGTGTTTCACGTCATCTCGGGAACGGGTACCTCGATCATCAACGGCACGCACCATGCCTGGGGTCCGAAGGACACCTTCTCCGCGCCGCCCTTTGCCGAGATCGAGCACACGGCATCGGGCAGAAATAAAGCCTTTCTCGTCCGCATTCACGATGCGCCCTTGCAGGAAAAGCTCGGCTACTATGAAGAGCGGGCGCGGTGATCTTGGCGAAACGATTGGCAGACGCGATCTAACGTTGCGTCATCATTGTGCAATGCGCACGCCCCTTGCTCATTCCTGTCCCCGTTTGCGCGTCCGCTGCCGCGCACATGGAGGTGCCGGCTCGGGAGCGGCAAAAGCGGATCGGCAAGGTCACTGGTCATGGAGCGGTGTTTGATGCAATGATGCGCCTTTCGAGGCAGCAATTGGATAAGCGCTTTGTATTTCGGCTACTTTACACTTTCCGACAACCGCTATCCCGCGCTCGGGCGCACGCCGGAGCAGTTCATTCTGGAGATCCGGGAGCAGGCAATCCACGCCGACGAGCTTGGCTTCCATTCCGCCTGGATCGGCGAGCATCACTTCGGTTCCCTCGGCGTCAACTCGTGCCCGCATGTGCTGCTGGCATCCATCGTGCCGGTGACGAGGCGCATTCGCCTGGCGCCCGCCGTCGCTGTGCTGCCGCTGCATCATCCGTTGCGCGTTGCCGAGGAGTGGGCGACGCTCGATCTGATCTCGGGCGGGCGAGTCGATTTCGCTGCCGGGCGAGGCTACGACCGGCGCGAGTACGTGCCGTTCGGCGCGGAGTACATGCACTCGCTGGAGCTGCTGGACGAAGCGTCGGAAGTCCTCATGAAAGCGTGGGGTCCCGCGCCCACGTTCTCGCACAAGGGCCGCTTCTTCGATATTCCCGAGATGACGCTGACGCCGCGCCCCATCCAGCGGCCGCTGCCGTTCTATATGGCCTGCTTCTCGAAATAGTCGATGGAGATCGCCGGGCGTCTGGGCCTCGACATCATCTTCGCGCCATTTGCGGCACAGATTACATTCGGCGGCCTGGCGGAAGCGGTCGCGGCGTATCGCGAGACGTGCGCGCGGCATGGAAAACCGGCGGGTCGCGCCAAGTGCAGCTACTTCATTCACATCGCCGACACGCCGGCGGAAGACGACTTCGCCCGCGAAGGCCTGATGCGCTATTTCGACAACGCGGTGAAGCCCGCCTTCGTGCAGGAGCCCGGCAAGACGCCGCCGACCATGGCCTACTTCGCGCGCATCAACGAGATCCTCGCCGGCATGCGCAAGGAGACGCTTTCTGACAAGTCGATTCCGCTAGGACCGCCCGAGCGCATCATCGAGACGCTACGACGAGTTGAGGCGGCGGGGATCGACGAGGTGATCCTGTACTTCAACGTCGGCGGCAAGCCGCAGATGGCCCGCTTCATGCGCGACGTGGCGCCCGCGTTCCCGGACCGTAGGTCGGAGTGAGCGGGCCACCCGATTGGCCGGTGTGGCGCGACGCCGAAGCCCGCAAAATCCGACACCCGCGCGCGCTCCGTCGTGAAATGTCAGACTTCGCCGGAACGGGCGCCCTGCCCAACCCGATCATGCGGGCCGGCTCACTCCGACCTACGGCTACGGCGCTGTGATTCTACTTCCGCAGCTCCACATATGCTTGGTCCGACCCGCGACGCACGGCGTCTTGCTCAAGCTCCCCGGCTGTGGCATCGGCTGTCCGGACATTTGGGAACTTCGAGCACGACATCACGGGAGCTGGTTTTGGATACGTTCGATTATGTGATCATCGGGGCGGGATCGGCGGGGAGCGTGCTCGCCAACCGCCTGTCCGCCAATCCGGGGACGACGGTGTGCGTGCTGGAAGCAGGACCGTCTGACTGGCTGCCGTGGATCCATATTCCAGCGGGTTTCATCAAGACCTTCTATCACCCCAAGGTGAACTGGCTTTACGCGATGGAGCCGTCGGAATGGACCGGCGGCCGGCGCATCCACGCGCCCCGCGGCAAAACGCTTGGCGGCTCGTCGTCGATCAATGGCCACGTCTACAACCGAGGCCAGCGCATGGACTTCGACACCTGGTCGCAGTTCGGCAATCGCGGCTGGGGCTACCAGGACGTGTTGCCCTATTTCCGGCGGCTCGAGAACCGCATCGGTGATGGCGACCCGACGTTCCGCGGCAAGGAGGGCAGCCTAACTGTCACCGACATCGATTGGATCCATCCGCTCTGCGAGGCCTTCATCGAGGGCGCAACGACACTCGGGATACCACGCAATCCCGACTACAACGGCCACACGCAGGAAGGCGTCGCCTATTCACAGCGCACAATTTTCAAGGGCCGGCGCATGAGCGCTGCGCGCGCCTTCCTGCGTCCCGCGATGAAGCGGCCGAACCTCACCGTGCGCACGCACGCGCATTGCACCAGGATTTTGCTGGAAGGCAAGCGCGCGGTCGGTGTGCGCTATGCGAAGGGCGGCTCAGGCGGCGCCATTTCGGAGGTGCGCGCACGAAAAGAGGTGATCCTGTCGGGTGGCGCCTATAACTCGCCGCAGCTCCTGCAGCTGTCGGGGATCGGCGCTCCGGAGCTGCTGCAGAAGCACGGCATCGAGGTGCACCACGCCTTGAAAGGCGTCGGCGAGAGCTTGCGTGATCACTACGCGCCGCGCTTCGTTGCGCGCGTGAAGAACATCGACACCATCAACGAGCGCGTGCGCGGGCTGAAGCTCGTCTCCGAGGTCGCCAAGTGGACATTGGCGCGCAAAGGCATTCTCGCCCAGTCGCCGACGCTGGTTTACTGCTTCTGGCGATCGCATCCGGATGTCGCGAACTCAGATCTGCAGCTGACGTTCACGCCGGCGAGCTATCGTGAAGGCGTGCAGGGCGAGCTGGAGCGCGAGCCCGGCATGACGGTCGCCTCCTGGCAGCAGCGCCCCGAGAGCAAGGGCTATGTGCACATCCGCTCGAGTGATCCGTTTGACAAGCCGATCATCAATCCGAGGTATCTCGATCTGGAAAGCGACCGCAAGGTGCTGCTCGCCGGCATGAAGCTGGCGCGGCGCTTGCTCAGGACGAAGCCGCTCGAGCCCTATTTCGATCGCGAGGATTTTCCCGGACCGAACGTGCAGTCGGATGATGAGCTGCTCGGCGCGGCAAAGGAGCGGGGAACGACGACGTTCCATCCAGCAGGCTCCTGTCGCATGGGTCCGGCGACCGACCCGCATGCCGTGGTCGACGATCAGCTGCGCGTGCACGGTCTCGAGGGCTTGCGCGTGATCGACGCCTCGATCATGCCAACGATGATTTCCGCAAACCTCAACGCCTCGACGATGATGATCGCGGAGAAGGGGTCGGATTTCATCCTCGGCCGCACGGCGCCGGAACCGGCACGTCTGGCGGGATGAGACGATCGACATTGGCAGTAGCGGGGCCGCTTACATGCATCAGCAGCTGCTGCTTTCAATTGAGATGATGAGCAAGCTCGTTCCGGGCGTGCTGCTCTTTCTGATGCCGCTTCTGGTGATCAAGGCGGCAGGGCTGCCACTGGGTCAGGACGGGTTCTGGCCGCGGCTCGCGGGCGCGGGGCTGCTTGCGCTGGCCGTTGGCACCTACATCGAAGCCCAGATCGCCCCCGGAAAAGGTCTCGGCGTTCTCGGCAGCGCGGCCATCAACCTGACTTTGGCCGCGTTGCTTGGCAGCGCGCTCATCGTCGGCCGGGCAGCGATGGCCAGGCGGGGACGGGCACTGCTCTGGCTCGCGGCCGCGGCGCTGACCCTCCTGGCGCTGGTCGAAATCGTCTCGACACAGTGAACCAGCGGTGAACCAGCCAAGGCTGCGCCGGGTTAACCCGTCCGATCGCCCCCCCGTTAACGGACGTGCTGAATGGGCCACGCATGGCATGGGTCTTGCTCCTCTCGGAGCTCTGACATCCACAGCCTCAGTCGAGCTCATGGCACCGATCGTATTGCGCCAATCTGGAACACCCGTCGCCGCGGCCTTCGCGCCCCTGGCCGAACAGGAGCCGATTGCGTCGGCATCTGCTGACCTGCGAGCGCACGGGCTGATCCGCTTCGAGCTAGTCGATACGCTCGCGCTCTTCGAGAACATGGAGCGCGACTGGGTCGAGCTCGCAGAGCGCGTGGCGCGTCCCGAGCACGTGTTCCAGCAGTTCGCCTGGAACTGGCACTGGTGCAATCACTACCTGCCGCCGGAGGGTACTGGCCGGACGCAGCTCGCCATTGTCGCCGGACGCATCGATGGCCGCCTCGTCCTGGTGCTGCCGCTCGTGACAGTCCGCAGGGCGGGTCTCAAGCAGCTCCGCTGGATGGGCGAACCGGTGTCGCAGTATGGCGATGCGATTGCCGCACCCGAGGCGCAGAGCATCGCCGCGTTGAATGCTGCGTGGTCGTTCGCTGTCGAGGCGACAGGCGCCGATCTCGCCAACCTGCGCAAGGTGAGGGCTGATGCGACCGTCGCGCCGCTCATCGAGGCATTGGGCGCCACGATCACAGCGACCGAAGCCGCCCCTTTTGTTGACCTCGAGGGGTTTGCGAATGTCGAGAGCTATGACGATGAAGTGCCGGCAAAGCGCCGAAGAAATAGCCGACGCCAGATGCGGCGCTTGGAGGAGCTGGGTCCGGTCGCGTTCGAGACGGAAGAGAACAGCCCCCACGCGAGCTTGCTCGCCTGCACGGCGATTTCGCTCAAGCGGGACTGGCTCAAGGCGCGAAACGAAATCTCGCTGGCAATGGCCGACGAACGATACAGCGCCTTTTTCGCCGATGCGGCGGCTGGCACTGTGCGTCCCACCGGCTGCAAGGTGCTGCAACTCCGCGCGAGCAACGAGACGGCGGCCGTGCAGATCGTCATCGAGCACAAAGGCGTGCGCTTCCTGCACATCGCAGTCTATGCCTCAAAGTACGGGAGGTTCGGATCGGGCAGCCTGCAGCTCGAGAATACCATCCGAAGCTGCATTGGGGATGGCATCAAACGTTTCGACTTTCTCGCCCCGAAGCATGAATACAAGCTCGAGTTCGCCGATAAGATCATCGACGTGCACGACTTCGCCTTGGCGCTGTCACGCAAGGGAGCGGTTTATACCCGCGGCTATCTGGGCTTGCGCCGCCATCTCAAAGCGGCCGCCGCGGCAATGCCAGGCCCGCTGAAGCGGGGCGTCATGACCGCGGTCGGATTGCTGAAGCGCAGCTGATGTCGGAGCAACGCCTGCACGCACTCGCGCTCAGGTTCAACGCTTCGCGGCCACCGCCTTGACTGCTGGCCGCGCCTTCATTGTTGCCAGATCGACGGCGAGCCCCATTGCCAGATAGCCCGCCCGATTGGGATGCAACTTGTCGCCCGGATCGCCCTTGGTGCTGTCTGGCACCATCTCGGGCTTCAGCCCGTCGGTTGCCGGATCGAGTGTCGCTTTCTCGAAGTCGACGACATCGTCGAAGAGCTTCGAGGTGCGAATGAACTCGTTCAGGGCTTTGCGCTTCTCGTGCTGCTCGGCAAAGCCGTGGTTGGGATTGGTGGCGCCAAGGGCACTGGTTGCCGTCGCGCCGATCAAGCGCATCTCGGGCCGCTTCGACCGGATGTGCGCCACGACCTCTTTCAGCGTCGACGTCACCTTCTCGACCGAAGCGTTGCCATTCTTCGAGAAGTCGTTGACGCCTTCGAGCCAGATCATGGCGTTGACGCTCGACAGCTCCAGCACATCACGATCGATGCGCGCCTTCGAGGATGGACCGCCGGGGAATGGCTTCGTTGGGCTGTACTCGGGCGGTCCTGCGATCTGGTTGCCGCCGATCCCCGCGTTCAAGACGGCGATCTTGTTGCCGTGCGCAGCATAGAGGCGGCGCGCCAGCACGTCGGGCCAGCGATCGTCGCCGTTCATGGTCGAGAGCGTACCGTCAGTGATCGAGTCGCCGAAGCCGATCACCGCGAAGCTGTCGGCTGGCATGCGCATGTCGAGCGCATCGAGAAAGAACCACGACGCTGTCGAGAACGGAAAATGCGTCTCCGTCTCGTCGTTGCCCTTGGCGCCAACACCTGGTGCCGTGACGTAGGATGTCTGCAGCGCCTTGGCGTGCCAGGTCATGGGTCCGGATTCGCCCGCCACATGGAAGCTGATGGCGAGCTTCTTGCCTTGCAGCTCCGGCGCGTTGGGATCGCGAACCGCGAGCGTCACGGGATCGCTCCAGACCCATTTGCCCGGCTCGATTGTGACCGACGACTTGCCTGCGAAGGTGACGGCGCGGCTCGAACCCTTGAGCACGGCGGCCGCGCCGAGCTGCTGGCCGGCATAGATGCCGTCGATGGTGACCGGCTTGGTGCCGAAGGCATTGGAAAGCCGGATGCGCGCCTGCTTACCCCATACCGTCGGACGTACGATCATGCGAAACGTCTGGTCCTTTGCGCCGCTATCCTTGTCCGGGAAGATGAAGCGCTGGTCCGGCTGTGCAGACGGGTTTCCGATCGGATAGGGGCCCTGCACCGAAGCCGCCCAGCTCGTCACCCATTTTTGATTTTGTGCTTCCGCGGTGTCCATGCCCATCCCCAACAGCAGCGCAAGCAGTGCAACAGCGATCACTCTCATTGCGGCGTCTCCCTATTTCTATACGCATTGAGGACAGCGATGGCGTGCGCGTGCAATGGAGCCGCCGTTATGACGGCTATGCAGATGAGGGAGGCTCCGAACCGATCAGGCGCCGAAGGAGATGTGTGCGAGAAGAGCCAGTCCGGCGCAGGCCGCGAGCGTCTCGAAGATGCTGCGGTGGAGCTTGAAGGTCATCCAGATCGCGAGCACTGCGAGTGGCACCGCCAGCAAGTTGAGCTGGGCCAGATCCGGCAGATAAAGCTTCAATGGCCCCCACCAGCGCTCGACCGATTTCGGTGAGAGCACGTCGATCGCGAAGGTGACGGTGAGGTTCAGGATCACGCCGACGACGGCGGCCGTAACGGCGGCGAGCGCCGACTTGAGCTTCGGATTGGCATTGAGCCGCTCGATGTAAGGCGCGCCGACGAAGATCCACAGGAAGCACGGCACGAACGTGACCCACGTGGTCATGATGGCGCCGAGCGTGCCCATCGCAAACGGATCACCGCCGCCCTTGCGCATGGCGCCGAGAAAGCCGACGAACTGCGTGACCAGAATGAGCGGGCCGGGCGTGGTTTCAGCAAGGCCGAGTGCATCGACCATCTCGAGCTTGGTGAGCCAGCCGAAGTCGCGCGGCACCGCCTCGCGCATATAGGCGAGCACGGCATAGGCCCCGCCGAAAGTGACGATGGCGAGCTTGGAGAAGAAGGCGCCGATCTGGTTCAGCACGTGATCGCGGCCCCAGATCAAAGCGACGACGACGAACGGCAATGCCCAGAGCGCGAGCCATACCGCGGCCGTAGAGAGCGTCGAGGAGAGTGGGACAGGGCTGCTGGTGGCCGTCGGTGCCATCTGAGCGCTGCCGAGTCCTCTGAAGTAGCCGAACAATGCGGCGGCGAGCACTATGATTGGGAACGGCACCGCGAATAGGTAGATCGCGAGAAATGCGGCGGCGCCGAGCAGCCAGTCGATATTGCCCTTCAGCGCGCGTCGGGCAATGCGCAAGAGCGCCTCGACCACGACCGCGAGAACAGCGGCCTTCACGCCTGTCAGCAAGGCTTCTGCCATCGGCAGCTTGCCGTAGGCGGCGTAGAGTATCGATAGCCCGAGCATCATCACCGCGCCGGGGAGCACGAAAAGAACGCCCGCTGCGATGCCCCCTTTGACGCCGTGCAACCGCCAGCCGACGTAGGTCGCGAGCTGCGTCGCCTCGGGGCCCGGCAGCAGCATGCAAAAATTCAGCGCGTTGAGGTAGCTCTGCTCGTCGATCCACTTTCTTTTCTCGACGAGCTCGTTGTGCATGAGCGCGATTTGTCCGGCAGGACCGCCAAACGAAAGAAGACCGATCTTGGTCCAGACGCGAAGCGCCTCGGCAAACGTGGGAGCGGGAAGCATCGCCCCGCTCACGGCATCTATGTGTTGCATTGTGTCCTCCCCCGCCCCGGTTCACGACGTTGGCTCGGCTGACGGCCAGCTATGGGTCTCGCCCGATGCGCAGCGAGCCCAGGCGTAAAGAGCATCATACACCTGAAACCCGCGCTCGAGCGCGACGTGGTCGTCCGGGCCGGAGAGTTGCGAAATGCCGAGAGAGATGGCGAGCAGGCCGGCGGCTTCTGGTGCTAGATCCATGCGCGCCGTATCGGCGCCGCGAACGATCGTGGCGAGAAGGTCGAGGGCCGGGTCCTTGATGCCGAAGTCTTCGAGGATGGCATCGAAGCTGTCGCGCTCGCCTCTGTGCGTGAGCTCGACGCCGTCGACGTCGTAGGGGATTGCGTTGAGCTCGAGGGACGCGTTGATGACCTCGGCAGGCTCGACATAGAAGAACTTGGCCGACGGATCGATGAAGCGGGCGATCAGCCAGGGGCACGCGATGCGGTCAATCTTGGGGAGCAGGCGCGTCACCCATCGCGTGGGCCGGCCGTCGCGATTGCCTGCGCCAAGCCGCTTGGCGACCAATGGCAAGCCGGCCCGTGCCCAGGCCTCGTTGCCGCCTTCGAGGGCCGCCGCATCGATGCCGCTGAGGCGCAGCTCCGCGGCGGCGGCCTGCGACACTTTTTTCCCGCGCACGCAAATGGTGACGACGCGGGCGCCGCGAGGGATCTCGTGCACCCAGTCGCCGGTCCGCTGATGATCGCGCCAGCGCGCGCCCGGGACGATGCTGGGGTTGGCGTCGTAATCCTCGCACTTGCAAACGTCGAAGATCATCGGCGCGTCGGGGCCGCCGATCAGCTTGTAAAGCTCCGCTGGAGAGATGATGAAATTGCCCATAGATCACGCTCCGATAATTGCGGGTAGCCTGCTTACCAACCGCACCGGAGCAGCGCTTGGGCTTTCGCCTGATGGGGCGGCTGCGGTTGCCCCATCCGTGATCCTTACACCTATTCGCGCTGGGTCGCAAATCGCTGCTGCGGCGGCGCCGGGCGTGTCAGCCAGTACGAGCAATGAAGGCTTGGTGAATGCTTGTTTCAAATAGCGGCAGGAGGCGAAGGGGATGCGCTTGCGGAGCACCGGGTTGCGGTGCCGCCGGCAACGGTCACTTAAGAGCGATCGGCTAGGCTCTCGCATCGAGCCGGGCCACCTTGTGGTCCGCACCACCGCCGGTGCTGGAGACCTCGCCGCATGTCCTCCGATCAGCCCCTCGTTTCAGTGGTCATTGCTTGCTTCAATTGCGCAGCGCTGGTGACCCAGACGCTCGACAGCCTGATGCGGCAGACGCACCGCAATCTCGAGGTGATCGCGGTCGATGACGAATCGAGTGACGCGACGCGCGAGGTGCTCGCTAACTATCGCAGGACCGAGCCGCGCCTCAGAATCATTCACAAGTCAAACGGTGGTTGCGCGGCAGCGCGCAATGCAGGCATCGCGGCCGCCAAGGGACAGTTCATCGCGGTGATCGATGCCGATGACCTCTGGGCGCCCAACTACATCGAGACGCACTTGACGCGCTTTGCCGCCGATCCGCAGCTCGGCGTCTCGTTCACGCCGGTGCGCTTCATCTCGTTCGAGGGCACGTTCACCGGTGAGGTGACGCGCCCGAAGCTTACCGGCATCAAGCCGCAGGATTTGCTCGAGGGCAATCCGGCAGGATGCGCGATGATGGTCGCACGTCGCGCTGTGTTCGACGACGTGGGCCCCTATAATCCGCAGCTGCGCCGTGCCGAGGATCAGGAGTGGTTGTTCCGGGTCACGCTGTCGCGCTGGAAAATCGGCGGACACCCGCAGGCGCTGGCCGATTATCGCAACAGCCCGTCGGGTCTGTCGGCAGATCTCGAGGCGCAGCACAAGGCTTATCTAGAGCTCCTGGAACATGTGCGCAAGCTGGCGCCAGATGTCGTTGCGCGGGGCTACCGTCGTGCGGTTGGCACGATGTTGCATTACATGGCGCGGCGCGCGATCCGTCTCGGCAAGGGCGCCGACGTCGTGCGCCACTACTTGACCGAAGCGCTGCGTATGGCGCCGTCGTTGCTCTTTCGCAAGCCCATCCCGACGCTTGCCATGCTCGCCGCGGCCTTCGTGCCCGGCGCCATCGAACGCATGCGGCCTGCAGAGACTGCGCCGGCGTAGTCTCCCATCCCTTGTCGGGTCCAGGGCTCGGTACTGTGGTGAAATGCACGCCCTCGGCACGACGGGCAACGACCCTCGACCTCTGCTTCTGATCACGCCGCGAGGATCGCATCCGCGATCTTCTCCGCCGTCATCAGTGTCGGGAAGTTGGTGTTCGCGGTCGGCACGATCGGAAAGATCGACGCATCGACGACGCGCAGTCCCTGGATCCCGCGCACGCGGCCTTGCGTGTCCGTCACCGCCAGCGGATCGCCATCGGCACCCATCCGGCAGGTGCATGATGCATGCCACACGCCGATCGCGGCCTTGCGTACGAAGGCTTCCAGCGTCTCGTCATCGCGCATGCAGTCGGCGAATTTGAAGCCCTCGATGACGACATTCTCGATCAGATACTTGCGCACCGGCGGCGCCGACTCGAGCGCGGCCGCGGCGAGCGTCGTGTAGATCTTATTCTTCGTGCTCACGATGCCGAGCTTGCGCACCCGATCCGAGTAGGTGGCCGGGAACGGGTTGTCGGCAACAGCGCGCAGCGCCGGGTGATCGTAGAGCTTGCCGAGCATGCGGAAGCCGGTCATCAGCCGGTCGAGATCGCGCCGGTCGGAGAGCAGATTGAATTCCACCAGCGGCTCCTCGCGCCAATCGCGTGATGTGAGCTTCACCTCGCCCCGCTCCGAGCAGGTGCGGTTGACGAACACCAGCAGCGAGCCGATCCGCTCGCCTACTGCATGCCACGCCGACTTGGTAGCGACTGCGACGAACATGTCGCCCTTCGGTATGCCGGCCAGGTTCGAGGAATAGCGCATGCCGAGCGTCAGATGGCGCCGCGTGTGCTCGTTCATGCGATTGCCGCGCTTCACGAACGAGGCAACCGCGATCGAAGGGTGATCCATCAGCCGCTGCCCGACGCCTTCGAGCGCGTGGCGCACGTTGATGCCCATCTCCTTCAGATGTCCCACCGGACCGATGCCGGCACGCATCAGATGCGCAGGCGAATGGATGGCGCCGCAGGAGAGGATCACCTCCTTGGCGCGGAACTCCTGCGGCTGCCCTTTCACATGTGCTTTGACGCCGACGCAGCGCGTGCCTTCGAACAGGAACTCGGCGACCTGCGTTTCCGTCGAGATCTTGAGGTTCGAGCGCTGCCTCACCTCGCGGTTGAGATAGCCGATTGCCGCAGAGACGCGGCGCTCGTTGGAGTTCGAGTGCGTCAGCGGGAAATAGCCGTCCTTGAACTCGCCGTTCTGATCGGGGAGAAACTGCATGCCGGCGTCCTTGAACGCCTTGGCCGTCGCGACCGTGAAGCCGGTCCAGTATTTTTCGGGAATGCGGCGGACCGGAATGTGGCCCTCCTTGCCGTGATACTCGTCGTCGACGTTCTCGTCGCGTTCGACTTTTTTGAAGTATGGCAGCACGTCCTTCCAGCCCCAGCCTTTGGCGCCGCGCTCCTCCCAGATCTGGAAGTCGGTCGGTGCACCGCGATTGGCGAGCTGCCCGTTGATCGAGGAGCCGCCGCCGAGCACGCGCGCCTGCTCGTACTTGCGGAAGGGCGGCGGGCTCTCATGCGGGTTGTTGTGCGAGACGATCTCGGTGCGCACCTTGAGATCGGTCCAGTGGAAGCGAGGGTCGAAGTAGGCCTTGCCCGAGTAGCTATCGAGAATCTCCTCGGGCTCCCGGCCGGGCGGCGTGTCGGGGCCGGCTTCCAGCAGCAGCACTTGGTTGGCGCTCTTAGCCGACAGGCGGTTGGCGAGAACCGAGCCCGCCGAGCCGCCGCCGACGATGATGAAGTCGTAAGTCATGATGGTCGCGTACCCTGTCTGGAGCGCCGGCCGTCGCGCCGAGATGTTTGCTGTCCTGTTGGCGGGCGGCATATCGGCACGATGTCAAGCTCTGCGTCAACCGGCGCCGCCGCAGTGCTGCCCGGCCGCTGAGGCTCGTAGGGGCTGGGCGCAAGCATCGAGTGGCAAGCGGCGCCTGGTAAGCGGGGCGAAGTGCACGACCCGCGCACCCATTGAGCAGAGAGTTGGCGCATCCCTGCTCGTCGCATCCAATACCTTCACGCCGGCCGTGCCCAGCAGCCGGGTTTACTCGAATGAAGTGGCTGCAAGGTGCCTACAGGCCACCAATGCGACAAGCGTCGGTGTCCTTTCGAACCACTCGGATCGAGATATCCAGAAGCTAGCAAAGTCTGCCCTGAACGCCTAGGACTACATGCTGATAAACTTACTGCGCCGGCCAACGCTCAAGGTCACATTGCCGGGTCATCCCAGGCTTGCGCCCGTCTACTCAGCGTTAGACGCGCGAGCGGCGAGAAGGGTAGGGTGAGGGGTGGCAATGTGTCGGAGCGTGCAACGCGCTTCCTCGCGTCGGCCGCGGATTGCGACGATAACATCGAGGATTGTCATGTCATCATCGTCCCCAACCGCCTCGCTGAAATCGAGTCTCGATCTGCGCTTCGGCGATTTCTCCGCGATCGTCGACACCGCTACCGCACAGAACACGACGCTCGAACACATGGCACGCCGCGGCGTCGTGCGTCGCTACAAGCCGGAGCCCGTGCCCGCCGATCTCATTCAAACCCTCTGCGCCATCGCGCTCTCCGCGCCGTCTAAAAGCGACCTGCAGGGCCGCGACATCCTGATCGTCGACGATCCCGTCATCCGCGCCCGCATCAATCAGCTGCTCGCAGACCAGGACTGGATCCCAGCCGCCCCGCACTTCATCGTGTTCCTTGGCAACAACCGTCGCCAGCGTCAGGTCCACGACTGGCGCGGCCACCCGTTCGCCAACGATCATCTCGATGCGTTCTTCAACGCCGCCGTTGATGCCGCCATCTCACTCTCTGCCTTTGTGACGGCCGCCGAAGCCGCCGGCCTCGGCTGCTGCCCGGTGAGCGTCATCCGCAACCACGCCGCGGAGGTGTCGAGGCTCTTCAAGCTGCCCGACCACGTTTTCCCCGTCGCTGGCATGGGCTTCGGTTGGCCGGCAGTGCCGATGAACATCTCCGCGCGCCTGCCGCTCGGCGTCACGATTCACCGCAACACCTTCACCGACTGCACCCGCGAGATGGTGGAGGGTTACGACCGCCGCCGCAACGGCATCTTCCCCTACCGTGCGCAGAGGAACGTCGCCCGCTTCGGCACCAGCCCCAACTACGGCTGGAGCGAAGAGAAGGCCCGCCACTACGCTGAATCCGAGCGCGCCGACTTCGGTGCCTTCGTGAAGGCGAAGGGGTTCCGGCTGGAGTAGACAATCACCACCGCCGTAGGGTGCAAAAGCGCGAGCTCTGCCTTTCAACGCAGGGAGCAGCCAACGCGCGTATTGCACCAATCTAAACCGCCTCGGAGGACGGCAGCCGTGACAGCGAGCCGACCGCGGCCTAGAGTCCCCGAACGAACCTTCGAAAGGACACCACCGTGCTTCTCGGCTGTATTGCGGATGATCTGACCGGCGCCACCGATCTCGCCATCATGCTGACGCGCGCCGGCATGCGCACTCTGCAGATAATGCAGGTGCCGGACGCGCCGGATGCCGAGGGTGGGCATCTGAAGGCGCAGGAGAAAATTCAACTCGACGGTCACGACGCCATCGTCGTCGCGCTGAAAACGCGCACATGCCCGGTCCAGGAGGCCATCGACCTCTCACTCAGAAGCGCCGATGCGCTTCTCGCCCTCGGCGCCAAGCAGCTTTTCTTCAAGTACTGCTCCACCTTCGACTCGACCGATCAAGGCAACATAGGGCCTGTCGCCGATGCATTGATGCAGAAACTCGGCGCCGATCTCGCGCTCGCATGTCCCGCGTTTCCGACCAACAGGCGGACCATCTATCTGGGCAATCTCTACGCGGGCGACGTGCTGCTCTCCGAAAGCCCGATGAAGGACCACCCGCTGACCCCCATGCGCGATTCGAACCTTGTGCGCGTCCTGCAGCGGCAAACCACGGGCAAGGTCGGGTTGGTCCCGTTCGCCGTCGTCGACAAAGGCCCCGAAGCTATCGCCGCTGCCTTCGCAGATGCCCGCAAGCGCGGCGAGCGCTACGTGATCGTCGATGCGATCACCGACAAGCATCTCGTCGACATGGGGATTGCAGCGGCAGGCATGAAGCTGATCACCGGCGGCTCGGGTGTGGCGCTGGGGCTTCCCGCCAATTTCGTGCGCCAAGGCCTGATGCGAGCCGCCGCCGCGCCCACCAGCATGCCGGCGCCCAGGGGTCGTGCCGCGATCCTTGCCGGCAGCTGCTCGGAGGCGACCCGCGGCCAGGTGGCAGCCGCAAAAGCCGCCGGCATCCCGGCATTCGAGATCGATCCGCTCGCATTGGCGGCTGGAAACCTGCGCATAACGGACATCCTGTTGTGGGTCGAGCGTCAACCAGCGTCGGGTCCATTGCTCGTCTATTCGAGTGCCGATCCCGCGTCCGTCAGGACTGTTCAAGGCAAGCTTGGCCGCGACAAAGCCGGCGCGCTCATCGAGGCCTTGCTTGCTGATGTTGCGAAGCGGCTCGTTGCGACAGGGACGACGCGCATGATCGTCGCCGGTGGCGAAACCTCCGGCGCCGTCGTCAATGGTCTCGGCGTCACCGCACTGGAGATCGGGCCGGAGATCGACCCCGGCGTGCCCTGGACGCGCGCCGTCGGACGCGATCTCGTCCTCGCGCTCAAGTCCGGCAACTTCGGCGCACCCGATTTCTTCGTCAAGGCGTGGGAGAAGCTCACGTGACCCGCGAATCCAAGCTCCGCGAGGAAATCTGCCGCTCCGGCGCGTCACTCTTCAATCGCGGCCTGACGCATGGCTCGACGGGCAACATCTCCGTGGCGCTGCCCGGCGGCGGCTGGCTCATGACGCCGACCGGCTCCTCGCTGGGCACGCTTGACCCCGCCACGCTCTCGAAGCTCGATGCCAGCGGCAACCTCGTCGCCGGTGACAAGCCGACCAAGGAAGCGTTCCTCCACGCCTGCATGTATCGCGAGCGACCGAAAGCCGGCGCCGTCGTCCACCTGCATTCGACGCACTCAGTGGCGGTTTCCTGTCTCGACGGCATCGATCACGCGAGCTGCCTGCCGCCGATCACCGCTTACTTCGTCATGCGCGTTGGCACGCTGCCGCTCGCGCCCTACTTTCCGCCCGGCGACGAGGCGCTGGCCGAGGCCGTCGCCAAGCTCGCTGGCAAGCATCACGCCGTTCTGCTCGCCAACCATGGACCCGTGGTCGCAGGTTCGTCGCTCTCCGCCGCCCAGGACGCCGTCGAGGAGCTGGAGGAGACCGCGAAGCTCTTCCTCCTGCTGAGGCATGAAAAGGTCCGCGGCCTCACCCCAACTCAGGTGTCGGACCTCCAAAAGCGATTCGGGTAGCGAAGCTATTGGTGGCAAAGCAGCTCGAGGCTTCCATCGGCAATGATGAGGCCGGCTAGTGCGGCAGCACAGCCGGATACTGTCGCCGCCCTGAGAGCACCGCGGCCTGCCCGCGCCAGCGGAGGTCAAGGCTCACTTCTTTTGCTTTTGATACCAGTTCGAGAACTCACGATATAAGCGCTCGTCGTCTTGGGCAGTCGGCCGACCCGTGCGCGCCTCGCCCGCAGACTTAACGGCTTGAACAAGTTTGTTGCGTTCTAGCCACTCCTGTGCAGCCGGAAATCTTTGAATGCCGGCGACCGTTCCAGCGAGATTGACGCTTTTCCAAAGCGCAAGGCGAGGGGGCTTTTGAATCTCGGCGAAATTCGAGAAGAACGCATCGACGAATTTCTCTACGGGCGCGTAGCGGTGGTGGGATTTCGGCCAGTTATAAGTAATCAACACCGAGTGTGTCGCCACAGTGTTGACGCGCGTGCCGGCCTGCACCAACTGCGGATAATCTTCAGGCAGGATGGTCCCGGGATGATAGTCCTGCTCCAGCTTGTCTCCGTATTCGATGCCAACGAATGCGAAGCCGGTATCGTTCTTCAAGTTGACGAACGCCGGCACGGGCTTTGGGCACCCGCAAACAGTGGCCGCCACGTCGCCGGTGCGCATCGCGGCAAGCGCATCGGCTTGCGGCAGAAAAACCGGTGTAACATCGACACCAAGCGCCTTGAAAACGAGCGGAGCGAGCAAGGCGGTCGAACTGCCGTGATTGTTGAAGCTAACCTTTTTGCCGCTAAGATCCTTGAGCGATTTGATCTCGGATCTCGCCAGCACGTGCAGCTCGTCGTTGGACAGGATCGAAATGTAGGCGACCTTATTCAGCAGGCCCTCGGTTCCAGGCTCGCCGGATTTTTCCATCGCCTTGATCGATTGCACAGTGGCGATGCCGAGATCGACGCCTCTGAGGAGCAGGACATCGCGGATGTTCTGGACCGCTGCGCCACCGACTGCGGGAATGACTCGAACGCCTTTATCGGCGTTCGTTATCACAGAGATGTCGTGCGCCATCTGAATATAGGTCGCGCCAAGCTGGCCACCCATGAGATAAAGAACGTTGGAATTAGCGCGCTCCCGAACCAGGTCGTAGGCTGTGATTTTAGGGCGGGGTCGCGGTATCGCTTCCTGCGCGCAGCTCTCTCCGTTAGCGAAAATCGGAACCGCGGAAATTAGAAAAGCAGCTATCTAGCCACGCATGGCCGTCCCCCTCAACTCTTTATCGCCAATAAGCAGACCAAAGACTATCTCCAAGCTGTCGACGGATTGCGGCAACAATGCGGCTGCGAATTTTCAGCACGCATCGCAGCGCGCGGGACATGCAGAGGCAAATGCGATCTCTGCACTTCTCTCGCGGGGTGGTCTGAGCGCGCTCGAGCAAAGCTTGAGTAGTGGCCTATTGCAGCTTCGCCGACTATGTATTCGCCATGACCTCTCTCTTCGAAGCAGCCGGCCTGGAGAAGGGCGCACCGCGCCCGCTCGCCGATCGCCTGCGCCCGCAAAAGCTCGCCGATGTCGTGGGGCAGGACCACCTCGTCGGACCCGACGGCACGCTGACGCGGATGCTGACCTCCGGCCGCATCCCGAGCCTTGTGCTCTGGGGGCCGCCAGGCACCGGCAAGACCACCATCGCGCGGCTGCTTGCCCAGGAGGTCGCGCTCGAGTTCGAGCAGCTCTCGGCCATCTTCTCCGGTGTGCAGGATTTGAAGAAGGCTTTCGATCGCGCCCGCTCGCGCCGCGACGTTGGCCGCGGCACGCTGCTCTTCATCGACGAGATCCACCGCTTCAACCGCTCCCAGCAGGACAGCTTCCTTCCCGTCATGGAGGACGGCACCATCACGCTGGTCGGCGCGACGACCGAGAACCCGTCCTTCGAGCTCAACGCCGCGCTTCTCTCGCGGGCTACCGTTCTCGTTCTCAATCGCCTCGACGAGACATCGCTCGCCAAGCTCATCGAACGCGCCGAGAAGGAGGAAGGCCGCGCGCTGCCGCTCGATGCCGACGCCCGCGAAGCGCTGATCGCCATGGCCGACGGCGACGGTCGCACCGTGATCAATCTCGCGTCGGAGGTCTTCGCGGCGGTCGCCGCAGGCCAAGCGCCCCTCTCGCGTGAGGCGCTGACCAGGATCGTCCAGCGCCGCGCACCGCTTTACGACAAGAGCCGTGATGGTCATTACAATCTGATCTCGGCCCTCCACAAATCGGTGCGCGGCTCGGACCCGGATGCGGCGCTCTATTGGCTCGCTCGCATGCTCGATGGCGGCGAAGACCGCCTCTTCCTCGCGCGCCGCATCGTGCGCATGGCGATCGAGGACATCGGCCTCGCCGACCCGCAGGCTCTGGTGCAGGCGCTGGCCGCAAAGGACACCTATGACTTTTTGGGTTCACCCGATGGCGAGCTCGCACTGGCCCAAGCCGTGATCTACGTGGCAACCGCGCCCAAATCCAACGCTGCTTACGTCGCCTATAAGTCTGCCATGCGCGCCGCAAAGGAGCACGGCAGCCTCGCGCCACCCAAGCACATCCTCAATGCGCCGACAAAGCTGATGGGGGAGCAGGGCTACGGTGCCGGCTACGACTATGATCACGACGCGCCCGACGCCTTCTCCGGTCAGAACTACTTCCCTGAGGAAATGAGCGGCCGTCAGCTGTATTACGATCCGCCGGAACGCGGCTTCGAGCGCGAGATCAGAAAACGCCTCGCATATTGGGAGGGGCTGCGGAAGAAGCGTGGCGCGGGAGAGTAGCTCTTTGCTCGCGAGACCAGGAGGCGCGACGCTACTGCGGCTCGATGCCGACCTGCTTCAAGGTTTTTCCCCAGACCTCGAGCTGATCCTTGAGGAAAGCGGCGAGGGCTTCAGGCGTCGAGCTTTCGGGCGCGTAGCCGTAATTCAGGAATTTTTCGCGCAGATCCGGGCGGTCGACAATGGCGGCGACCTCCTTGTTGAGGCGCTGCACGATTTCCTTCGGCAGATTGGCGGGACCGACCAACGCGCCCCAAGCCCCGATCGGTTGCTTGGGAAGCCCCTCCTCGACGACCGAGGGCACGTCCGGCATCAACGCGCTGCGCTGCGGAAGCGTCGTCGCGAGGACGCGCAGCTTGCCTTCTTTGGCGTGCGGCGCAATCGACGTGTAGGCAGCGAGCATCACGTTCACCTGGCCCGAGACAAGGTCGTTGATGGCCGGTGGCTCGGACTTATAGGGTACGTGCAGCATCTGCACCTTGGCATGGTCGGCTATGAGCGCGGTGCCGACGATCGAGGTCGTGTTGCCGCTCGCATAGGTGACCTTGCCGGGGTTGGCCTTGGCATGCGCCAGAAGCTCCGTCAGGGTCTTCGCCGGGACCGATGGATGCACGGCGATGAAGAATGTCGTGCGCCCGGTGAACGTGATCGGTGTGAAGTCGGCAATTGGATCGTAGGGCGGCTGCTTCTGGATGTGCGGCACCACCGACATGGCGCTATTCGACGTCATCATCAGCGTATAGCCATCGGGTGCCGCGCGCTTCACATCGAGTGCACCAATCGAGCCGTCGGCGCCGGGCTTATTGTCGACCACGATTGCAACGCCGAGCGCTTGTGACAGATGCTGGCTGATAAAGCGCGTCAGAATGTCCGTGATGGTGCCTGCCGAGAAGCCGATCACCATCCGGATTGGCTTGGAGGGATATTGCTGCCCCTGCTGCGCCTCGACCCGGGTAGCCGCTCCGGCCCAGCCGAACACGGCAAGTGCGGCAACGAACACGTACGCAATACGGCACTTCGTCATCAATGCCTCCCATGCTTGTCGTTGAGGCAAGCTTATCGAGTTCGAGCGCCGGCGCCATCCCCAACGGCTGCATCGATCTTGCACCTGCGAGAAGTGCCCGTTGCGAAAATCAGGCGCAGCGATCGCTACTTGGCGAAGACGTGCCACGTGCCATCCGCAGCGATGCCGACGCGCCACCAGTTATAGCTGCCCCCTTTGGCGAGCATGTCAGCTGCCACCTGCTCGGGCACGAGAGCGCGCAAGCTTGCCTGCTGCTCTGCTGTCAAGTTCGAGACCCCGGTTTCGGCGAAGGACGGCCACATGTAGATCCGATTGTTCTCGAGATCACGTCCAAGCGGCACGATCGCATAAGGCGCCTCGAGCAATTTCTCGAGGGCAGCCAGAATGTCTTTGCCATCTCCGCTCGTGGATTGTGCCTTGAGGTGCGCGATCGGATCTCGTGCCGGGCCGTTGCCGAAATCCGGCTTGATTTCGTTCATCTCGATCGGTGTCAGCAGTTCCTCGATATTGCCTGACTTGACGGCCGCCAGGATCGCCTCGCGCATTTCGATGACAGGGTGCGGTAGTCCATCGGTACTGTCGCGGATCTCTGGCGTCGCTGGAACGTTCTTGCTTGCTGCAGGAGGCGGGGATTTCGCCTTTTGCGCAAGCGTCGTTGTCGCGTCCGCCACATAGACAAGGGGCGCGACCAACAGTAGGAATACCACAGCGGACGTCGCAGGTGGTCGTGAGCCGTGCGGCATCGGAGGGATCCTGGTTGCTTCGGATGTGGCACGATAGACTGCAGGCTGTGTGCCGAGCAAACCAAGCCCGCGCGCTCGTGATGGCCGGAGAGGGATGTTGCTGCCCTGACGCCTGTCCATGATGTCACTGCTGGCGCAGATCCCGCATTTGCTCCTGATCGTGCCGGTGGGCTTTCTGATCGGTGTTTTGATTGCTTTACCGCTGGGGCCGACCAATCTCCTTGCACTGCAGCGCGCTGTAGAGCGCGGTTTTTTCGGCGGTCTGGCGGCTGGCATCGGCGTGATGTTGGGCGACGGCCTCATTGCGCTGGCGGCTGCGATGGGCGTCAACGCGCTCTCGGGCGCTGTGCGCCAATACCGCACGGTGATTCAGATTGTCGGCGGGCTGGCTCTGATCGGCGCCGGCGCCAAGCTCTATTTTTCTCACCCGAGCTTTGCGAGCGTCCACGACGCCGAGCGGGCGACGCTCAAGGATTACATTTGGGACATCCCCAAGCTCTTCTTTCTGACGATCAGCAATCCCGGCGCCGTGCTGTCGCTCATCGTGATTTTCGGTGGCGTCAGCTCATTCGTCGAGGTCGAGACTTATCTTGATGCCTTGACCATGGTCGCGGCCATCATGGGAGGGAGCTTCTGCTATTGGCTGGTGGTCTCCCGGCTGATAACCAGCTTCCGGCACGGCATTGACGAGGCAGGCATGGCCCGTATCAATCAGATCGCGGGCCTGGTGCTCGCCGGTTTCGGCGGCCTCTTGATCGGAGAGATGATGGTCAAGCGGCTGCGTTTCTGGTGACGGTGGGTGCTTATTGCTTTGTGCGGCACAGCGTGAATTCGCCTGCTTGCACCCGCGGCCCGAGCCCGGCAATCAGTTGCAAGACGTTGTCCTCGCCATAGGCAGCAACCAGATCGGTGAGCGCGGTGAACAGCGCCGCATAAGCGAGCGCCTCAGGCGCCAGGCCACTTCCGATGCCGTCTTCCCACGCTTCAAGAATGTAGTTCAGAGCCCGCAGACTTTCGTCTTTGCTCTCAGCTAGCCCAAGTCCGGTCGTCACATTCCCCTCCGTGCCAACGCGCCTTTTCTTTTTGACCTTGCGGTCGGTCTCTAGCACGCGCTTATGGTTTGAGGGGATCAGCAACGAATAAGGGTAAACACAACTCGAGACGCGCTGATAAGACAACGCATTAGTTGGTCACGGCACCGACTTGACGAGCGCATCGGCAATCTGAACGCCTTCGACCATGAAGCGGTTGATCGCTGTCTGCGCGGTCGGAGAGCAGGTTTGATACGTGCGGCTGTAGCCGCGATAGCCGTTGTTGAAACTGCGCGTGAGCTTTGCGCGTCGCGACGCTGAGGAGCCCTCTCCGTCGAGGATTTCGCGCATGCGGTCGCGCCAAAGCTGCCCGTCGTTCGACCCGCAGAGCTCGCGCAAGTAGTGAACAGCGCCCAGAATTTCTGCAAGTCGGGACAAGCGCTCGTCATAGGGTTTGCTCTCGCTCTGGGCGGTAGCCGGCTGGAGCAATGCGACGGTGATGAGAGTGCACAGCAATCCCGTGCAAAGCCAACGCACGCGCAGGTTGTTGGATTGCCGGCAGTTCATGGCGTGCAGATCGCGACCTTCATGAGTTTTGCTGCTTATGACATGGCAGACGATTCTTCGCCAAGCCTGTCCATTTCCATGAGTGGGCGAGCCATGCGGCCAAGATGTGACACAGCTCCTGAAGCTGCGCGAACCTACGCCGAGGGTGCTCCTGCGAGCTGTGCGGCTCGCGTGATCAGTTCGCGCGATCCGGCAGTCATCGGAAGATCCTCAAGCGCGGCCAGCGGAAAAAACCGTGATGCGCGGCTATCACTTTGCGCAATGGGCTCGCCTGCCAGCCATCGTCCCCAAAACACTGCGATTACATAGTGCGTCTGCAGCGCACCGGCGGCATCGCGCAAGATGACATCATGGATGTCGAGGACGCCCTCGATCTGAGCTTCGATCGCGGTCTCTTCCCCGACCTCCCGGCGCGCGGCCTCGCGCGCCGGCTCACCGGGCTCGATATGGCCGCCGGGCAGGCTCCAGAGGCCGGTGAAAGCACCCTTGGCGCGCTGGATCAGGAGCACCTCGCCATTCCGAAAAATCGCCGCGCTCGCACCGCAGCGTGGCCAATGTGGTCGGTCGGAAGAAAAGCTCATGCTCGGTCCCAGGTTCAAGCTCAGCTTCTCGATAGTATTCGCTGTGGACCCGTCCTGCCAGAATAGGTCATCGCACCTCGAGTCTCGTCACTGGCGCATCGGACTGGCTCGGAGCGGCTGAGCGCCGGCGCAAGATTCCATTCGGAGAAGTGCCCCTGTCGGGGTATTCTCTCCACCATGCGCCGCGGAAGAAGAACATGTGCGCACGCTATTGTCTAACCACCCCGCCGGAAGCCGTTCGTGCCTATTTCGAGCTCGGGGACATCGAGCCGTTCCCGCCTCGCTACAACATTGCTCCCGCGCAGCCGGTCGCGATCGTTCGCCAGCATCACCGTGGTCGCGAGCTGGCGCTTGTGCGCTGGGGTCTGATCCCATCTTGGGTCAAAGACCCGCGCGAGTTTGCCATGCTGATCAACGCGCGCGCTGAGACTGCGGCCGAGAAGCCTTCGTTCCGAGGGGCACTCCGGCATCGGCGCTGCCTTGTGCCGGCGTCAGGCTACTACGAGTGGACCGGCCGCACCGGCGCAAGAATCCCACATCTTTTCCGACCGGCTGACGAGGGCCTTCTTGCGATGGCCGGCCTTTGGGAGCACTGGCTCGGCGCCGATGGCAGCGAGCTCGAGACCATGGCCATTCTGACTGTTGCAGCAAACCGCAGCGTGGCCGCGATTCACGATCGCATGCCGCTGATCCTGCGACCAGCTCAATTCGACAGCTGGCTTGACTGCCGCGCAGGCTCTGCAGTCGAGGTCATGGCGATGCTGGCCGGGGACGAAGGCGTGCTGCTTGGCTCGACGGCGCTGCGGCCAGCCCTCAATAATCCGCGCCTGGAGGGTCCAGAGCTTTGGGCGCCGCTCGACGACAAGCTCCTTTGACTGGCCGCGTGTCGTAATCGCCGGTTGACGGCCTCGAAATTGTCGCGACAACTCGGTAAGGTTTGATGGTCAGCTCGCGCTCCGCCGACGATGGATGCGCGAGAAGCCAGTGACGATGATTTGCCAGGAAAGCGGCTTCGCAGCGCCCGCCGAATGCAGGGCCATTCGCGTGCCGCGACATGCCTAGCCTGGTGGCTTCGCCGACGGTGGGATCAGGAGTGGGTTATGCAGTACAAAGGTGAGGATCTCGACCTCAGAGTTCCGGCGCATGCGCGGCCCTCGCGCGAGAGCTACGCGGACTTTGATGCGACGCTGTCCAACGGCCGCTGGTCATCGGGCGGGTACGGGCGCGATCCACTCTGGGTGGACGAGACGGTTCTTGCTTGCTGCAACTACGCTTTCGACATCGCGCAGGCCAACGGCTCGGCCGAAGTCGGTCTCGAGCACTTGGTCAATGCTCTCACCCGTGTCGAAGGTGCAGCCCGGGTGCTCGAGGCGCGCGGTGTTCGCGAGGCACAATTGCGACGCGAGAGCGCGACCATGATTGCCAACGAGCCGGTCTCGGGTTTCGAGCGCGTCACGCCGCGCCGTTCGCCTGATTTCGAGGACGTGCTCCGCCGCGCGACGGAGAACGCCGTCCGGCGCGGCAGCCCGGCGACCGTGGATGACGTGCTCTGGGTGTTGCTGCATTCCCCCCGCGATCAGCCAGCCGTACAGCTTCTTCGTCGCATGACGCCGGATTGGCAGCGCCTCGAATGGAACTGGGCCGCGCGCACGCGAGAATACGCCGCGGCTCAGCCGGAGCTGTTTCGCTCGTCCGCCCTCTACGCCGAGCCAAGGCAGATGACAGTGACGCCGGTGATAGCGCCCCAGCCGGTCGCCTATCCTGTGCCGTTCGATGCCGTGACCAGTCGGATGGCGATCATCGAGGAAAGTCTTCGCGCGCTGCATGCCGAGCTGGCGAGCGAGCGCAAGGCGTTGGCTGATCTCATTCGCGACACGCAGCGTGATGTGGTCGCCCATCGCGGCGATGCCGCGTCGCTGCGCAGCGATCTTTCGCAACGCTTGGAGGTGCTGGAGCGCAGTTTGCAGGCGCGCCCCGACGGCTCACGCCTGACGGTGCAGCTCGGCGATCGCATCCAGATGCTCGAGAAGTCGGTCCAAAACGGCTTGACGGAAGGTGCGCGAAACTGGGCCGCCCTTGGCCAGCGCCTGCAGGCGATCGAGGCGGCGATGACGACGCCCGATCACGAGGCGGGCGCCAACAAAGCGCTGTTCGAGCGCATCGACACGCTCGAGACGTATCTCGCGGCGGGTGGCGGAGACACATCGGTCGGCCAGGCCGTGCTGGACCGTGTCTCGGCTCTTGAGCAGATGATCGAAGGCCGGCTCTCGCAGTCGCAACGTGTCTGGAGTGGCTTCACGGAGCGGTTGCAGTCCGTCGAACGGCTGGTCGAGGCCAGCACGGGCGAGGGTGGTCGCAACTGGACGGCGATCTCTGAGAGGCTTGGCGCATTCGAGACACAATTGCGCGCCAAGGCACCGGCAGGTCTTGAGGCAGACGAGTTCCTGGAGCGCTTTTCCGGCCTGGAGCGGGCGGTCCGATCCGGTTTCGGCGAAACGGTTCGCACCCAGACGGCCATCGCGGAGCGCGTCGAGGCGTTGGAGAAGCTCGCCACTTCGGGCATGCCGGATCTGCCCGGAACCGAGCCTCTGATGCTTCTCGATGATCGGTTGCAGTCTATCGAGCGCATGGTGCAAGACCAGATCGCCAAGCCACCCGCCGGTGAGTTCGATCAGCGGCTCGCGGCCATGGAGCAGCGCGCGAGCGCCCGCAATGAGCAGTTGATGGCTGTCGTGCGCGATATGCCAGGCCGTATGATGGCGATGGAGAAGCAAACGTCCGGCCCCAATACTCAGGCGCGCGAGCGCGAGGTAGCCGAGCTTCACGAGGCGATCGTGCGCCTCAGTGAGAACCAGCACACGCTCGCCTCTGCGATTTCAGACTGGCGGCACGAGAGCCAGAACGACTTCGGCTCGCTCAACGCCCAGATCGAGCGCCTGCGGGAGCTGCCGCCTGTTGCGTCTGCTGGTCAGGCCATATCCCTACCATCCGGCTCCATGCCTGCCATCGCACGCACGTCCGTGACCGCTGCCGCAAGCAGCACGACGGGCCAGGCGAAACTGGATGTCTCCGGCGGCGCCGGGGTCGAGCCCAGCCAGCGCGGACTTGGCTTCTGGCAATGGCTGTTCGGTACCGACAGTATCGCTCGCTCCAACCGCGAGGCGGAGCTACGTTGGCAGCACATGCACGCGCGGATCAAGGAAGCCCGCGATCGCCGCCGAAGCGAGCGGGCCTGAGCGTGCCGGCTTGGGTCTGGCGACGGCCTTCTGATCGATCTCTTGGGAAGCCGGCAGCGGATCACGACTCGCGATTGGCTGATTCGGCCGGTCTTTCGGAATCACAGCGCCACTCCGTCCCGCGCGGCGCTCGGGGGTGCTGTCCGAATTAGGACGGTCGGAACGATTGTCCTAGATTCGTTCTTTAACCTGTTGGTGAAGACTCAAGGCGCATTCAAACTCCATGACTGAGCACAAGCAAACAACGGTCAAGGTCAACGCTTTAGTCGATGAGGGCGTTGCAGAATTGGTTGCCGCACTTTCGGCGGTTCCGGGCCTAGTCACGCTTGAGAGCTGCCAGGGCGGAAACGGGACGGATGCGTTTGTCTTGTTCCGGGTGGGAGACTGGCGGGAAACAGGCCGATTTCTCTTCGAGCAGCTGGCGCCAAGACTAACGCCGGACTTGCGCGCCATGGTGGCTATGAGGGTTGAGGCCTACGGCATTGCGAAATCCGCTCTGGGGTCTCTATCGATGGACCCCAGAGCAATCATGCCTCTAACTCGGTGCGTTCGAGAATTACCACCGGCGTCCGTAGGTTCGTGTCCGCTGATGGCAGGGGATGCACATCGCGATGCCATTACTCAAGGCATCGGACCCTCCGGCAGCCTGTGAGTGCTGGTGATGCAACTCCCAGTCGCTGCCGAGCGTACTATAGCAACGTCCCAAGATATGGTTACAGGTTGCCATCTTGCACTCGCACATTCCACCAGCGCGGCGGTATGCCGCCTGACGGTCACTGTCGTTGAATGCCATGGTCGATTCTCCGTTTCATGGCAGTTTGCGTGAGAGGCCAGGACCTGCCAGTCCTGGCCTTCTCGTTTTGACGCTGTACTTGAAGCGGGATGCTCAACGCTCCGCGACGAATCGTTCAGTCGCTACGACCTCCCCGTATGACTCGGAACGAGCCTATCTGTCGACTCGGCTCGACCGGTGGAGGCAGCTGAGGTGTTTCGTCATGGGTGGCCAGAGCTTCGCGGACTAACTCGGCAATCGACCAAACATGGTCCGTGCGCCCCATCGCGATGGCGGGTGTTGTTCGAATAGTCTCGTGGATACGGCAAAAGTTGTGATGTGCCACGAACAAGCTGACCGCCGCCGCGTGACTTGCAAGTTTCTTGCTGAAGCCGTTCGTCAATCGCGTGAAGCGCCGGCACGCCATCCGCACGCTTAGGTTCTGTCGCTCGACGTGGGATGTGCAGATTTTTAGAGGGCGCCCGTAAATCACGTGGCGGTTTACGGCTACTACCTGCCCCGGACTGTAGCGGCGCGCCGCGTCAATCATCGGCTCCTCGTGATAGCGTTTGATCACTTGGCCATAGTGCAGCCGGGGCGCGAATGCCTCGACGACGGCTTCAGCGTACGGGCCGAAGCCGTCGCTGCTGATGACCGGCGCGCCAAGGATGCGCCACTTCAGATCGTCGATGAAAAGCTGCGTCGTCTCGCCGTCGCGCTTGCCACAGCGATAGGCGAGGATCGCTTTGTCAGTCGAGTCGAGCGCGAGGAATGTGTAGCAGTCACCCTTCTCATGCGCGTCGTCGGGTGTGACTCGCTTCTGCTTTTTCCCAATAAATGCCCACAGTTCATCCAACTCGATGAGCATAGGGCGTAGATTTTGCATCAGCCGATCGTGGAGCGTGTCGCAACCAAATCCGACGCGAAGCGCCAGCCGCATGATTGTGTCGCGGTGAACACCGGTTAGACGTTCGGTGGAGCGAATGCTCATGCCCTCCGCGAGGGCCGCAACAACGGCGGTTTGCCGTTCTAGGGGGAGGGTATTCATGGGGTCCATCCATGGTGAAAAGGATGGGACCGCCGGAGCGTTGCACTGGATTTCCAGTACCGAATTTGTTATATATTGCAAAGTGGTCACGGCTCAGGGGTCCATCCTGGGTTGCTGATCAGGGGCCCGCGCTGTTAGCGCAGCGTTGGCCCCACTTATTCGGTGGCTCGAGGACCCGGATTCGGACCGGGATTTCCGCGGGAGTAAGCCGGGCGTCCTACCGTTAGACGATCCTCGATCTTCTGGCCGATTCAGGGCCGCTACCATCCTTGTCAGGGGAGCTGGGTAGCGGCCCTTCCTGTTTGTTCTGGCCCCCGAAGCGGGTCGGCGGTCACGCCGAGGGCTCTCACTTCTTTGGTCATGCTCGACTCCTTGCATTATAGGATGGCATTTTATACCTTCTACGTCAAGCTAAAATACAGATAGAGCAATCTGTTTTATCTTGACGAAGGCCAGATATGGGGGTATTGAGATGCGAGAAGGAGCCCCGTCCACATGACCGACGACAGCCGCCCAGAGCAAGATGGTGCGAAACGCTTCCGCAGCCCGCCATACCCTCAGATCGTGCTCAGCAAAGCAATCGAAAGGGCTAGAGACCTATACGACCAAGTGCACCGACACGCAGCGAGCGTCCCCGTTGTGGCGGGGGCTTGGGGGATCAAGGAGACCACCGGAACACTCTGGACGACCGCCGCTTCGTTGCTTCAATACGGATTGCTCATTGACGAAGGCAGCGGCGACAAACGCAAATTCCAGCTGACCGATGCAGCATTTCGAATTCTGCTCGATCCAGATCCTGCGTCCGAGAAGCGACGGATCGCTTTGCAGAAGGCCGCAATATCCCCAAAAATCCACGCTGAGCTGTGGGAAAAATTCAAGGATGCCGCACAAGTGTCAGATGCCCTTTTGAAGGGCTATCTCACCTTGGACCGCAGAGATGAGGGCAAAGCACCCTACAGCGACACCGCTGCGGATGAAGTGATACGTGTGTACAGAGACGCGATTTCATTTGCAGGGCTGTCCAACTCTGATATTATATCTAATGAGAACTTAGTCAAGGATGTTGATCTTACCAATCCTCCTAACGAGGAGCCTAAGAAGGTGGCCCCCATCTCAAGTACGCCTCCAGATGCTAAGGACGGTGGAGCCTTGGCCAGAAAGACAGTCAGCCCACCAACTATTGCGGATGGAGAGCGCGAGCTGACTTCCGGCTTGTTGTCACGTGGCGCAAGCTTCCGCTTGATCGTTAGCGGAAGGATTGGTGTTAAAGAGCTGGATACTCTCATTCGCAAGCTGGAAATCGATAAGGAAATACTGGCCGAGCCCGACCAGCCGAATTGAGTTCAGTCCCAAATCCGAATCAGGACACTGGCCGTCAAAACAGGACAGCACCCGCTCGGGGATCCTGGACATTTCTCGAACATGATCCGGAAGATCAAACGAATACAACAAACTAGAACGCTCTTGCAAAATGAGAACATTTAGTGTACATTGCCAACAATTGCGCTGGCCTATTGGCCATGAAATAAGGGGAACACAGCATGAGTGCACCGCAGCTTCGGGTTGTCGAAGGGGACAAAATGGATAAGGGCAAAGCACTCGAGGCCGCGCTTGCGCAGATCGAGAAGCAGTTCGGCAAGGGCTCGATTATGAAGCTCGGCCAGAACGACCGGTCCATAGATGTCGAGGCGATCTCGACCGGATCGTTGGGGCTTGACATCGCGCTGGGCATCGGCGGGCTTCCGAAGGGCCGGGTGATCGAGATTTACGGGCCTGAATCGTCCGGCAAAACCACCTTGACGCTGCAGGTCATTGCCGAAGCCCAGAAGAAAGGGGGAACGTGCGCGTTCGTCGACGCTGAGCATGCGCTTGACCCGGTCTATGCGAGAAAGCTCGGCGTCAAGGTCGATGAGCTGTTGATTTCCCAGCCGGACACCGGCGAGCAGGCGCTCGAGATCGCAGACACGCTGGTGCGCTCCGGCGCCATCGACGTGCTGGTGGTGGATTCCGTTGCAGCTCTGACGCCCAAGGCTGAGCTCGAAGGCGAGATGGGCGATTCACTCCCGGGCATGCAAGCCCGCCTCATGAGCCAGGCCCTGCGCAAGTTGACCGCCTCGATCTCCAAGTCGAAGTGCATGGTCATCTTCATCAACCAAATCCGCATGAAGATCGGCATCATGTTCGGCAACCCCGAGACGACAACGGGCGGCAACGCGCTGAAGTTCTACGCTTCGGTCCGGCTCGACATCCGCCGTATCGGCCAGATCAAGGCCAACGACGAGGCAGTCGGCAACCAGACGCGGGTCAAGGTGGTGAAGAATAAGGTGGCGCCGCCGTTCAAGCAGGTCGAGTTCGATATCATGTATGGCGAGGGCATCTCGAAGACTGGCGAGCTTGTCGATCTTGGTGCCAAGTCCGGTATCGTCGAGAAGTCCGGCGCCTGGTTTTCCTTCAAGGGCGAGCGAATTGGCCAGGGCCGCGAGAACACCAAGGCATTTCTCAAGGAGAACCCTAGGATCGCCAACGAGATCGAAGCCGCGATCCGGGCGAATGCCGGTCTCATCGTGGATAAGATGCTGCACGTGCAGCCGGAGGGCGACGAAGGCCGCGAGGCCGAGGAGGGTCCGGACGATGACGGCGTGCTGCCCGACGCCGACGATCAGCCGAAGAAGGGTGCGCGCGCTCGCCGGTGAGTTTTCGTGCTGCTGCTCATTTGCGTGACGCGGTGGGCAGCCTTGCGGCATGTCGTCGATGAGGTGTGCGTCGAGGCGGTTCCTGCCTCTCGCGCTGACGAAGCAGTATGGGTTCGCTGCTGACCGCCTCAATCGCCGCAAAGCGCAATCGGAGGTCGGGAGCATCCGGCGCTGCCCTTCGCGACGATCACCTTCGCAGGCGGCTTGCCGCTGCGGGCGCATTCACGATCCACGCCGGCATTCAAAATGTTCGTTGCATGCGCAGCACGAGCGCGTAGCGTCGTGTAGTGTGGGCCAGCTTCGCGCACGGGTTGGTTCTGGTGACTCCGATGTGCGTGGGCGAGGTTTGTGGCGGGCGCGGTCTGGCTGCTTGGTGAGTGCAGATTTGTCGTTTGTGCGCCGACCTCGCGTGTTCGTTGTGTTTTGTGTAGCGAGAGTTGCGGATCACATGAGTACCGGTACCGGTCGTCGTCGTAGCAAGAGTTCATCAGTTCCCGTTGGCCGTATCCTTTCCGGCGATTGCCTGAAGCGGCTGCTCGAGCTTCCGGACGCATCGGTCGATCTCGTCTTCGCCGATCCGCCTTACAATTTGCAGCTCGACCGGACGCTGCTGCGTCCCAACAACACCGTCGTCGACGGCGTCGACGACGACTGGGATAAATTCCAGAGTTTCGAGGAGTACGATCGCTTTTCACGCGCCTGGCTTGCTGAGTGCCGCCGCATCCTGAAGCCCGATGGCGCGATCTGGGTGATCGGTTCCTACCACAACATTTTTCGTCTCGGCGCCATCCTTCAGGATCTCGGGTTCTGGCTGCAGAACGATGTGATCTGGCGCAAAGTCAACCCGATGCCAAACTTCCGCGGCAAGCGCTTTACCAACGCACATGAGACGTTGATCTGGGCCGGGCGCGATCGCAGATCCCGTGTCACCTTCAACTATGATGGTCTCAAAGCTGGCAACGACGACGTGCAAATGCGCTCGGACTGGATGTTTCCCATCTGCTCCGGCCCGGAGCGCCTGAAGGATGACGGTGGGCGAAAAGCCCACCCGACTCAGAAGCCCGAAGCGCTGCTTCATCGTCTTATTCTTGCGACGACGAGACCCGGTGATATCGTCCTCGATCCCTTCTTCGGAACTGGAACGACGGGAGCGGTGGCCAAGCGCCTTGGCAGGCAGTTCATCGGCATCGAGCGAGATCCCGACTACGTCAATGCCGCGCAGGAGCGGATCGCGCGCATCAACCCGCTTCCAACCGACGTGGTGGAGCCCGTGTCGGCGAAGCGCACCGAGCCGCGGGTTCCATTCAACGCCATTGTCGAGCTCGGCATCCTGGAGCCGGGTGCCCGCCTCACTGACGAGCGAGGTGCGGTTTGGGCGGAGGTGCGCGCCGATGGTACGCTGGCGCTGAGCGGCAGCCAGGTACGCAGGCAAGGATCGATTCATCGCTTGGGAGCCGAGGTGCAAGGCAAGTCGGCCTGCAACGGCTGGACGTTCTGGCACTTCGAGGTCGAGGGTAAGCGAAAGCCCATCGACGCCTTGCGCGACGAGGCCCGCCGCCAGCTTGGCCTTGCGAGTGGCGGCGCGGGGTTCGGGCCTGCCGCGCGGTAGCCTCGACTGCGGCGGAGCACGATTGTCCATCGTGGACGCGAATGACGCTTGCGCAACGCGGCTGCTTGCAAGCTGCGCTCGAATGCCTGGCCTGAGCAGGCGCCAGACTCGTGCCCTTGGTAACTCTCGGTATCGCGCGCGTGTCCCCGACGGTTGGCGCCATTTCAGCCTCTCCAGCGAATCTGCTCGGCCGGCGCGCTGCCAGCAGGAAGCGTTTTCGAATGGGTGATCACTAACGGCAGGATCTGGCCCGTCACAGGTCGTCTGCTTGCCGCCTCATGCCGCGGTGAAGCCTCGAGTTCCGTGGATAACCTGATTTGTCTCGGGATAAGCATAGCACCGCTGCTCGACCCCGCCGCCCGAATCGCGATTCGACCCTAGGCACGGACGCGAGTTCAGTGGACAAGACGCATGGCGGATATCGTGAAATGGCGCGTGGGCCTGATCACTGTGGCGACGGCGCTGCTGCTTTCCGGTTGTTTGCGGCACAGTCATGAGGTGGCGAAGACTGGCTCCATAAAGGACGAAGGCCCTGCCACGGTCGGGAAAAGCTCCGACGCACACCCGGCCAAGTCGGCGAAAACTCCAGCCCGCAGACCGATCGCTGCGCCTGCGCCCTCCAGGGACGCGGGACAGGCCGCAACCAAGACGGCCGCCGCGGATCGCACCAACGAATCGCCTGAGCGACAGCCTGAGAAGCTCGCAGCCGATTTATCAGGCCTCGCGCTGTCTGCAGCAAAGCCGCCGTTGCACCAGAAGCGCCAGCCGGGTGGTGCCGCACACAGCGGGCAAGGCCCAGGCCAGGCGCTGGCGCCGATTGAGTCGAACGGCGTACCGCACGTCGCTCGTGCGGCAGGGACGCCGGCGGCGGATGCCGTCAATGCGGAACCGGTCTCCGCGGTGCCGCGGGCCGCATCGCCTGAGACGCATGCCGGCACGGGAGCCGGCGCCACGCCGATCGACACGGTCCAGCCGTCGTCACGCCCACCTTTTTCGCTGCACGGCCAACCATCGGCAGGTGTCCCAAATCGGGCAGCCAAAGCGGCCGGCGAGGATCGCCTGGAGACCGCCCGCCTCATTGCGGAGGGAAAAAAGCTGTTTCAAGAAGGCAAGGTCATCGAGGCGCGACGCCGCTTCGTTGCCGCTCTCCATGCCCTGTCGCCGGAGGCTACCGTCGAGCTCGCGCGAACTTTCGACACGTTCTACCTGTCGAAGCTGGCGACCAGCGACGGCGCACCGGACATGCAGCGCGCGCTCCGCCTCTATCAGACTGCGATGGAACGTGGCGCAAGAGATGCTGACTTCGATATGGGCCGGGTCAAGGCGGCGCTCGAAGGGCAGGCGGTGCCGGCGATCTCCCCAGCTCCGGCAAGTCCAAATCCGCCCGGGCCGCCTGTCAGCCTCCTTCCGGCACCTACCCCGTCGCCGACAGCGCCGGCGCCTAATCGGTGATGCCGCTGGCCAAGCTGTGCCCAAACTGACACATCACGTGATGGATGCAGGATCCCCGATGCTCTTCCCCACAAAAAGCGAAATGCTGTTCTCGACGACATGGCCCGAATCGGGCCTGAAGGAACCCGTTAATATTTTCTTAACGGTGGGACCGATGGTGGCGGCGAACTTCTATCGACGGCAAACCTGGACTGGATTGTTGCTGGCGATCGCGTTGACCGGTTGTCTGCGTCACGAAGCACCGGTGACGGGTTCGATCAAGGACGATGTCCCGCCGGCCCAGAGCGCTGCGCCGGCCAAATCGAAGCAGCCTGTCAGGCAATCGGCGGCCGCAAAGGCCAAGACAGCGATGAAGCAGTCTGAAGCCGAGAAGGCAAAGGAGCCGAGCAGCAAGGCCGCCGCGCCGGCTGCAGAGCCCGCCAAGGCCGTTGCGGCACCGTCAAGCGCCTCACCGACACCGGCGAAGGCGGGGCCAGCCACCGCGGCTCAAGCACCGAAGGCGGCCGCTGCGCCCTCGGCTGCGGCACCAGCTCCTTCGACGAATGCGCCCGCAACCAGTCCATCTGCGCCTGCGGCGGCGAAAGCAGCGCCTGCCGCATCCACTCCGGCTCCCGCCCCCGCAACGAAGGCTGCGGCTGTCACTGCGGCTCCAACGCCAGCAGTGCCTGCAGATCCGCGCGCCAGGGCCGTGCAAGCGATCGGCGAGGCACGCAAGCTGCTGGAAGAAGGGAAGGTTCTCGAAGCCCGAAAGCGCATCGCGGCCTCGATGGATCAGGCTCCAGGGGAGGCAAACTGGGCGTTGGCTCAGTCCTACGATCCGCACTATCTGCAAAGGCTGAAAACGAGCGACGGGTCCGCCGATCTCGGCCGGGCACTGCAACTTTACACGACCGCTATGCAGGCCGGCGCAAAAGATGCCGAGCCCGATCTCTCACGCCTTCGCGTCTCGCTGGGGCTATCGCCGAAATGAATTTGCGACCTGCTCCATCGGGTCGGTCAGAGCGGCAATGAATCAAGCCGTGGGCTCGAAGCGCGTCGCCTCGATAGAGCAGCGCGGCGGCATGCGCGAATTACAATCCAAACGGCATCGGAGAGTTCCGATCAGGATGCGTGCGCTAGAGCCTGCTCGCTCTCCACAAGTGCGCCATGCTGCCATCAACCTTCTCTGAGCCCATGTGCAATGAGTTTGCGCATGAGGCTCGGCAGTGCCTCGGCATGAAGGTCGCGGCGATGAACCCATCGGCAGCTTCCAGGCTCGGCCCAAAGATTGAGTGATGCTTCTGGCGTCACCAGCGCTCGGAAGACCTGCATCTCCAGCCGAAAATGCGTGAAGGTATGCGGTACGATGCTCGGGACCGCCCACCATTCGGCGCGCATCGGCGCACAGCGCATGGCTTCTTGCCTGGAGGGCAAAATGTCCGCCCAGCTGGTCGAAGGTATCTCCAGCATACCGCCAAGGAGGCCGGCCTTGGGTCGGCGGCGCAGCAGAACATGGCCGTCCTCGCGCAGTGCCAGAAATGCGATACCGTAGCGCACCGGCCTTTGCGCTTTGACGGCGCGGGCAGGAAGCTTCTCAGCGATACCGAGAAAGTTGGCGGCGCAGTGCGTTTTCAGTGGGCACATCAAGCATGATGGCCTTTTCGGTGTGCAGATCGTAGCACCGAGATCCATCATCGCCTGGGCGAAGTCCCCCGCGCGCCTATCTGGCACGAGCGAGCTGGCCAACGCGCGCAGTTGCGGTTTTGATTGCGGTAGCGGTTCGCGCACCGCGAAGAGGCGCGCCGCCACCCGCTCCACATTCCCGTCGACGGGCGAGGCGCGTTCTCCAAACGCGATCGAGGCGATCGCCGCGGCCGTGTAGGGGCCAATCCCGGGCAGCTGCAGCAATGCGCTTTCTTCTTTGGGAAATTTGCCTTTGTAATGCTTCACCACTTCTTGCGCGCAGGCATGCAGATTGCGCGCGCGCGAGTAGTAGCCAAGCCCCGCCCATGCGGCCAACACATCGTCCAGGTTGGCCTTCGCGAGTGCCTTCACCGTTGGCCAGCGCTTGAGGAACGACTCGTAGTAGGGGATGACGACCTTGACGGTCGTCTGCTGCAGCATGATTTCGGAAAGCCACACGCGATAGGGGTCGGGCGTCTCGCCGGGAGCGAAGCGCCATGGCAGCTCGCGTCGGTCGGTGTCGTACCATGACAGAAGCTCAGGCGCAGTCAGCGGACCCGCCTCCGGCAATCGTTGCTTTCGCGCCACAGCGGTCATGATGTCATCCAAGGACAGGCGCAGCCGAATCACCGACAATGGTAAGCAATCTTGTACGGCACAGAAACTGTAACGCTCCTGTCATCCAGGCATATTTAAGCGGAGACCATGCACAGATTGCCACCGACGCGCCAGAGCGCAGCCGCACCGCAACCCGTCGCGCGCAAACCGATGGTTGGCCCAAAGGCCGTCGGCAGTTTCGTGCCACCGCTGACGCGCGCCGCTTTCGAGAAGTTCGGCTTCTCCGCTGTTACGCTGATCACCGATTGGGCGCATATCGTCGGCGCAGATCTCGCGCGCGCCACGAAACCGGAACGGCTCAAATGGCCGAAGGGTCCCGCGGCCCGTTCCGAGAGCGACGATCCCGACGCGGGCCGTCCCGGCGCCACGCTCATGTTGCGCGTCGACGATGGCCGCGCACTCGACATCCAGTACAAGGCGCAAGTGCTCATCGAACGCATCAACTCCTACTTCGGCTATCGTGCCGTGGACGACATTCGCATTCTGCAGGCGCCCATCTCGCGGCCGTCCTCTGGGTCGTCGTTATCGCGGACGCATGCAACTGCTTCTGTCCATCAGCCGCCGGCCTCCCCGCCGACGATCGTTCAATCGGTGAAGGACGAGGCGCTGCGCGCCTCCCTCATTCGGATGGCAGCTGGGATGGTGGCGCGCCGTACCGGCATGAGAGATTGATGGGCTTCGGAATGACTCGTCTGGTGCGCAAGACACTTGATGCGCTTTACCTCGGAGCCGGCTGGCTGGCAGGTGGTTTTCTTATCGTCATCCTACTGATGATGCTGGCGCTCTCGATCGGGAGGCAGCTGAGCATCAATGTCAAATCCGGCGACGACATAACTTCGTGGTGCATGGCCGCAATGGCATTTCTCGGCCTCGCCCACACGTTCAAGTCTGGCGAGATGATCCGTGTCGGCTTGCTGACCGACAAGCTGAGCGGCTGGACGAAGCATTGCACGGAGATTTTCGCGCTGCTCATGGCGACGGTGATCACCGGCTATTTCGCCTGGGAGGTCGTGAAGATGACCTACACCAGCTATGTGATCCACGATATGTCGACTGGCGTGCTGGTGGTGCCGCTCTGGATCCCGCAACTGGGCTTCGCGGCAGGCCTCGTCATCCTGTTCATCGCCGTCGTCGATGAGCTGGTGCATGTGCTGCTTGGGAACAAGCCTCGCTATGAGAAGGAGCCGCCCAAGTCCGCTGATGAGGTCATCGAGCGTGCAGTAGCGAGCGGCGTCTAGCGGCACATGGACCTGATTTCAATATCACTGCTGATTACCGGCTTGCTGGTTGTCCTGCTCGGCTCCGGTGTCTGGATCGCAATCGCGCTGCTGGCCTGCGGCTGGGTCGGAATGCAGTTTGCGCCGGGCGCCATTCCAGCGGGATCGGTGCTGGCGACCAAGATCTGGGGCAATGCAGCGTCCTGGGAGCTGTCGGCGCTACCGCTCTTCATTTGGATGGGCGAGATACTCTTCCGTTCGAAGCTCTCGGAGGAGATGTTTCGTGGGTTGGCACCTTGGCTCGGTCGCGTTCCAGGCCGGCTGCTTCACGTGAACGTGCTCGCATGCGGCATCTTCGGCTCGGTATCGGGATCTTCGGCCGCCACGTGCGCGACCATCGCAAAGATCGCGCTGCCGGAGCTCAAGCAGCGGGGTTACCCCGAGATGCTGGCGCTCGGCTCATTGGCCGGCGCAGGCACGCTCGGCATTCTCATTCCGCCGTCGATCATGATGGTCATCTACGCGGTTGCCGCCGAGGTCTCGATCCTGCAGGTGTTCCTCGCCGGGTTCCTGCCGGGCCTCTTGGTGATGGTGCTCTACTCAGGCTATCTCGGCATCTGGGCGCTGCTCAATCCGGACAAGATGCCGCCCAAGGAGCCGCCGATGACGTTTCGCGAGAAGCTCCGCGAGTCGGCAAACCTGGTTCCATGCATGCTGCTGATTACGCTGGTCTTCGTCGTGCTGCTGACCGGGTGGGCGACGGCCACGGAATGTGCGGCCTGGGGTGTGATCGGCTCTCTGGCCATTGCCTGGTGGTCGGGCTCACTCGACCGTAAGGCGTTCTGGGACAGCGTCATGGGCACGACGCGGCTCACGGCGATGATCATGCTCATTCTCGCCGGCGCATCGTTCATGTCGACATCGATGGGCTACACCGGAATCCCCGCCGCCCTCGCGCGCTGGGTGGAGGGCCTGAATCTTTCCCCCTACATGCTGATCGCAGCGCTGACCGTCATGTACATCATTCTCGGTACGGCCCTCGATGGCATCTCCATGATCGTGCTGACCACGGTCGTCGTTGTGCCAATGGTGCAAAAAGCCGGCTTTGATCTTGTCTGGTTCGGCATATTCCTAGTACTCATTGTCGAAATGGCCGAGGTGTCGCCCCCAGTCGGCTTCAATCTCTTCGTGCTGCAGACGATGAGCGGTCACGACAGCAACACGGTTGCTAAAGCGTCATTGCCGTTTTTCCTGCTGCTCGTGTTGGCGGTGGCCATCATCACCATCTTCCCTGAAATCGTGATGTGGCTGCCGAAACTCGTGTTCCCCGGATGAAGCTGCGAGAAAAGACGATGCGGAATCTGAAGCTGTTGGCAGTGGGGATGACCACGGTGATGGCGCTCTGCGGTGAGGCCGCCGAGGCGCAAACCAAGTGGAATCTGGCTTCCGCGTATCCGGCCAACAACTATCACACGGAGAATCTCGTGTGGTTTGCCAACGAGGTGAAAAAGCTCACCGAAGGCAAGCTCGAGATCACAGTGCATGCCGGAGCATCGCTCTTCAAAGCCCCGGAGATCAAGCGCGCCGTTGCAACTGGGCAGGTTCAATTGGGCGAGGTTCTGATCTCGATCCACGAGAACGAGGACCCGCTCTTCGGCCTTGATACGATTCCATTTCTTGCCACCAGCTATGCCGATGCCAAGAAACTCTGGATCGCGCAGCGAGCGGCAGTCGAAAAGAAGCTGGATGGTCAGGGCATATCGGTGCTGTTCGGCGTGCCGTGGGGGCCACAAGGCATTTACGCCAACAAGGTCATCAGCTCAGTGGAGGACATGAAGGGCCTCAAGATGCGCACCTACAATGTAGGCACGACGCGCATTGCCGAGTTGGTTGGGGCCCAAGCTGTCACCGTGCAGGCCGCCGAGCTTCCGCAGGCGCTCGCAACCGGTACTGTCAACTCGTTCATGACCTCCGGCGCGACCGGATACGACAGCAAGGTCTGGGAGACCATGAGCCACTGGTATGATGTCCAGGGCTGGATTCCGAAGAATGTCGTGCTGATCAGCAAGTCGGCGCTGAACAGTCTGCCGCCGGAACAGCAGAAGGCCATCCGCACGGTTGCAAACGTTGCGGAGATGACGGGCTGGGTGACCGCCGAGGACAAAGCTGCATGGTATGTCGAGCAGCTCAAGGCCAAGGGCATGAAGGTGCTGCCGCCGAGCGATCAGCTGCGTTCAGGCTTGAAGACCATAGGCGACCAGCTCATTGCAGACTGGCAGAAGCGTGCCTCAGCAGAGGGCAATGACGTACTGGCGGCCTATCGGAAATAGCCGTCGATCGCGGGTGATGCTGTCCCGGCGAGCCATGAATTCGCCCGCCTCTCTGCCATCCCGGCATGACGGGGAGTTCGATGCGCAGCACCAGATCCATCCACATCATCAACTGCCACGCAGAAGGCGAGGTCGGTGACGTCATCGTCGGCGGTGTCGCGCCACCGCCCGGGGACTCAATCTGGGCCCAGTCACGTTTCGTCGCACGAGATCAAAGCCTGCGCAACTTCGTGCTGAGCGAGCCGCGAGGCGGCGTATTTCGCCATGTCAATTTGCTGGTGCCTCCGAAGAGCCCGCAGGCGCAAGCCGCGTTCATCATCATGGAGCCGGAAGACACGCCGCCCATGTCGGGGTCGAATTGCATCTGTGTTGCGACGGTGCTCCTGGATGCGGGGATCCTCCCCATGACCGAGCCCGAGACGAGGCTGACACTGGAGGCACCCGCGGGCCTGATCGAAGTCGTTGCCAGGTGTCGAGATGGCAAGGCGGAAAGCATCACGCTGACCAATGTGCCTGCCTTTGCGACCCATGTCGGAGCCGAGCTTGACTTGCCCGGCATTGGCAAGGTGAAGGTCGACACGGCGTTTGGCGGCGACAGTTTCGTGATGGCGGATGCTTCAGACTTCGGCCTCGCTATCAATCCAGCCGACGCAAAGCACGTGGCGGAGCTTGGCCGCCGGCTGGTGAAAGCCGCCAACGAGCAGATCCCGTTCGTGCACCCGACGCTGCCTGACTGGACACACTATTCATTCTGCTTTCTGCGCGGTCCGCTCGAGCGGGAGAACGGCGTGCTGACGTCACGCAACGCTTGTGTGATCAATCCAGGCAAGCTCGACCGCTCGCCCACCGGCACAGGATGTTCCGCTCTGATGGCGGTGCTGCATGCCAAGCGCCTGATGACTTCGGGCGACAGCTACATCGGCCGCAGCGTCATCGAGTCCCGTTTCATCGGGAGAATTGCAGGCGAGGCCAGGGTAGGCCAGCACAAGGCCATCATACCCGAGATCACGGGACGCGCCTGGATCTCGGGGCAGACGACTTTGCTGCTCGATCCTTCCGATCCTTGGCCGGCCGGGTACAAGGTCAGCGACACCTGGCCCGTCAGCTGATGATTGCCGCAGTCTGGAGGGATGAACTTATGAGCGGTCGGTGACGTTCGCGCCTGGACGAACGCCCCGGACTGATCGAGCAATTTCGCATAGTGCCGCCGATCCTCCCGCAAAAAGCATCATCTCGGCTCGTCTCGAAACGAAACGTTTACCCATCTGATGCAGTCTGCCCTCCACAAGTAAGTCGTTGGTAGCACCGTGTTCGAGGTTGGCTCAGTCCGCCACCCCTACGCGGAGTGTGTCAGTCTGTTGCGTGAGTTTTGTACCTATGGCCAAGCGCGTCCTTATCGTTGACGACGATCCAGCCCAGCGTCGCATTCTCGAGGAAATGATCAAACGTCTCGGTTACGAGACGAAGCTGGCGCAAGGGGGCGATCAGGCCCTCCAGATCCTCGAAGGTCCGGACAAAGAGTCCATCTCCCTCGTGCTGCTCGACCTGGTTATGCCGGGCACCGATGGCATGACCGTGCTCGACCGTCTCTGTCAGAAACCGGCCATGCCGCCGATCATCGTGCAGACGGCACACGGCTCGATTGATGCCGCCATCAATGCCATGCGAGCCGGCGCCGTCGACTTCGTCATCAAGCCGGCGTCCCCCGAGCGCTTGGAAGTGTCCATCAAGAGCGCACTGAAGATCGAAGCGCTTGCCGTGGAGATCACGCGGATCAAGAAGAAGGTCGAGGGAACACTTACGTTTGCCGACCTCGTGCTGCGCGGCGAGAGCATGTCCCGCGTCATCGCGTTGGGCCGCCGCGCCGCTGCCTCCAACATCCCAGTCCTGGTCGAGGGCGAGTCAGGTGTCGGCAAAGAGCTGATCGCCCGCGCCATCCAGGGCGAGAGCGAGCGCGCCGGCAAGCCGTTCGTCACCGTCAACTGCGGTGCCATCCCTGAAAACCTTGTCGAAAGCATTCTGTTCGGGCACGAGCGCGGCGCCTTCACCGGTGCCGTCGACAAGCGCATCGGCAAGTTTCAGGAGGCGGACGGCGGTACGCTCTTTCTCGATGAGGTTGGCGAGCTGCCGTTGGAGGCCCAGGTCAAGCTGCTCCGCGCCATCCAGGAAGGCGAGATCGACCCCGTCGGTGCCAAGAAGCCGGTGAAGGTCAACTTCCGCCTCGTCTCGGCGACGAACCGCGACATGATACAGCTCGTAAAGGACGGCAAGTTCCGCGAGGATCTCTACTATCGTCTGAACGTCTTCCCGATTTCCGTGCCACCGCTCCGCGAGCGCATTGGCGATGTTCCGGAGCTCGCGATGCACTTCCTCGCCCGCTTCTCCGCTGAGGAAGGCAAGCGCATCGTGGGGCTCACAGACGAGGCGATGCAGCTCCTCACCGGTTATTCCTGGCCTGGCAATGTCCGGCAGCTTGAGAACGCAGTGTTCCGTGCTGTTGTCCTTGCCGATGGCACCGAGTTGACGGTCAATGAGTTCCCGCAGATCGCGGCTCATGTGGACGGTTTTCGCGCCGAAGTTCCTGCCGCTCCGAGCCAGGTTGCTGCCCGGCCCGCGTACACGGGCCCAGCACTGCTCGGCGCCGAGGACACCATCCCACAGACCGTCGAGATCGGCGTTGCCGGCAACGGCAAGGGTTCGCTCGGGATCCCGGCTGTCGACGAGAAGGGCGAGATCCGCTCTCTCGAAGCCATGGAGGCCGACATGATTCGCTTAGCCCTCGGCCGCTACCGCGGCCACATGACCGAAGTCGCCAAGCGTTTGAACATCGGACGCTCTACGCTCTATCGCAAGATGCGCGACTATGGGCTCGAGGAGCGGATCGCGAGCTGATCTGGCGCGCGGTTGCGACGACACAACCCCAATGCAAAAAGGCTCCGCCGAAGAAGCGGAGCCTTTTTTCGAGCGACGACGCCGTCGGGCGATGTGAGCTGATCTCGGCTCACTTCAGCGGGAAGCCGAGCCGGTTCAGTGCCTCTTTGAGCGTGTGCCGGCCACTCATCGCCTTGATGTTCTGGACACGCGAGAGCACCCGCTCGGTCCAGGTGTACATCGACATTTCGTGCGTCTTCGAGTACGCGGCGAGCTCTTGATCGTACGCGGCGCGGATCGTCTGCTCCCGCGAGGCATCGTACCGGTCATGATGCAGGATCGCCGCCTGCGGCAGCCGTGCCTTGACCGCATTCGTCACGTTGGGCAGCGGATGGCCGATGCAAAGCCCAAAGACACACACAGCTCCCGGCGGCAGCTCCAGCAGCTCGGCAACCCGCACGATATTGTTGCGCATGGCGCCGATATAGACCGTCGAAAGGCCGAGCGATTCAGCCGCCACAACGGCGTTTTGGGCGGCGAGCGCCGCATCGATCGCCGCTACCAGAAACGTCTCGAGGTACGGCGTGTTCTCGAGCTCGACCTTCTCTTGTTGGCCCAGCCGCTCCAAACGTGACACGTCGGCGATCCAGCAGAGAAAGAGCGGGCAGTCTTCGATATGCTTCTGGTTGTTGGCGATCTTGGCGAACTCGGCACGCTTTGCCGGATCGTTGACCGCGACCACCGACCACGTCTGAAGGTTTGAGCTGGTTGCTGCCGACTGGGCCGCTGCCACCAGCGTCTCGAGCGTCCCCGCCGGGAGCGGATCGCGCTTGTACCCGCGCACGGATCGGTGATCCAGCAGCGAGCCAATCACGTCATTCCAGGGACCTGCCGTTGGAATTGAGGCGCGGCCATAGCGTAGCGCCAGTGCGTCTCCTTTGACCGGCGCCCGCGCCGCTTCGCGTGTCAATGCCATCGATTTCTCCCTCGAATGTGTTGAACGTGTCGATTGCTCATTGTGCCACTGCGCCAGGCGCAGCCGTCTGGCTGCCGGCGTCGCTTTCCCCCTGCTCGATCCGTTCCATGCGGCTCGCCAGGTATTCCTCCGACCGCATCTCGATCAATCGGCTCGCTGTGCGTTCGAAGAGGAACGACTCGTCCCCTTTGGGATGCAGTTCGTCCGGCTCCGCCTCCGCCGATGCGATCAGTCCGACCCGGCTGTCGTAAAGCGTGTCGATCAAGTTGATGAACCGCCGCGCCGCCGCCCGCCGCTCCGGCACAAGGCGCGGAATGTCGTCGATGATCACGGTGTGGTAGCGATGCGCGATGTGCAGGTAGTCGAGCGGACCGAGCGGCCGGTCGCACAGCTCATCGAACGTGAAGCGCGCCACGCCGCGAGCCGCGGCTGGCACATGCAGAATGCGCCCTTTCACGTCGATGTCCTCGGGTTTCCCGCCCCAGAGTCCCGTCAACCTGGTGAAGGCTGCACTCAGCGCCTTCTTGGCGGCAGCATCGTTTGGTGAGAAGTAGAGCCGATGCCCTTCCAGCTTCTCGAGCCGGAAGTCTTTTGCCGCAATCAGCTCCGTCACGTCGAGGTTGGCGTTGATGAGATCGATCGTCGGCAGGAACAGCTGTCGATTGAGCCCGTTCCTATAGAGTCCCTCTGGCGGCACGTTCGATGTCGCGACCATAACCACGTTGCGCTCGAACAAGCCCTTGAACAGCCGTCCCAAGATCATCGCGTCGGCGATGTCCGTCACATGCAGCTCGTCGAAGCAGAGCAGGCCGCAGATGTCTGCGATGTCGTTTGCGACACGCGGCAGCGGATCGCCGTCCATGGTCTTGCGTGCCGCGCCGATCCGGTCGTGCGTTTCAGCCATGAACTCGTGGAAGTGCAGGCGCCGTTTCGGTTTGAACTCGCAGGCTTCGAAGAAGAGGTCCATCAGCATGGTCTTGCCGCGACCGACCTTGCCGTGAATGTAGAGGCCCTTCGGTGCTGCCTGCGGCTTTGCGAACAGCGTGCCGAGGCTCCAGCCTCGCGTCGGCTTGAAGCCGCTGAGCGCTTTCGCCAGCCGATCGAGGCGCGTTGCCGCGGCCCCCTGCGCCGCGTCCTCGTCCATCTCGCCGGCGGCAACACGTTGGGTGTAGCGCGCCAGGGGGCCGTTCGGGAGCGTCTTGTTCGACATGCGGCTCTGGATTGAGGTGTCCGGACAGGTGGCAAACCGGTTTGGGCTATCCGGTGTATTCTCAGGGGTCAAGCATCTGTTGTGGCAGGTGTGTGCTGCGGTGCAGTACCGGCATTGTGTTTCGCGTGAACTCAGCGGCGGATCTGCAACTCCTCCCGTGTCTCGAGCACGAGCTCATCCGTGCCGAGGCGCGCCAGGTAGCTCAACACCTGCCCTTCGGTGACATCCTCCAGACGTGCCGGGTGCCAGCTCGGTTTTCTGTCCTTTTCGATCAGGTGGGCTCGCACGCCTTCCCGAAAGTCGGCGAGCTCGGCAAATCGGAAGGCGACGCGATAGTCCTGGATCAAGCAGTCGCGCACATCGAGGTTGCGGGCATTTCGAATCATGCGGTCGGTAACGGCGAGTGCAATCGGCGACCGTGCGCGCAGCGACGCCAGCGTCCTCGCCCGGAACTCCGCGTCGGGCCCGCCTGGTGCCTCCAGGCGCCGTATGACCTCGGCCAAGCTCGGGGCGGCGAAAACCCGCTCGATCGCAGCCGCGTCGCCCATCAGCGCCGATCGTCCCGGATCGATATGCGCCTCGTCGAGCAGCGGGTCGATCGGATCGGCATCGGCAAGCCGCAGCTCGATCCCGGCGAAAGCGGCTGCCGGTATGCAGTGCGTAACGAGCCCGAGCACATAGGCATCAGCGGGGCCGAGCTCATGCCCTGTCAATCCGAGATAGAGCCCGATCGAGTGCGGCATGCGTGCAAATGCATGCGCCACGCCGCAATCGGGAAAGTAGCCGATTTGGGTTTCCGGCATCGAGAAGCGGTAGCTCTCTCCGGCCACGCGATGGGTGTTGTAAAGCGTGATCCCGACGCCGGTCCCCATCACCTTGCCGTCGATGAAAGACACGGTTGGCTTCCACAGGCACTCCATGCGCCAGCAGAGCCTCGATTCGTCGGCGAGCGCTCGGCGCGCGGCCGCGAGGTCGCGTGCGGCAAGCTCGGTCACTTCACGCACGTCACCGCCGACCGAGAACGTGCGGGGCACCGCCGATCGCAAAATAATCACATAGAGCAAAGGGTCCCGGCTCATTTGTGAGATTGCCGCAGCGATCTTTTCCCGCATGGCGATTGAAAGCGCATTGAGCGCCGCTGGCCGGTCCAGCATCACGATCATGGCCGAGCCGCGACGCTCTACAGAGATGGAAGCGTTGGTATTTTCGGCCAGGGTTGGGGAGGCGAGGTCGGATGGCATAGGTGTCGGGAGATGAGGCAAGGGGATCGAACTCTCAACAGGATATCAAATGTCATCCGTTTGCTCGAAGCGTTTCGTTGTCCGCGCGCAAGAGATTCGCTACCACCCTGCTATACAGCGACCGTGAAATTCAGCAGAATGCTGACAGATTCGCGTGTCGAGCCGGTTGCGATCATGCCGAGGCCAGGATGCCCCGATCGTTTCTCGTTCTCAGCGCGCTGACGCTGGTGGTAGCGGCCGCAACGGCAGGCGCGAGTGGCCTGTGCGCACAGTCCCTAGCGGGCTCGCAAAGTGCGCAAAAGGGCACTCAGGCCGCCACATCCAAAGCGTCGCCCGAAAGGCTGTCTTGGCCGGTCATATTGCCCAAACCACCCGGCGTCGCACCGGAGTCGGACCCGGGCTGGACGAAGGACGAGATCGAGACAGCGCGCGCCCGGTGCAACGCGCACCTTGCTGCCGCGGAGTTCATCGCGATGCCATCGGAGCCTTTGCGTGAGGGCACGTGCGGCGCACCTGCGGCTGTCGAGCTGATCAGCGTTGGAAAAGGCCCGCAGGTGACCTTGTCGATACCGTCCACGGTCAGCTGCGAGATGGTGGCAGCTCTCGATTCCTGGCTACGCAACGAGGTGCAGCCGGCAGCCCGAGAGCTGCTTGGAAGTCCGGTTGTGCGCATCGACGTGATGAGCGGCTATTCGTGCCGCAACGCCTATGGCCGCAAGCAGACGAAGCTCAGCGAGCACGGCCGCGCCAACGCGCTCGACATCCGATCGTTCATGACCCAGCGCGGCGACAGCGTCGAGGTGCTGGCCGACTGGGGTGCGACCGAGCGTGATCACAAGGCTCAGTTGGCAGCGGCGGCCGCTGCTGCGAAAGCCGAGGCCGCCCGGGCCGAGGCAGTCAAGAAGGAAGCCGAGAAGGCGCAAGCTTCGCATGACAGGATCAGGACCGTTGCGCCATCACAGGGGGGCGGTGCGGCGCCTTCGAGCACTGCAGCGGGAACTCCTCCCAGCGTGGCGGGTGCGCATTCCGGGGCACCTCCGCCAGCGCCAGCGAGCGCATCGTCCCTGACCGCTGCTCTGCCTGCCGAGCCGGCATTGAGAGGTACCGTCAACGACACGGGCGGCGTCGCAAACGATGCGCAAGTGTACATTCCAGGACGTCGCTTCTCGCCGTCGGTAACGCTGGGCCTGCCTTCGAACCTCGGTGGTCCCAAGGCGAAGTCTGCTGAGGCTGCGCCAAGTGCGGCCACGATCCCGTCGGCACGTCAGAAATTTTTGCGCCGCGTGCATGCTGGCGCGTGTCGGATTTTTGGCACGACGCTGGGCCCCGAGACCAACGAGGCTCACCGCAATCACTTCCACGTCGACATGGCCGAGCGCCAGTCGGGCAGCTATTGTGAATAGGCAGCGCTCCTGCAGCGCCGCTATCAGGTGGTCACGCGAGATCGAGAACGCCGAGCACCGTCGTCATCTCCTCAGCCGTCAACCCGCCATGGTGACCGTTGAAGCGGTTGGCCATGATGCCCGGCTCACGCCACCATATGAAATGACCGAGGTGCGGCAGCACCAGAATGTCGCCAAGACGTGCCCGTAGTTCCGGAGAAACGGGTGAGTGCCCAAAAAGCCCTTCGGCCAACGCCCGTTCCATCGGCAGCACGTCGGCAACGCCGTCGAGCCCACGAGAAAGCGTTTCCATGACGCGATCACGCTGCTCGGGCTTCACGTGCAAGAACATGTCGCGCGGCGAGCCGTTGGGCCAGATGGTGGTTCCTGTCGGGCTCACCGCCAGGGCCGTTTGCAGTGCCGGCCAGCATTCATTGATGTAGAGGGTCGACTGCGCACGTGCGCCAACGTGGCCATGATCGGCAGTGAACAACACCAGCGTTCCCTTGGCGCGCAAGTGATGGAATGCATCGTCGAGCAACTGCCAAAAACCCAGCACCTCTGCTTCGTGCTCCGGCGAGCCGGGCCCATAAACATGCGCGATGGTGTCGAGCGTCGCCCAGTAGAAATGGATGAACGCCGGTCCGTTCGTTTGTTCTATCGCCTCGCGCAATTGACCCAACGCCTCCGGCAGCGCCGCATGCGTCACAACCTCGGCGCCTTTGGTTGCGAGCCTGTTATACGGCGATGACGCATACGCCTTGTGCGCCAGCTGGATCGAGCGCACGCCATGCCGGGACAATCGCTGGTGCAGCGTCTCACGCGCGCAAATCATGTCTTGCGGATCGTAACCCTTGTCCACACACGGAACGCTTGGCCTCCCGAGCGTCTCGAACGTCAGAGATTGGATGGTCTCGCCGAAGGCTGGCACGTAGAGGTTCCACTCATAGACCGCGTGCGACGCCGGCAACACGCCGAAGTTCAAGGTCGAAACGGAGGCCGACGTTGTCGACGGAAACAGCGCCGAGATCGGCGTCAGGATGCCCTCGCTGATCACGCGCCCCATCAGCGCTGAGCGGCGGTGGTACTGCTGCCAGAATTCCATGCCGAAGCTGTCGATGAAAATGAGAACGACCTTCTGGCACGTCGGATAGCTGCCGCCGAAGCAATCGGCTGGGATCAATGGAAGTTGTGAGCTGCCATTTTCCGCGCCGGTCAGCAGATGCTCGATCGTTGCCGGCAAGCTCGCGAACGAATAGCCGTCATAAAGCGGATGCACGAGCTTCGAGCCGAGCGGCCGGAAGCGCTTGAGTGTATGATCGTTGATCAAGGAGGTGGCTCCGTGAAGCCGTTCTGTCGCGTGCAGAGTGACGCCGACGGATGGTGTCAGTTCTTGAGGCGGTAGCCCGTCCGAAACATCCAGATGACGACAGCCAGGCACGCAGAGAGGAACAGAGCCATCGCCGCCAGGCTGTAGCCGATCGAGACATCGCCCTTGCTAAAGAATGTCCAGCGAAACCCACTGATCAGGTAGACCACCGGGTTGAAGAGCGAAAGTGTCTTCCAGATGCCCGGCAGCATATCGATCGAATAGAAGGCGCCGCCGAGGAACGTCAAGGGATAGACCAGGAGCAGTGGGATCACCTGAAGCTGCTCGAAGTTTCGCGCCCAGATCCCGACGATGAAGCCGAACAGGCAGAACGTGATCACCATCAGAATCATGAACAGCACCATCAACACCGGATGCGCAATCTGCACGTCGACGAAGATGGATGCGGTTGCGAGAATGATGGCGCCGATGATGAGCGACTTTGTTGCGGCTGCTCCGACGTAGGCGATCACGATCTCGAGCGCTGACAATGGTGCCGACAGGATCTCGTAGATCGTCCCGGTCCACTTGGGCAGGTAGATTCCAAACGAAGCGTTGTTGATGCTCTCGGTGAACATCGTCAGCATCATCAGGCCAGGCACGATGAAGGCAGCGTAGGGAATTCCGCTCATGTCCTGCATGCGGCTGCCGATCGCCGACCCGAACACGACGAAGTACAGCGATGTCGTGATCACCGGCATCATCAGACTGGTCCAGATCGTGCGTCCGAACCTCGCAAGCTCGAAACGGTAGATCGACCAGATCCCTCTTGGATTGCCGATCATGCCGGCGTCTCCTTCGCGCGCACGAGGTTGACGAAGATGTCTTCGAGCGAGCTTTGCTGCGTATGCAGATCCTTGAAGCCGATGCCGAGCGTGCTCAACTGACGGAGCAAGGACGGAACACCGGTCGAGTCTGCCCGCGTATCGAACTCGTAGACGAGCTCGTACCCATTATCGGAAAGCTTCAATTGCCATTGCGACAGCTCGGATGGCAACTGCCGAAGCGGCTCGCTGAGATTGAGCGTCAATGTTTTCCGGCCCAGCTTCGTCATCAGCGCGGCCTTTTCCTCGACGACGATCAGCTCGCCCTTGTTGATCACACCCACTCGATCTGCCATCTCCTCCGCCTCGTCGATGTAGTGCGTGGTGAGGATGATGGTGACACCCCGGTCACGCAGTCGCCGGACCATGTCCCACATGTCGCGTCTGAGCTCGACATCGACCCCGGCCGTCGGTTCGTCGAGAAAGAGTACCTGAGGCTCATGGCTCAGCGCCTTGGCAATCATCACGCGCCGCTTCATGCCTCCCGATAGCTGCATGATCTTCGCTTCGCGCTTTTCCCAGAGCGAAAGGTCTCTGAGCAGCCGCTCGATGTAGGCAGGGTCGCTCGCGCTGCCGAACAGCCCGCGACTGAAGCTGACAGTGGCGATGACCAGCTCGAAGGCGTCGGTGTGCAGTTCCTGAGGCACCAGGCCGATCATCTGCCGAACTTTTCGGAAATCCACCTGGTGATCGAGGCCGGCGACACGAACAGTCCCGGCAGAGGGCGTGACAATGCCGCAGACGATCGAGATCAACGTCGTCTTGCCCGCGCCATTCGGGCCGAGCAAGGCGAAGATCTCGCCTTTGGCAATGGAGAGGTCGACCTGCTTCAAGGCCTGTTCGCCGCCGGCGTACGTCTTGGACAGGCCGCGAAGTTCGAGAATGGCTGACATTCTGACCCTTGCAATGGCAGAGAGCAATCGTGCACCAGTTAGGGGCTCACCGATCAATTCACAACCATCTGGCCTCGTTCCAGCCAGCAGTTTATCAGCCATGCAAATCGAGACCAACGCACGCCGCTGAAAAAACGGCGGTGTCGGCATCGGCGAGGTCGGCTATAAGAAGCAATGCCGGAGCACATCGACCGTCGCGCATTGCTGTCGGGCAGCATGGCAAGCGCAGCCAGTGCTGTAGTAGCGCTCGGGGCGTCGAGCGATTCTGTTTGCGCAGAGGCTGCCATGCACACCCGCCCCATTCCGTCGAGCAAGGAGCCGTTGCCCGTGATCGGTGTCGGCACTTGGCAGACATTCGACGTTGGAAGTGATCGCAATGAGCTCGATCAGCGTCGCCAGGTATTGGAGGTGCTGTTCGATGCCGGCGGCAAGGTGATAGATTCGTCTCCCATGTACGGCCGCGCCGAAGCCGTTGTGGGGACTTTGCTGCGCGAGATGGGATCGCGCGACAAGGCATTCGTTGCAACGAAGGTGTGGACGTCGGGCGAGGCAGCCGGCATCGCGCAGATGAAAGCTTCAGCGGAGAAGATGGCGGCGCCGATCGTCGATTTGATGCAGATCCACAATCTGGTCGACTGGCGGACGCATCTCAAAACTCTGCGTGGATGGAAGGAGAAGGGGCAGATCCGTTACATCGGCATCACGCACTATACGGCGTCTGCTTTCGATGAGCTGATGGCGATCATGCGGACCGAGAAGGGCATCGATTTTGTCCAGATCCCATACTCGCTCGCTGTGCGCGATGCTGAGGCGAAGCTTCTGCCTCTGGCGCTGGAGCGCGGCATTGCCGTGATTCCCAACCGCCCCTTCGACGGGGCCAATATGTTCGCTCGGGTCAAGGGCAAACAATTGCCTGGCTGGGCAGGGGAGCTCGACTCCGGGAGCTTCGGCCAGGTCTTCCTCAAGTACCTGATCGGTCATCCGGCCGTTGCGTGCGTGATCCCCGGCACCGCCAAGGTCGAGCACATGCGCGACAACGTGGCAGCCGGCCGAGGCCGCTTGCCTGACGCGAAGCAGCGCCGGCAGATCGCCGACTGGTGGCGTGACGCGTGAAAGCGGCGAGCCCTCTCGTCGTTCCCGGAGTCGAGGCGTGCCGCATCGCAAGTCCGGCACATCGAGCCGTTTCACGTGAAACACCGCACGGCTCCCGGAACCAGAGACTGGGTCGCCATCGAGCGGCGCAGGGAGCATGTCTTGATGCTCGATTGATCCGCGCACCCGCCAATGTTTCACGTGAAACATTGATACAATTGTATCTATTCATGATGAATGCTCAGTGTGCATGCCGTTGAGGCTGCTTCGGCCCGGCTTTCTCCCTGAACCGGCGCATGTGTGACCGCCCCTTCAGCGCCGATTTCGATTCGTCATGGGCTAAAATCAACGTAGAGCGCGACAGGCGCATTGGACGGAGGGGGGTAGCCACTCGAAAACACCCCTCTCACGACGCAGCGTAGCGCAGCGGAGAGGCCTTCTACGGGCCTCACGAGATTCCACAAAAGTTAACGCCGACCACGCCAGCCGACCCGCCGAAGCGAGGCGCAGCTGCAACTGGAGTGCTCGGCTCGCGTCACTGCCTGCCGAGCGCTGCTGCAACTCCATCGGTCCAGGCCTTGGCGCCGGCCTGCAGCAGGGCCGCATCGCTCTGTGTGGTCAGGAACCGGATGCCGCGCTTGATGACGGCCGCCTGCCGCGCCGGATCGCGCACGCCTCCGCAGCCCGCGAAGTTGCCGGCCGCTTTGCAGGCGGCGATCGCCCGGTCGAGCGACTGATCGACCATCGGATCATTGAGCTGGCCGGGTTTGCCCAAATCCGTCACCAGGTCGTTGGTGCCGATGTGCACGACATCGACGCCCGGCACCTTGGCGATCTCCTCGATGTTGTCGAGCCCGCGCTTGGTCTCGACCATTACGCAGCAGACGGTCGAGCCGTTGATCGCCGGTATGGTCTCGGCCAGCGGGTAGCTCTGGCCGTTGAGCTGCGGAAACACCGCCCCCACCGAGCGGCGCCCAATCGGCGGAAACTTGCACAGCTCGACGCAGCGCTTGGCCTCCGCAGGCGTATTCACGTCGGGGAAGATGATGCCCGTGACGCCATTGTCGAGCAGCATCGGCACATCGGAATCGTTGGGCGATCGCACGCGCACCAGCGGTGCCACGCCCAGCGCCAGCGCCGTGCTCGCGATATTGACGATGGTCTCGATGTTGAAGATCGCGTGCTGGCCATCGATGAAAAGGAAATGGTGGTTCGTCACCTTCGCGATCCGCACCACATCCGGCGAGCGCACGAGGCGCACCGAAAGCCCCATGGCCGCTTGCCCCGAGCGCATTGCCTCGAGAACGGGATTGGTGAGCTGCAGGGCAGGGGCTTTGGCCATGGGTGTCCTCGGGTTAAACGCTGGCTGTGCTGTTGTTGCCGGCAGTATGGCACTGAACTCCGGGCCACGGACAGGTACGCATCGCGTGATGCAGCTATTCATTCGGCGCGAGCCGCTCTGAATCTATCGTTCCGCCCGCGCGCCACATACGCGTCCCATGCGCCGCGCGCGCTCTACCTTGCCCCAAGCTCGTACGATGGTGTGCGAAGGAGAGAAGGGACAAGCTGGTGTCCGATGCACAGTTCTTGGTTGCCTTTGCAGCCGCTCCTGTATTCAATCTGACCCACCACACCACCCCGGAGCCCTCATGTCCGAGATCGAGAACCTCGACGCCATGTTGCAGAAGGCGTTCGACGAGAGCACCAAGATCTACAAGAGCCGCGGCTTCCAGCGCCGCATCGGCTTCGGCAAGAAGCCCGCCATCATCTCGGTCGATCTCGCCAATGCCTGGACACGGCCCGGCAACCCGTTCACCTGCGACATGAAGAAGATGGACGAGGAGATCATGCCGGGCATGCAGCGTCTTCTCGAGGCGGCGCGCAAGAACGGACACGTGATCGTGCACGTGACGACCGCCTACCAGAACACCGACCGCAACGATCCTCACACCGACATGGGTCAGTGGCACAACAAGATCCCGGTCGAGGCGGTCAACCTCACCGATACCCACCTCTGGGCCATCGATGACCGCATCAAGCCGCTGCCCAACGAATGGGTGATGATGAAGAAGCGCGCCTCGTCGTTTTCCGGCACACCGCTCGCAGGATATCTGAGAACGTGCGGCGTGGATACGATCCTGGTAACCGGCGTCACCGCAACGGCCTGCGTGCGCACCACCATCTGCGACGGCATTCAGGACGGCTTCCGCACCATCGCGGTGAAGGAGTGCATCGGCGACCGCGTGCCCGGTGCAGTTGCATGGAACCTTTACGACATCGACGCCAAATTCGCCGATGTCGAAACGGTCGATACCTGCGTCAACTATCTGAACAATGTCGAAGGTTGGAACGATCAGCGGGCCGGGTAGGGGCATTTCTCGAGCCCGGGGTCCGACGCGCCGGCCGTTTGGGTTGCGCGGTTACGGTTGGCTCCTTAAATCTCGTGGCTCGAGGAGCCGCTCTCCAGGGCGGCTCACCCTAGAGCCGCCAATCTGGCCAGAACGGCCTCAACAGCCCGATCCGTGATGTCCGTGCCAGCCCCAAAGACCCGCGATGAGCTGATGGCGCGGCTCGCCGAGCTTGGATTTGCCGTCACAACGGTCGACCATGAGGCCGTGTTCACGGTTGCCGAGAGTGACCGTCTGCACCGGGAGATCTCTGGCGGGCATACGAAGAACCTTTTCCTGAAAGATGCCAAGGACCGTCTCTGGCTCATCGTCGCCGAGAGCCACACGCCCATCGACCTGAAGGCGCTGCCCAAGCTCATCGGCTCGGCGCGCCTTTCGTTCGGCAAGGCTGAGCTGCTGATGGAGGTGCTCGGCGTATCGCCCGGCTCGGTGACAGCTTTCGCCCTGATCAACGATGCACGGTCCCAAGTCAGCGTGGTGGTCGACCGGCGCCTCATGGAGTATGACAGGATCAACTGCCACCCGCTCGTCAACACCGCGACGACGAGCATCGCGCGCGACGACCTGCTGGCGTTCATGCGCGCGACCGGCCACGAGCCGAAGGTGCTCGCATTGGGTGGCTGACGCGGTGCGCCGGTGGGCAATCCGCCTGCGTTGTTGAGGATTGATCGATTGCCGCTCCGATGGGTTCGGAGCATGAGAACGCGAAGCGCCCGCGCGCGCAAAAGGAGAACGAGAATGGAGTTCGGACAGAGAAAACCGGCCGGCCCCGGAGCACCGGCCGCCTCGGGCCCAGGCGCGCCGGTCGCCGCAGGTGACGTGATCAAGGACACGACCACGGCGTCGTTTGCCAAGGATGTGATCGAAGCATCCAAGCAGGTGCCGGTGATCGTCGATTTCTGGGCACCCTGGTGCGGGCCGTGCAAGCAGCTCACCCCCGTCATCGAGAAGGTGGTCAAATCCTATGGCGGCAAGGTCCGCCTGGTGAAGATCAACATCGATGAGCACCCGGCCATTGCCGGCCAGCTCCGCGTGCAGTCGATTCCGACCGTCTACGCCTTCAAGGATGGTCGGCCAGTCGATGGCTTCATGGGCGCCCAACCGGAAAGCGCCGTGAAGCAGTTCGTCGACGCACTGGTTGGCGATCAGGCAGCCGCCGATCTGGGGCAAGCTCTGGCTGAGGCTGACAAGGTGTTCGAGGCGGGCGACGTGCAGACCGCGGCCGAAATTTACGCAGCGATCCTGCAAGAGGAGCGCGAGAACATCGGTGCACTGGCCGGCCTCGCCAAATGCTACCTGCACACCAAGGACATCGCGCGGGCAGAGGAGACGCTCTCGCTGGTGCCGCCTGCCAAGAAGGATGCGCAAGTCATCGCCGGTGTGCGGGCCGCAATCGATCTTGCCAAGCGCGGCTCCGACAGTGGCAAGACGGCCGAGCTCAAGGCCCGGGTCGATTCCAATCCCGCCGATCATCAGGCGCGGATTGATCTCGCCATGGCGCTTGCGGCCGCGGGCGACAAGGAGACGGCGGTCGCTCAGCTGCTCGAAAGCTTCAAGCGCGATCGCAACTGGAACGATCAGGCGGCGCGCAAGCAGCTTGTGCAACTCTTCGATGCGTGGGGTCCGAAGGACCCAGCAACGCAGGACGGTCGCCGGAAGCTCTCGTCATTGCTGTTTTCCTGACCCCGGATGTCGCGCATGCTCTCGCGCTACCGCACCATCGCCGACGTCCCGCAGAGGATACCGATATTTCCTCTGGCGGGGTGTATTGTCCTGCCGCGAGCTACGCTGCCACTCAATATCTTCGAGCCGCGCTATCTGCAGATGATCGATGACGTGCTGAAGGGAGATCGCGTGATCGGCATCATCCAGCCGACGGGCGATGGCGGCGTCACGGGTTCGCCCCTCTCGCGGACGGCGGCCCTGGCACGTGTCGGATGTACGGCGCGGCTGACCAACTTCCAGGAGCTCGAGGACGGCAGGCTTCTGATCGTTCTCACAGGGGTTGTTCGTTTCAACTTCGCAAGCGAGGTCGACAGCCAGACGCCCTATCGCGTGTGCGATGTCGATTACGGTCCATTCGAGCGGGATCTCGTTCCGGGCGATGGCGAGGAGGCGATGGACCGCGAACGCCTGCTCGCCACCTTGAAAAAGTTCCTCAACGCGCGGCGCGCCAATGCCGATTGGAAAAGCATCGAGGAGACCAGCAGCGAGCAGCTCGTCAATTGGCTCTCGCTCGCAAGCCCGTTCGGTCCAAAGGAAAAGCAGGCACTGCTCGAGGCTCGTGACTTGGCCGAGCGCGCGAAAACCTTGATCGCCCTCACCGAGATGGACATTGCCGGCCCCTCCGGCAGCACCGACGCAGGCGGAAATCCGAGACTTCAGTAGCATGGAAGTGGCTGATAAGAGCGGCAAGCAATCCGATTGCCAGATGAGCGAATGATGAGCACCGGCGACACGCCCGATCCCGTTCCAGGAAAGCCAGCTCCAGCCGCAGACGCCGAGCGCTGCGATCCACGGGTGCTTGAAATTCTCGTTTGTCCGGTGACCAAGGCGTCGCTCGATTATGATGCGGTGCGCCAGGAATTGATCAGCCGGACCGCGCGCCTCGCCTATCCGATCAGGAGGGGCGTACCACACATGGTGCCGTCAGAGGCCCGTCACCTCGACGATCCGCCGAAGCCGGATTGAGTTCAGGCGCCAAGCAGACGACGTCAGCGCGCGCCGCTCCGCATCACCGATTGCGATCGGGAGCGCGCTCGCGGAGCGTCTCGAAGAAATCGAGGGCTTCCTCGCGCAGCGTCTCGCGACAGTCGCGCTTGCAGCCGATCCATGTGCCACCCGGGAGACGGACCTCGCGGTCGAACCGGCCGGAGCGCGTCGCGCCTGTGATGCAGCCCTTGCCGTAGCGGCTGCAGGCCGTGACGTGACCCTTGTCACCGCTCGGTCGGCGCTCTGCCAATGTCTCGGTGCTGGAGAGAGCGAGCGGCACAAGCGCCGCGGCGAGCAGCGACCTTGTCGTGCGGGTTGTGTCAGGCATCGCTCGCTCCGTGATTAGCGACGGCCGTCGCCAGCGTGGCACCGTGAACGATGGCATGCAGTCTCGCACGTTCTACGGCTGCGTTCCACAGGTTCCGCAGCGCATATCGCCCGGGTCCGCGCCCTTCAGTTCACCGCAACGCGCCGCGGAGTACCGTGACAAAGCGGTCGACATCCTGCTCGTCGTTGTAGACGTGTGGGCTGATGCGAATGCGGCCGAGGCGCGGCGCGACGTAGATCTTCTGTGCTTCCAACCGCTGTATCAGCCCCTCCGGCATGCCGCCCTCGAAGCCGAGGCTCAGCACGTGCGGGGCCCTCAGATGCGTCGGCGACATTACGACCGGCGCGCCGCGCATGCCCTCGGCGATCAGTCCGGTCAACCGCGTCAACCGTTCGCGGATGGCCTGCGGCCCGAGGCTCAGCACATACTCGAGGCCGCCGAGCGCCATCTCCATGCCGATGAAATGATCGCGCTCGCCCATGTCGTAGCGGCGCGCATCGGGAAGGTAGCGCGTGTCCTCGAAGTAGGTCGTCTGCTCGGCTTTCACCGAGCGGCGCCCATAGGAAGTCTGCTCCAGCGGCACGCCATCTTGGTGCCGCTTCGCCACGTAGAGAAACGCGCGGCCGTAGGGACCGAGCAGCCACTTGTAGGTTGGGAACAGCAGGAAGTCGGGATCGAGCTTCTTCACGTCGATCGGCAGCACGCCGGCGTGATGCGTCGCATCGACCAGCAGCATCGCGCCTTTCGTCTTCAACACCGGCGCCAGCCGGTCGACATCGATGATGCCGCCGTCCGACCAGTGCACCGACGAGATCGAGGCCATCGCCAGCGGCGCCGCACCGGGTCGCTCGATTGCCGCCATCACGGCCGAGGTCCAGTCACCGTCCTTCGGCCGCTTGACCGTTTCGAGCGTGAAGAACTGCTTGTCGGCCTGGTCCATCCACTCGAGCACGGGCGAGGAATGGTCGTTCTGGATCACCAGCACGCGCGAGCCTGCGGGGATCTTCACGATCTTCGCGGCGCTGGCGACGCCATAGGCGATCGACGGCGTCAGCGCCACATCGCCAGGGTCGGCATTGATCAGCTTTGCGGCGGCCGCCCGCGTGCGTTCATGCATGTCGTTGGCGAAGGTGGCCGGGAGTTTCCATGGCTGCCCTTTCCGCGCAACCGCCGCGCGCGCGGTCTCCTGCACCTTCGACGGCAGTGGACTCCACGAGGCCGCGTTCAGATAGCAGACGTCGCGCGGCATATCGAAGTCGGCGCGCCGGGATTGCAGCATGGGTCTTCTCCACTTATTGGCTTGCGCGTCTTACGTGGCCGTTGCCGCGAACCTGGCGCGCTCGATCAGCGCTTGACGCGGCGTCCCCCAGAGTGTCGCATCTCTCTCAGCCGAAGCCCAGCAACTTTAATTTATCCAGGAGTTAACATGCGCGGCCGTCAGGTGTTCATGGAGAGTCTCGTCGCCCACGGCGTCGAGCGGATCTTCGGCAATCCCGGGACGACCGAGAGCCCGCTGCTGGATGCGCTTTCGGCCTATCCCTCGCTCAAGTACGTGACGGTGCTGCAGGAGTCGGTTGCGCTCGCCGCGGCGAGCTACTACGCGCAGGCCTCCGGCAAAACCGGCGTGGTGAGCCTGCACGTGGCGCCGGGGCTCGGCAATGCGCTCGGCATGCTGTTCTGCGCGATGCGCGCCAACTCGCCGCTGGTGGTGACTGCCGGCCAGCAGGACACGCGCATGCGCCTGAGTGATCCGGTGCTTGGCCATGATCTCGCTGCGATGGCGGCGCCGCTGACCAAGTGGAGCGTGCAGGTCGAGCGTGCCGACGAGATGGGCCCCATTCTCAGGCGCGCGTTCAAGGTGGCGAACGACGGTCCGCCGGGTCCGGTGTTCGTCGGGCTTCCCATCGATGTCATGGAACAGGAGACATCGATCGGAGCATCGACGGCCGGTCCGATTGCGAAGCAGTCCGCGGCGTCGCGGCAGGCCCTCGCAGACATCGCAGCGTTGCTCGCTGCCGCTCAAGCTCCGGCGATCGTCATCGGCGATGACGTCGCGCGATCCGGTGCAACCTCCGCACTCGTGATACTCGCCGAGACACTCGGCGCAAACGTGTGGTTCGAAAGCCTGCTACGCGTGCAGAACACGTTCCCGACTGCGCATCCCAATTGCCGGCTGTTCCTCGGCACGGACACGCTCTCGACCCGCAAGCTGCTTGGCACGGCGGATTGCGTGCTGCTGCTCGGCGGGCCGTTCTTCGAGGATGTCTGGCACACGCCCGGCAGCCCGTTCCCGGCCGGTGCGAAGATTGCACAGATCGAGGAGAGCCCGTCGCGGCTCGCTTACAATTTCGCGCTCGATGCCGGTGCGATCGGCGACCTGAAGGATGCCGTCGAGCATCTCACCACGTTGCTCGCGACCGACTCTGGCGTCAAAGCCGCCGCACCCAAGCGTAACGCCGAAATGAAGGCCCTGAAGGAGCGCGAGATTGCCGGCCAGAAGCAGCGCGCCGAGAAGGCCTGGACCCGTACGCCCGCGTCAATGCCGCGCGTCATGGCCGAGATCCGGGATGCGTTACCGAAGAACGCGATCGTGATCGACGAATCGATCACCGCCTCCATCGACCTCGCGCGCACGATCGATTTCGCGGCGCCGGGCGACTTTTTCGGCGCCAAGGGTGGCGGCATCGGCCAGGGCCTCTCCGGCGCGCTCGGCGTGCAGGCGGCGAAGCCCGACCGGCCGGTGCTCTGCATCTCGGGCGACGGCTCGGCGATGTACTCGATCCAGGCGCTCTGGACCGCGGCGCATTGCCAGTTGCCGGTCGTGTTCGTGATCCTCGCCAATCGCGAGTACCGCGTGCTGAAGCATAACATCGACGTCTACCGGCAGCGCTTCGGCATCACCTCGCAGGAGCCCTACGCGCACATGGATCTCGGCGGCCCGACGCTCGGCTTCGTCGAGATGGCCGCCGGCATGGGCGTCGCCGGCACGCGCTGCGAGACACCGGACAAGATCGCGCCGGCGATCCGCGCCGCCTTCGCCTCGGGCAAGCCGCACATCGTCGAGGTCGCAATCGAAGCGAAGCGGTAAACCCACCGTTGAGGCGCGAGCGCAAGCGTCACGCGCCAGCCTTTGCCCGCGCTTTCAACTGGGCCAGTCCGACTTGGGGGTCATAGCCCAGGCGCTCGCGCGCCTTGGTGATATCGCTGATCGACGCATTTGGCAGCCGTTGATAGAGCTCGGGCCGGCGCACCTCCGGCAGCGTGCCCCACCGCTCGCGCGCCATGTCGAGCGTTGGCCGCGTATTCATGCCCTCTGCCGCTGCGATGACGAAAGCGTCGAACCCCCGATAGTCCTTCGCGTAGAGCGCGAGGTCGAACGCTTGCGCCACGTCCTCTGGCGCGACCCATGACCAGTAGTGATAGTTCTGTACATCGGTGCCGCGCATCTCGATCTCGGGATAGCCGCGCGGGAAGACGACGTGCACCGGTCGAATTGCCATCACCTCCATTTTCCTGCGGGCTGCTGTGCTCTCGCAAATGGTCTCGGTCAGCTTTTTCGACAGCGAGTAGAACTCGGTCGGGCGCGTTGGATGTGTCTCGTCCACGGGCAGGAATTGCGGCGGGAAATCGGGCGGATTGTAGGACAGTCCAAATACCGAATCGCTCGAGGCCACCACGATGCGCTTCACGCCCGCCTCCTCGGCGGCAGAGAGCACCGTCCACGCGCCCTGCACGTTGTTGTTGAAGGTCTCTGCGGGCGGGCGCTCGCGTGGATTGGGAATCGCCGCCAGGTGGATCACCGCGTCCTGGCCGCGGAACGCGTTCACCATGGCCGCGTAGTCCGTGATCGAGCCATTGATGAACCGCGCGCGGGCCGCATCGCTGTCATGCGGCGGTTTCAGGTCGACGTTGGTCAACGCCGCCTTGCCGCTGAGCCGTCGCACCACGTGCGCGCCCAGAAGACCCGATCCCCCGGTGATCGCTACTCTATCATAGCTCATTGTTCTTCTCGCATTCTGAGAACTGCAGCCGATTACGCTGCGACCTGATCGACGTGCGCAATGGCTTGCGGCCAATCGCGTGCCAGCGCATCCTGAACTGACCGATTGGAGGCCCGACGACACCACGCCGGGGCCCTGGAGGCAACCGATGCAAAAGCACGCAGGCGACGAGCAAGGTCCGAACGATCTGACTGCCCGCGCGCGGCAAGTTCTCGACCTGCTCAGGGCCGAGGCGCCGCAGATCGAGGTCGATCGCCAGGTCACCGCCAAGGCGATGGCCGCGCTGCACGAGCAGCGGCTCTTTCGCGCCCTGCTGCCGCGCTCGCTCGGCGGCGACGAGGCCTCGCCCCTCGAATTCTGCAAAATGATCGAGACCATCGCCACCGCCGATGCCAGCACGGGTTGGTGTCTGAGCCAGGGCGGCGGCTGCGCGATGGGTGCGGCCTTCCTGAAGCCCGAGGCTCAGAGGAAATTTTTCGGCGCACCGAACGCCGTGCTCGCCTGGGGCGCCGGCATTCAGGGCAAGGCGATCAAGGCGCCCGGCGGCTATCGCGTCACTGGCAAGTGGACCTTCGCCTCCGGCAGCCGCCACGCGACCTTGCTCGGCGGCCACAGTTACGTGTTCGACGCCGACAGCAAGCCGGTGATGCGCCCCGGCGGCAAGAAGCAGCTCGACCGCACCGCGCTCTTCTGGCGCCATCAAGCGACCGTGCACGACGTCTGGCATGTCGTGGGGCTGAAGGGTACGGGCAGCGACACGTTCGAGGTGAACGACCTCTTCGTTCCCGAGGACGACACCATCGACCGCGAGAACCCGGCCGAGCTCACCGAGCCGGCCCCGCTCTTCAAGTTCTCCGCAACTGTCGTCTACGGCGCTGGGTTCTCCGGCCTGATGCTCGGCATCGCGCGCGGCATGATCGATGATCTGCGCGAGCTCGCCATGACCAAGACGCCGCGCGCCGCACCCTCGTCACTGCGCGAGAGCCCCGTGTTTCAAACGCAGATCGCCATCCTCGAAGGCCGGCTTCGAGCCATGCAGGCCTATGTTCACAAGACCTGCGAGGACATCTACGAAGAGGTCGCGCGTACCGGCGACATGTCGCTCGAGCAGCGCGTCAACATGAAGCTCGCGACCACGCTTGCCATCAACGAGGGCGTCGCCATCGCGACCGAGGCCTACCGCCTCGCCGGCCAATCGGCGATCCACGAAGGGGCCACGTTCCAGCGCCGCATGCGCGATGCGCTGACAGCATCGCAGCAGACCCAGGCGCGCGGCACCAACTATCTCACCATCGGTCGCGTCCTGATGGGCCTCGAGGCGGACAACAATATGTTTCTCTGAGGTGCGCAGTCCTGCGCTTCGGACTGCCGCCGCACGACTCATTGAGAGCAGCACAGTTTTTCGTTGCGCAGCTGAGCGCGGCATGCTTGGACCGCAGTGTCGCAGTCCGTAACGGCGAGCTTGCTCAGTGCTGTGCTCCGCTTGGGGCACTCGGCCGGCATCGTCGAGGCGCATCCAGGAGGGCCAATGGCCAAGAAGGCAACGAAATCCAAGGACAAAGCAGCGAAACCCACGAAGGCAACGCCGCGCAAGGCCAAGAAAGCCGTCGACAGGCCGCCACCCTCTTATGTCACCTCCGTCATTCGCAAGCCGTTCCGTCCCGATTGAACGGCAGCCTGCAACGGCAGTGCTCAACTGCAACTTTTGACTTGCTCCGGCACGGAAACGGGCCGAACCTTTGCGAATGGCGCAGTCATCGCGAGGGGACACCCCATGCCCAAGAATCCAGGCACAGTCAGCGACGTCATCGGACTCAAGGGCATCGGCGGGCACGGCAATGTGCTCACGGGCATGCGGCACATGGCATCGTCGTGCCACTTCGCCGCCTCGCACGCGGCTTTCATGATCCTCGAAGCAGGCGGCAATGCGATCGATGCGGGCGTCGCGGCGGGGCTCACGCTCGGCGTGGTGCAGTCGGACCTCGTCAACGTGGCCGGTGTCTGCCCGATCATGATCCGCATGGCGAAGACCGGTGAGGTGGTGACGATCGACGGCCTGGGCGTGTGGCCGATGAAGGCCTCGAGCGAGTACTTCCGCAAGAACCACGGCGGCAAGATCACCGAAGGCTTGATGCGCGCCGTCGTGCCAGGCTCGCCCTCGGGCTGGATCGTGGCGCTCGAGAAATACGGCACCATGAGCTTGGGCGAGGTGGCGGCGTCCGCGATCCGTATCGCGCGCGACGGTTTCCCCGCCGATCCGCGCTTCGTCGAGACCATCGAAACGGCACTGCCCAAGTATCAGCGCTTCCCGGGTAATGCGGCGGTGTTCCTCCCCGGCGGCAAGCCGCCCCGCGTCGGCGACATCTTCAAGCAGACCGATCTCGCCCGCTCCATGCAGTACATGGTCGACCAGGAGAAGGCTGCGTCGAAGAAAGGCCGCGTCGCCGGGCTGCAGGCCGCACACGACGCCTTCTATCAGGGCGATATCGCCAAGGCGATCACCGACTACCACGCCCAGAAGGGCGGCTGGCTCACCATGCAGGACATGGGCGCCTTCCGCGCCCGCTTCGAGCCGCCGGTGAAGGTGCATTACAAGAACATGGATGTATTGACCTGCGGGCCGTGGTGCCAGGGACCGGCGCTCGGGATGATCCTGAAGATCCTCGCCAACGACGACGTGAAATCGCTGGGCCACAACACGCCAGCCTACATCCACCTGATCACCGAGGCGGTGAAGCTCGCCTTCGCCGATCGCGAGGCCTACTTCGGCGACCCGCGCTTCATCGATGTGCCCCTCGACACGCTGCTGTCGGACACGTTCGCCGCCGCTCGCCGCAAGATGATCGATCCGAAGCGCTCGTACCCAGAGATGCCGCCTGCCGGCAGGATCGAGGGCTATCCGCGCCTGAAGCCCAACGTGCCGAAGGCCAGCATTCCGCCCATGTCGCCGGATACGGCCTACTGCGCGGTGATCGACAAGGAAGGAAACACGTTCTCGGCGACGCCGAGCGATAGCTCCTACGACATGGAGCTGATCCCGGGCACTGGCTTCGTCGCCTCGGGGCGCGGCTCGCAGTCATGGACGGTGCCGGGACACCCATCGGAGCTCGCGCCGTTCAAGCGGCCGCGGCTGACGCCCAATCCGGCTATTGCTATTCTCAACGACGGTCAGGCCGTGATGCCCTTCGGCACGCCCGGCGGCGACGTGCAGACGCAGGCGATGCTGCAGGTGCTCTTGAACGTCGCGACATTTGGCATGGATCTGAAGTCCGCCATCGAGGCGCCGCGCTTCTCAAGCTATTCGTACCCATCGAGCTTCGAGCCGCACGAGTACTATCCGAACCGCCTCGCCATCGAGACGCGCGTACCGCAGGAGACAATCGATGGCTTGAAGGCGCTCGGCCACGACGTGCTCGAGTGGCCCGAGTGGACGCGCCTGGCGGGCTCGGTCTGCTCCGTCATCCACGACGTGATGCACGGTGTCTATACCGGCGCCGGCGACCCGCGCCGCGCCTCCTATGCGGTCGGCTGGTGAGGCAAGGGCGAGACGCTGAACTGCTACCGGAGCCGGCTGAGCATTTGCCCAGTCGAGCGTGTTGAGCCGGCTCAAATATAGATCATTTTCCGCGTCATGCCGCCGTCGACGATCAGCTCGGCGCCGGTGATGAATCCTGCCTTGTCCGACAGCAGGTAGGACACCGCGCCTGCGATATCCTCCGGCGTGCCAACCCGGCCGGCAGGGTGCTGCGCATGATCGGATGGCTTTAGCGCGCCCCATTTGCCGGTATCAATCCAGCCCGGGGAGACGCAATTCACGCGCACGTTGGGCTGAAGCGTGATCGCCAGTGCATGGGTCAGCGCCACCAGGCCGCCTTTTGACGCGGAGTAGGCGAGCGTGTCGGCTTCCGACATGTGCGCCCGCGTCGAGGCGATCGTGACGATGGCGCCGCGATGCGTGCGCAAATCCTGCTCGGCTTCACGCGCCATCAGCATTGTCGCGGTCAGGTTGACCGCCAGAACACGGTTCCACGCATCGAGGGTCGTGCCGGCCAATGGACCGTTCGCGCTGATGCCCGCCACCGGTACCAGTGCGGTGATCGGCCCGGCTGCAGCGCGGCACTGCGTCAAAACCCGAACCAGCTCGGCCTCGACCCCCACGTCGGCCACGAAGCACGCAACCCCGCCAACGCCCCTCAGCGTACCGAGTCCGCTACTGTCGACATCAAGGGCGCTCACCTGCCACCCGTCCGACGCGAGCTGGCGCACCACAGCGGCACCGATCCCGCGCGCCGCGCCCGTGACGATGGCATGCCGTTTCATTGTGATCTCCCGTGTGGCAATGCTCTGCGGTTCATGTCACATCGGGTCGCTGTTTGGCGAGCACCCCGGCCGCATTCTTCTCGGGAGACTGAACGCTGTTGACAGCCAAGTGCCAATCCGCTTTGGCCGTACCCTGGACGCAACAGCTCTCCGCACTGCCCTTGCCAATCAACAGGGCCCCGTGTCACGAGGGGGCCAACCTGAATCCCCGAGGGATTCGTGAGGCCGCGGCTCCATTGTCCCCGCGTATCAACTCTTGCCGCAGTCTCGAGACGGAGCGGTTCGCCATGGCCTCATCACGCGATCTGTTTGGGAACCTCGCTGAAGACATGATCGAAAAATCCGCTCGCAGGAGCCGCGTCTCGGACGCCTCCGACAACTATACGGCCGCCGACATCGAGGTCCTGGAGGGGCTCGAGCCCGTGCGCCGTCGTCCGGGCATGTACATCGGCGGCACCGACGAGAAGGCGATGCATCATCTCTTCGCCGAGGTGATCGACAACGCCATGGACGAGGCCGTCGCCGGCCACGCCACCTGGATCGAGGTCAAGTTCGAAGCCGACGGGTTCCTCACCGTGATCGACAACGGCCGCGGTGTTCCCGTCGACCCGCATCCCAAGTTCCCGAAGAAGTCTGCGCTCGAAGTGATCATGTGCACGCTGCACTCGGGCGGCAAGTTCGACGGCAAGGCCTACAACACGTCGGGCGGCTTGCACGGCGTCGGCGTGTCGGTGGTCAACGCGCTCTCCGAGACCTGCGAGGTCGAGGTGGCGCGCGGCCAGCAGCTCTACCGCATGGTATTCTCGCGCGGCGCGCCGCAGACCAAGCTCGAGAAGCTTGGCAGCATCATGAACCGGCGCGGCACCAAGGTGCGCTTTCGCCCGGACGAGAAGATTTTCGGCCGCGGCTGCGCGTTTAGGCCGGCGACGCTCTTCAAGATGGCGCGCTCCAAGGCCTACCTCTTCGGCGGCGTCGAGATCCGCTGGAGCTGTGCCCCGGAGCTGATCAAGGACAAGGACGACACGCCGACCGAGGCCGTGTTCCATTTCCCCGGAGGCCTCAAGGATTTCCTCAACGCGCGCATCGAAGGTCAGACGCGGGTGACGAAGGACCTCTTCACCGGCCGTGTCGAGAAATCCGGCGGGCACGGCACCGTCGAGTGGGCGCTCTGCTGGGTGTCCGACGAGGACGGCTTCCTCAACTCCTACTGCAACACCATCCCGACGCCCGAAGGCGGTACGCACGAGAACGGCCTGCGCTCGGCGCTTTCGAAAGGCTTGAAGGAGTTCGGCGAGCGCGTTGGCAACCGGAAAGCCTCGTCGATCACCGCCGAGGACGTGTTCGGCACGGCTGCCGGCATGCTCTCCGTCTTCATTCGCGAGCCCGAGTTCCAGGGCCAGACCAAGGACAAGCTTGCGACGGTGGAGGCGCAGCGCATTGTCGAAGGCGCGGTGCGCGATGCCTTCGACCACTGGCTCGCGGACAGTCCGCAGCAGGCAACGCGCCTCCTCGAATGGTCGATCGAGCAGGCCGAGGATCGCGAGCGCCGCCGCAAGGAGAAAGAGGTCAACCGCCAGTCCGCGACGCGCAAGCTGCGCTTGCCGGGCAAGCTATGGGATTGTTCTAACAAGTCCGGCGAGACGGAAATCTTTCTGGTCGAGGGCGATTCCGCTGGCGGCTCCGCCAAGCAGGCGCGCGATCCGAAGACGCAGGCGATCTTGCCCTTGCGCGGCAAGATCCTGAACGTCGCCAACGCCACGACAGCCAAGCTTTCGCAGAACCAGCTGCTCTCCGATCTCGTGCAGGCGCTGGGTGTCGGAACGGGGAGCAAGTACAAGGACGAGGACCTGCGCTACGACCGCGTGATCATCATGACCGACGCGGACGTCGACGGCGCGCACATAGCGTCTCTCCTGATGACGTTCTTCTACCAGGAGATGCGCGAGCTGATCGAGAACGGGCACCTCTTCCTCGCCATGCCGCCGCTTTACCGCCTCTCCGTGAAAGGCGAGGTGGTCTATGCGCGCAACGAGCCGCATCGCGTGGAGCTGCTCGAGACCGTATTCAAGAACCGCAAGCCCGACGTGACTCGCTTCAAAGGTCTCGGCGAGATGGACTTCAAGGATCTGAAGCACACCACCATGGATCCAAAGGCGCGCACGCTGCTGCGCGTCGAAATCGCCGAGAGCGAGCGCGAGGCGGTGTCAGACACGGTCAACACGCTGATGGGCTCGAAGCCGGAGCTGCGCTTCCGCTTCATCCAGGAGAAAGCCGCGTTCGCGAAGGATCTGGATATTTGAGAGCGTGGCGCGGGGTCCCGGCTTCCAAGGGCCAGAAATCCCGTAGCCGGCGCGTGTTGCGCGGAAAGCTGGGCGCCCTCCGCAGGATTTTCGCAACCGTTCGAGCAGCGTTGCTGGCGCTTCCGCCCCATGGATTTGCACCGCCGTGGCCTGCTCTCCCGGTTGCCTCGGCTCCGGCGGTAGCGTTGCCGCCGGAAGCTGAGTCCCACTGCCCCGTTCTCGCCGATGACGCTTCGCATCGGCACCACGAACAGAACGAAGTGCGCGGACTTTACCTCGACCCTGATCTTTTTCCGAGGACTTCAGTCCGTTGAGGTTGCCGCAAGCTTCCCGACCTTAGTGCTCCAAGCAAGAAAATTACTCTGGCTTGATACCAGCTGTTCGGATGACGTCGCCCCACTTATCAGTTTCATTTTTGATGAAAGCAGCAAACTCGTCGGGTGAACTCGGCACGGGTTCGGCGCCCTGATTGAGCAGGTATTCGCGCATCGATTTCGACTCCAAGATCGCGACGACGTCGCGATTGATTTTGGTGATCAGAGCCGGCGCCGCCCCTGCGGGGGCAAAAAGGCCGATCCAATAGTCCGCTTCCAGTTGCGGCAACCCTGCTTCGACGACGGTGGGTATCTCCGGTGCGCCTGCAAAACGCCTTCTAGACGTGATCGCGAACGCTTTGATTTTACCGGCTGTCATGTGAGGTAGCGCAAGCGCGGCAGGATTGAATCCGATTTTGACTTCTCCACTGAGCATCGCGCTCATGGCCGCGCCGCCTCCCTTGTAGTGCACGGCGGTGAGACTTACGCCGGTGAGCTGCTTCAGTTGCTCCCCTGGCAGGTGGGTCGATGTTCCGAGACCTGCTGTCGCGTAATTGAGCGGCTGTTGCACTGTTTTGGCGTAAGCGATGAATTCTGCAAGGCTACCTGCGGGTATTGACGGATGCCCGAGCAGGAAATTGGGCGTCGAGGCGATGCTTGAGATCGGGCTGAAGTCCTTGTCCGGATCGTAAGGCAGTTCCTTGTAGAGACCCTGTGCAACGGCTCGCCAAGTCCGATCACTCATCAGCAGGGAGTATCCGTCGGGTGCCGACTTCGCGACGGCCGCTGCGCCGAGCATGCCACTCGCTCGATTTTCGACGACGACGGGCTGCTGCCATCGCTCGTGCAGGCGATGTGCGAGCTGGCGGCTCACTAAATCAGTGAAACTTGCGGTTGGTCCGATGACGATCCGTACTGGTTTCGTCGGGAAAGCCGTAGCGGGATCATCAGCTTTTGTGCCCGTTGATGCTAGACAGGTCAGAACGACGGTCCCGGCGAACAATGCACTTACAGTGCTCATGACGTCTCTCCATAAACATAGGTCACGTCACGTTGACTACTCCGGCATATTTCTACAATTATCTTGTTTCTATCGGCTGATAACCTGCGGTTATTGCATGGAGCTTCGCGACCTCAGATACTTTGCGGCCATTGCCGAGCATCGCAGCATTCGCCGCGCCGCCGAAGAGCTGAACTTGAGCCAACCCGGCTTGAGCAAGAGCCTGCGTCGCCTCGAGCAGGAAATGCGAACCAAGCTCGTATCGCGCACGCCGAGGGGCGTCGAGCTCACGGCAGTCGGATCAGTGCTTGCAACGCACGTGCGTCGCCTGCAGCTTGGCTTCGAGGATGTTGTGCGTGAGGCCGCCGAGCTGAGCGACGGCAGAACGGGCCATCTGCGCGTGGGCGCGGGCCCTGCATGTGCCGATCTCCTGCCCATGGGTTACGCCGCGCTTCAGAAGGAAGCGCCTGGGGTGACGTTTTCTGCAACAGCCTCCGACAACGATGTGATGGTTCCTGCCCTGCTCAAGGGGAAGCTTGATCTGATCGTGAACTATTTTTCCGCGTGGCCTCTGCCGGGCTGCGACATCGACCCACTTCCTGGAGACTACGATATCGTCGTCTACGCGGCTGCGAGCCATCCCCTTGCAAAGAAGAAGACGTGCACTTTGGCTGATCTCGCTGACCAGAGCTGGGTGCTCGCACCCATCAATTTGCAACCGGGGCACTGGCTGGTTCAGGCGTTCGAGAAGCACAATTTACCGCCACCCCGTGTCGCTTTCGAAACGCGTTCGGTGCCGTTACGGCTGCAAGCCGTCGCGGAAACGCGACATCTCGGGTTCCTCGCTCGGCGCGTTGTTCAGCAAGCCGCATCGCAATTTCGGCTGAAGGAACTGTCAATCCAGGGCGTCGCGACATGGCGCCGGCCGATTGGCGTAATTTCGCGCAAGGGCGCTTATTTGTCCCCGGTCGCACGGCGGTTCATAGACATTCTTAAATCGAATATGAGGCGCTAAGTGCCGCGCTGCGGAAGTCCGTGATGTCGCACGCCCTTTAACGGCCGACCCAATGCACCGCAGCGCAAAACGCGGCGAGCTCACCGTCACGTCTTGCGGCTGAAGAACCGGTTCTCGGGCCGCGGCAGCCCTAAGTTTTCGCGTAATGTCTTGCCCGTGTAATCGCGCCGGAAAAGACCGCGCCGCTGCAGCTCGGGCACGACTTTGTCGCAGAAGTCGTCGAGGCCGCCGGGCAGATACGGGAACATGACGTTGAAGCCGTCGGAGCCTTCGCTCTCGATCCACGCCTCCATCTCGTCGGCGACCATCTTCGGCGTGCCGACCATTCCGAGCCCGCCATAGCCGCCGACCCGGCCGGCGAGCTGGCGCACGGTGAGGCCCTCGCGCTTGGCCATGGCAACCGCGCGCTCGCGCCCGCTCTTGCTCTGATTGGTCTCGGGCAGCACGTCGGGCAGCGGCTTGTCCGGATCGAGCGTGCGTGCGTCCATCCCGAGATTGATGGAGAGCTGCGCCATGCCGCTCTCGAAATGCACGAGGCTGTCGAGCTGCGCGCGCTTGTCGCGGGCTTCGCTTTCGGTCTCGCCGAGCACGACGAAAGCGCCGGGCAGGATCTTCAAATGCTCGCGCGGGCGGCCGAGCTTGTCCATGCGCCCCTTGATGTCGGCATAGAGCTTTCGGCCGTCATCGAGCGGACCGCCGCCGGCGAACACGATCTCCGCGGTCTCGGCGGCGAGCTGGCGTCCGGCGTCGGAGGCACCCGCCTGCACGATCACCGGCCATCCCTGAATGGGTCGCGCGATGTTGAGCGGCCCGCGCACGCTCAGGTACTTTCCCTTGTGATTGAGGACGTGCAGGCGCTCGGGGTCGAAGTAGATGCCGGATTTGGTATCGCGGATGAAGGCGTCATCGGCCCAGCTGTCCCAGAGGCCGGTCACCACGTCATAGAACTCTCTCGCGCGCTTGTAGCGCTCGGCGTGCTCCATTTGATCGTCCATGCCGAAATTGAGCGCGGCGTCCGGGTTCGAGGTGGTGACGATGTTCCAGGCCGCGCGGCCGCCTGAGATGTGATCGAGCGAGGCGAAGCGGCGCGCGATGAGGTAGGGCTGCTCGAACGTGGTCGAGGCGGTGGCGATGAGGCCGAGATGCTCGGTCATCATCGCGATTGCCGGCAGCAGCGTCAGCGGGTCGAACGAGGTGACGGTGGCGCTGCGCTTCAACGCCTCCATCGGCATATTGAGCACAGCGAGGTGGTCAGCCATGAAGAAAGCGTCGAACTTCGCCGCCTCGAGCCGCTGGGCGTAGGCGACGATCGCTTTCAGATTGAAGTTGGCGTCAGGTGTGCCGCCGGGATAGCGCCAGGCGGCGGTGTGAATGCTGATCGGGCGCATGAAGGCGCCAAGGTGCATCTGTCGGCGTGCAGGCATGGGCGTGCTCATTAGGGCTGGAGCTTGCCCTGCGCAAGTGGTCGACGCGGTGCCGCCTCTCACCCCTTGCGTTCAGAGAGCACCTCGCGAACCGCGGCTCCTACTATTCCCGGCAGGTCTTCGCGCAACGAGCGGACCTCGCCCTCGATGCGATCGAAGCGCTGGTCGATACCGTCGAAGCGCCGTTCGGTTGCCGCCTGAAAGTTCAACAGATCGCGGTGAACGCCGCGCACCTGGCCCGACAGAAACCCGTACGAGCCCTCAAGCTCGCCGACACGGCGCTGTAGATCACGAATTTCCGCTTCGACATCCATGAGTGCGAACTCCAATACTGTAAATTTAAAGTGTGCGAACATTACCAGAACATAATTGCCAATGCAAGCGCAAACGCCAGCACTTTCGCTCTTGCTGACAGGACCGCAGCACCAGCGACAGCACGATCGAGAGGACGATCGACGTGAGGACGGAGAGCTAAACCTTCACGCGGCTATCCTGATTTTCGTACTTGATCTCGCCGGGCAGCCGGGAGAGGCCGGGCGTCACATCCTTGTTGTCATAGGCCGCGCTTGTCGGCGAGATAGCCGACGCCACCAGGGCGGCGATCGCGAACATCAGCAACGTCAGAAACTGCGACATGGGATCCTCCAGCTGCGTTCGATGATTGGGTCCGGGCAACCGAGGAGCATGCGGAGCATCGGCGGAAGCCAAAACGTGAGTTCGTGTCGAGTTGACAACGGCGGCGCCACGATCCCCAGGCGGCGCCAACAGCGCATGACGAGTGGCGGCAACGTGCGCGGGGCGTCGAGTGCGTTGAGCAACTTCGATCCTCCAGTTGCGCTGACGGCGCTAAGGCGGCACATCACGCCCATGTCACGACCCATCCTCATTGCCGGACCGACGGCCTCGGGAAAATCGGCGCTTGCGCTGGCGCTCGCCGAGCGTGCCGGCGGCGTGATCATCAACGCCGACAGCATGCAGGTCTATCGCGAGCTGCGCATTCTCACCGCGCGGCCAAGCGTGGAGGATGAAGCGCGTGTCCCGCATCGCCTCTATGGCCACGTTGGGGCTGCGGAGAGCTATTCGGTGGCGCGCTGGCTCGCGGATGTGGCTGTTGCGCTTGAGGAAGCTCGGCAACGCAATTGGCGTCCGATCATCGTCGGCGGTACCGGGCTTTACTTCAAGGCGCTGACGGAGGGGCTGTCACCAATTCCCGAGATTCCGAGCGCCATTCGAGAGCATTGGCGCGCTGAAGCTCGGCAGCATGGCGCGTCCCACCTGCACATGGAGCTCGCACGGCGCGATCCCGAAATGGCCGCGCGCCTGCACCCGTCGGATGCCCAGCGGCTGACCCGCGCTCTCGAGGTTTTGGCTGCAACCGGCCAATCGCTGGCCGAGTGGCAAGCCAAGGCGGGACGGACGCTCGTTGAGCCCGAAACGGCGGTCCGAATCGTCATTTCGCCGCCGCGCGACGTGCTGCACGCCCGATCCGGCCGGCGCTTCGTGCAGATGATCGAGCACAAGGTATTGGATGAAGTACGGGCGCTGATGCAACTGAGGCTTCATCGAGAGCTGCCGGCGCAGAAGGCGATCGGCGTGCGGCCGCTTACAAGGCACCTGGAGGGCGCGTTGGAGCTGAAGCAGGCCATCGCGCGAGGACAGATCGAGACACGGCAATACATCAAACGGCAGCAAACCTGGCTCAATCGCAATATGGTTTCTTGGAAACGGGTTGAATCAGTTGTTAATTGCGATAATGTGCTGACGTTTATGCATTTTATTGACGAACAGCCCGAATTGAGGTGAAAACCGGCGCTGGCGATCGCTGTGACCACATCTCACGATAGTGCGGGCGTTCGCCGTGCCACGCCCAGCATCGGAGACCCCCATGGCCCGCACAATGACCGGCGCCGAGATCGTCATCAAAGCTCTCGCCGACCAGGGCGTTGACATCGTGTTCGGCTATCCGGGCGGCGCCGTCCTGCCGATCTACGACGAGATCTTCCAGCAGGAGAAGGTGAAGCACATCCTGGTCCGCCAGGAAGGCGGAGCGGTTCACGCCGCCGAGGGGTATGCCCGGTCGACAGGCAAGGTCGGCGTTTGCCTCGTCACCTCCGGACCTGGTGCAACGAATGCCGTCACCGGACTCACCGACGCGCTGATGGACTCGATCCCCGTGGTGGTGCTCACCGGCCAGGTGCCAACGCACCTCATCGGCAACGACGCTTTCCAGGAGTGCGATACGGTTGGCATCACCCGACCCTGCACCAAGCACAATTGGCTGGTGAAGAACGTCAATGACCTCGCCCGCATCCTGCACGAGGCATTCTACATCGCCCGTAGCGGACGGCCCGGCCCGGTTGTCGTCGACATTCCGAAGGATGTGCAATTCGCAAGCGGAGCCTACGTGGCGCCCTCCAACGCCACGGTCGCCCACAAAAGCTACCGGCCGAAATTGAAGGCCGACCAGCCGGCGCTGCAGAAGGCCATCGACATCATGGCAGCCGCCAAGAAGCCAGTATTCTACACCGGCGGCGGCGTCATCAATTCGGGCCCCAAGGCGAGCCAGCTGTTGCGCGAGCTGGTCAAGCTCACCGGCTATCCCATCACCTCCACGCTGATGGGGCTTGGCGCCTATCCGGCATCCGATAAGCAGTGGCTCGGCATGCTCGGCATGCACGGCACCTATGAAGCCAACATGGCGATGCATGATTGCGACGTGCTGATCAACGTCGGCGCGCGGTTCGATGATCGCATCACCGGACGCATCGATGCGTTCTCGCCGAACTCGACCAAGATCCACATCGACATTGATCCGTCGTCGATCAACAAGAACGTGCGCGTGCAGCTGCCGATCGTTGGCGACTGCGCCTACGTGCTCGAGGACCTGCTTCGACTTTGGAAGATCAAGGCCGCTCAGCCCGACAAGGCAGCGCACAAGGCCTGGTGGAAGCAGATCGATCAGTGGCGCGGGCGCCAATCGCTCAAATACAAGTACTCGAGCGACGTGATCATGCCGCAGTACGCCATTGAGCGGCTCTATGCACTCACCAAGGACCGCGACTGCTACATCGCGACAGAAGTCGGCCAGCACCAGATGTGGGCGGCACAGTTCTACAAGTTCGAGGAGCCGAACCGTTGGCTCACGTCGGGCGGCCTCGGCACGATGGGGTATGGGCTGCCGGCAGCCATAGGAGCCCAGCTCGCACATCCTAGATCGACCGTTGTCGACATTGCCGGCGATGCCTCGATCCTGATGAACATCCAGGAGATGTCGACGGCGGTGCAGTACCGGCTGCCGGTCAAGATCTTCATCTTGAACAACCAGTACATGGGTATGGTGCGCCAGTGGCAGCAGCTGCTGCACGGCAACCGTTACTCGGAGAGCTACACCGAGGCGCTCCCTGATTTCGTCAAGCTTGCGGACGCCTACGGCGGCGTCGGCATGCGCTGCGAGCATCCGGCGGACCTCGACGACGCAATCAAGGAGATGCTGGCGGTGAAGGACAAGCCGGTGATCTTCGACTGCCGCGTCGCCAAGCTCGCCAACTGCTTCCCGATGATCCCGTCAGGCAAGGCGCACAACGAGATGCTGATGGGCGAGGACGTCTCCGACGACGAGGTTTCCAAGGCGATCGGCAAGGAAGGCAAGACGCTGGTGTAGCCATGAACGCGTCTGAGGCTCGCGCCTTTGCCGAGGAATGGATCGCGGCGTGGAATTCGCACGATCTCGATCGGATCGTGTCCCATTACGCGCCGGAGATCGTGTTCCTGTCGCCAGTGGCGCAGCAGCGCGTCGGCGACGGCCGAGTGGTTGGCATCCCGGCTCTGCGCGCTTATTGGGGGCCGGCGCTGGCGGCGCCGTCCGCACTCAGGTTCGAGTTGATAGAGGCGTTGGCCGGCTACGAGTGCGTGACCATTCTCTATCGCAATCACCGGGAGCAGACGGTGGCCGAGACTTGCGAGTTCGGACCCGGCCACAAAGTCGTTCGCTCGTTCGCGTGCTATTCTGGAGTATCGCCATGAGCCGGCCCGGCACAGTCCGCCGCCAGGATCGCGAGATGAGCGCAGAGCGCGCGCAAGCAGTTCTGGCGGGCGCAAGGGTTGGCCGGCTCGCAACGGCCAGTGCCGACGCACAGCCTTACTGCGTGCCATTGCTGTTCGTGATTATGGATGGCGAAATCGTCGTCCATAACACCTCAGCTCATGGCCACTTGCGCAGCAACATCGAAGCCAATGGCAAGGTGTGCTTCGAGATCGATGAGGCGGATGCCGTGTTCGACTACGGCCGTTTCGAATGCGACAGCTCGATCGCCTACCGAAGCGTGATCGTGTTCGGAACAGCGCGGATCGTGGAAGATCGCGCCTATAAGCGAGCCTTTTGCGATGCTCTGATGGCGAAGTATGGCGTCGGCGATACCGGGCGGCCAGTCGGGTTCTATCCGAGGTTGGATCAGATCACGGTCTATGCCATCCGGATCGATCGAATGACGGGCAAGGAATTGGCCTTGCCGCCAGTCTCGGAGCAATGGCCTGCGAAGGACAACACGCGCACGCCCGACGCTCGGCCCAGCTAGGAAGGAACCATGCAACTCTACATCGCCAACAAGCTGCACTCCTCCTGGTCGCTGCGGCCGTGGCTGTTGATGACCGCACTCGACATTCCGTTTCACGAAACGGTCATCCCGATGTATCTGCCCGACTCGAAGGCGCGCATGCTGGATGTGTCGCCCGCCGGGAAGATGCCGGCGCTGGTCGTGGCACCGTCCGAGCTGAGTTCCGCGGGGCAGGCCATCCAGCCGTCATGCAGCGCATCGCATCTGGTAATTTGGGAGAGCCTCGCGATCATGGAGTTCCTGCATGAGCAGTTTCCCGACAAGGGGGTCTGGCCGCGGGCTGCCGCAGCGCGCGCGCATGCGCGGGTGATCGCAAGCGAGATGCATGCGGGCTTCCAGGCGCTCCGCCAGATGTGCCCGATGAACCTCGGCAAGCGTTTCGCCCCGCGCGACCTCACCTCCGATGTCGCCGACAATGTACGCCGGATCGAAGGCATGTGGTCGGATTGCCGGCGGCGTTTCGCCAGCAGCGGCGATTTCCTGTACGGCGCCTTCTCGGCCGCAGATGCCATGTACGCGCCGGTCGTCACCCGGCTCGACACCTATCAGATCCCGGTCGCAACCGAGACGCGGCAGTACATGAACCGCGTACTGGCCCATCCAGCCTTTGTCAAATGGCGCGACGCGGCTCTCGTCGAGCCATGGGTCGTGCCGCACTACGACGAAGGCTGGACGGCGGTCGAAACATTCCACCGGCCAAAGCAGCCGATCGTTTGCCACCGCTCCTGAGTTCTCCCACGCTCAACGAACTGAAAGCACGTCCATGTCACAGAAAGCCACCGGTTCCGCCTATTTCTTCGAGGACAAGAAGGAAGCGCTCGTCCCGCATACGCTCTCGATCCTCGTCGACAACGAGCCTGGCGTGCTCTCGCGCATCGCCGGGCTCTTCTCCGGGCGCGGCTACAATATCGAGAGTCTCACCGTCTCCGAGACCGAGCACGAGACGCATCTGTCGCGCTTCACCATCGTCACCAAGGGTACGCCGATGGTTCTCGAGCAGATCAAGAACCAGCTCGAGCGCATGGTCCCCGTCCATCGCGTCGTCGATCTGACTGTGCTCGGCGACCCGCTCGAACGCGAGCTGGCCCTGGTGAAGGTTGCCGGCAAGGGCGAAAAGCGCATCGAGGCGCTGCGGCTTGCGGAGATCTTTCGCGCCAATGTCATCGACGCCTCGACCGAGCATTTCGTATTTGAGATCACCGGACGCTCGTCCAAGATCGAGCAGTTCATCTCGATCATGAAGGACTTGGGTCTTGTCGAGATCTCGCGCACCGGCATCGCGGCCATTGGGCGGGGCTCGCAAGGCATGGGGAGCAAGGGCGATGCGCCGTGAGCAGCGAGCGGCTGGTGGGGTTGGATCGCCGACAGCTCGTTGCATCCTTGGCCCCGGCCGTGCGTGAAATGTTGCGTTCCGCGCTGCGATGGCGCTGCCGCCCAGTTCCGAGCCTTTTTTAGTTGCGGCTCGAACCCCGAGCCGCTACCCGTGTTGCAACGATTTCACCAGCGAAATCCGCATTATCCACCGCGCCAGCCGAAGGGGAGTCCCATGCGCGTTTATTACGACCGTGATGCCGATGTGAACCTGATCAAGGGCAAGAAAGTGGCCGTCATCGGCTACGGCAGCCAGGGCCATGCACATGCTCAGAACATGCGCGACTCTGGCGTCAAGGACGTGACGATCGCGCTCAGGAAGTCGTCTGCCGGCGTGAAGAAGGCGCAGGATGCGGGCTTCAAAGTCATGGAGGTGGCCGAAGCCGCCAAGTGGGCCGACGTGATGATGATGTGCGCGCCCGACGAGATGCAGCCCGACATCTACAGGGATCACCTGCACGCCAACATGAAGCAGGGCGCCGCGATCATGTTCGCGCACGGTCTCTGCGTGCACTTCAGCCTGATCGAGCCGCGCGCCGATCTCGATGTCGGCATGGTCGCTCCGAAGGGTCCGGGCCACACGGTGCGCTCCGAGTACCAGCGCGGCGGCGGCGTGCCCTGCCTCCTGGCGATCAGTCAGGACAAGAGCGGCAACGCGCACGACCTCTTCCTCTCCTACGCCTCGGCGATCGGCGGCGGCCGCGCGGGCATTATCGAGACGACCTTCAAGGAAGAGT
>CAZCQH010000005.1:0-165262 GCA_964500805.1 uncultured Hyphomicrobiaceae bacterium
CGCAGAATCCGCCAACCCCACCATCACAACAAGGCGGCCCTCACCGGAGGGAGACATTCGAGGTCTCCGCGCTGGCAGAGAACGCGCGACTGCTTGGATCAGGAGGTGCTGTACCCTTGGCGGCGAGCCGCGTTCGCAGCTGCTCGCGGCTTGCAGGTAAGAGCAATTCGTGTGCAATGGCTCCGATCAGCTTTGAGCGCAACGCTGGCGGCTTCGCGCACACGCTTGCCATCCATGCCTGTCCCCCCGTAGTTCCGGCACAATCGTGTCGTATGTGAGGCTCACCCAGGAGGTGGGCGATGGCGAACGAGAACCACAACAGCTTGTGGCGTGATTTCCCGAAGACGGCGCTCGAGTTCGAGGAGCGGTTCCGGACCGAGGAGGACTGTCGCGACTATTGGATCGCGGTGCGGTGGGGCGGCAAGCCAGCGTGCGCGCGGTGCCACTCGACGCGGGTGTGGACGGAGCGCGGCGGCTTCCTGTTCGAATGCGCCGATTGCGGTCATCAGACGAGCCTCACGTCGGGCACGTTGCTCGAGAAGACGAGAAAGCCCTTCAAGATGTGGTTTCGCGCCATCTTCGAGATCTCGACGCGGCGCACGGGCATCTCGGGTAAGGATTTCCAGCGCCTCATGGGGTTCGGCTCCTACAAGACGGCATGGAGCTGGCTGCACAAATTGCGCGCCGCGATGGTTCGCTCGGACAGCGAGCCGCTCGGCCCTTTCGTCGAGATGGACGAGGCGCTGGTGGGCGGAAAAGGCGGCCCAAACAAGCAACTCGTCCTGGTGGCGGCCGAGGCCAACGGCCGCGTGCGCCTCGCCCACGCCGACAACAATGATACCGCAGCTTGCAAGCATTTCGCCGACGGCGAGGTCGCGGCCGACGCTCATGTCACGAGCGATGGCCACGCCGGCTACAATGAGGCGAGCCTCGGCGAACGCGCGCACGACGCCATCATCCAGACCAAAGCCCAGAAACGCGAGGCCGATGCCGTGCAGGCCTGCCACTGGACGATCTCGCTGCTGAAGCGCTGGCTCATCGGCACGCACGCCGGCGCCGTGAAGCCGAAACACCTGCAGGCCTACCTCGACGAATTCGCCTTCCGCCACAACCGCCGCAAGACCGACGGCGTCGCTCGCATCGCTGCCCGCGTCATCGAAAGCGTCGCCGCCAAGCCGCCGCTCACCATGCGCCACCTCATCGACAAAACGCGGCCCTACAGGCGCCTCCAGTCAACGGCAGACGCACGCCCCTGAGCTAACGGGACAGGCATGCGCCTTAAGTGGGTCCAGAGATATCCGATCCTGCGGCAAGCCATTGAATAATCAGACATAAATTCGACTGCTCATGCCCGACAGCCCCCCGTCCGTGCTCGGCTGATTGCCGATCTCGTCCCCCCACGGCTCTGGGCATTTCGGCATCGCTCGCTTGGCCACCAAGCCCGTCATACGCCACGACAGCGCGCACCCAGGTTCGCGCCGAGATAAGGCCTTCCGATCGGCTAAATGTCGGCGGCATTGCCGATATCTCGGTTGCGCTTTGGCCGACAACAACACGCTCAGAGAACTTAGCCAGGTGTCGAGACCAGCGGACGACGGTGCTTAGACCTTGTCGGCGCTCACCGCCCGGATATGCTGCCGATCTGCGGGAAAGGGCGGAGCGGGCTGGTCATCGGCCGGCGAACGCTGACTGAGGGCTGCTACAATGAGCTTCGACAAACCTTACCAGGGTATCCGCGTCGTCGATCTGGCGCAGGGCGTGGCCGGCCCCTACTGCGCGATGCTGCTCGCGCGGCACGGTGCCGATGTGATCAAGGTCGAACCACTCGAAGGTGATTGGTCGCGTGCGCTCGGGCCGCGTTATGGCGACAACACCGCGTTCTCGGTGGCGGCCAATCTCGGGAAGCGCTCGCTCGCCGTCGATCTCAAGACGGATGCCGGGCGCGCTATCGTCGAGAAGCTGATTCCGAAGGCCGATCTCTTCATGGAGGGATTTCGCCCGGGCGTGATCGATCGCCTCGGGTTTGCCTACGACAAGCTACGGGTGACCAATCCAGGGCTGATTTATCTCTCGATCTCCGGCTTCGGCCAGGTCGGGCCATTGCGCGAGAAGCCCGCGATGGACCCGATTCTGCAGGCATTCACCGGCTTCATGTCGGAGAACAAGGGGCCCGACGGGGTACCGCATCGCACGCCGACGATCGTCATGGACATGTCGACTGCGCTCTACGCGCATCAGGCGGTGGTCGCGGCGCTCTATGCCAAGGCACGCGGAGCGCCCGGCCGTCGCATCAACGCGAGCCTGATGGAAGGCGCGGCCAACTTGCAGGCAATCCGGATGATGAGTGCCGTACGCGATGGGCCGTTCAAGTCCGTGGCCGGGCCGGGCGGCACCTACCAAGCCGCCGACGGCGGGTGGGTGCAGGTCGCGGCCGTCAAGAACCACGAGTTCGAAGGCGTGTGCAAGGTGCTGGGCCTCGACGACCTGCTTGGCGATCCGAGGTACAAAACCACCACAGATCGCTACGCGCATGCGCCCTACCTGATGCAGCGGGCCGCCGACGCGATCAAGACCAAGCCCGCGGCCGAGTGGCGCGAGCTGCTGACCAAGGCCGGGCTCCAGAACGAGCTCGTTCAAACCTACGATGATTTTGTGCGTCACCCACACGCCGAGGCGACGGAGGTGATCAGCTGGACCGCGCAGCCGGGGTCTGACCAGCCCTGGGCGACACCCAATCCGCCGGGCACCCAGCGCCTCAGATCTGGAGCGCCGGACGCCATTGCCCCGTCGCTCGGCCAGCACACCGACGCCATTCTCACCGAGCTTGGCTACGGCCCTGGCGACATCGGCAAGCTCAGGGCTGACAAGGTTGTCGCCTGAGCGCGCGCCCGGCGCCACACCGTCGTCCGGTTTATGAGCTTGACTCAGCGGCCGTGAACTGGCGGCTGATCATCTCCAGTCGCTGGGCTACGACACCAGCCTTCAGGCGGCGGAGACGTGCTGCACGTGTGCGCCGCGTGCTACCGAGCTATTCGTGGCTCGCCAGTCGAAGGAAGTCACTTGCTGCAGACGACGCCGTCCAGCCCATTCTGGCGAGCATCTCTGTGGCACCAGGAGACCACGCTATGACCACTGCCCCGAGACCCCGCGCCGAAACACGAGTTGCCGTTCTCAACGGTGGCTGGTCGGCGGAGCGTGAGGTCTCGCTCTCGTCGGGCAGAGAATGCGCAGCGGCACTCGGGGCCGAGGGGTTCAACGTCACTCGGGTCGATGTCGACCGCAACTTGGCGAAGGTCCTCGCCGAGCTCAGACCCGACGTCGCCTTCAATGCCTTGCACGGCCGCTGGGGCGAGGACGGCTGCATCCAGGGGCTGCTGGAAGTGCTCGGCATTCCATACACACACTCCGGCGTTATGGCCTCCGCAGTCGCCATGAACAAGGAGCAGACGCGCCGGATCGTGGCCAAGCTCGGCGTGCCCGTGGCGGAGGGTGCTATTGTGACACCGCAGCAGGCGCTGGCCGATCACGTGATGGCGCCTCCCTATGTGGCCAAGCCCATCGCGGAAGGCTCGAGCGTCGGCGTCGTCATCGTGAAGGAGGGCGCCAACCGGCCACCGGAAGCAATCGGCCGCATTCCTGTGACGCGCGACAACGAGATCATAGTCGAGAGATTCATTCCGGGGCGCGAGCTCACCTGCGGCGTCATCGGCGACAAAGTTACCGGGATCATCGACATCGTCTCGGCCGACCACCTCGAGTTCTACGATTACGAGGCTAAGTATGCGCCCGGCGGCTCGAAGCACATTTTGCCCGCAAAGATCCCGAATTCCGTCGCAGAACGCGTGCAGCGCTATACGCTCGCTGCGCACAAGGCGCTCGGCTGCCGCGGTGTGTCACGCTGCGATTTCCGCTGGGACGAGGCGAAGGACGAGTTGATCTTCCTCGAGATCAACACTCAACCCGGCATGACGCCGACCTCGCTCATCCCCGAGCTCGGTCAGCACGCCGGCATGAGTTTCGGCCAGCTCGTCGCCTGGCTGGTTGAGGATGCCTCACTGGACAGGTAGTGCAACAGCGCTCGGCTCAGCGCAGCTCGCTCGCTGTGATGAGGGCGCGGAATGGGACGCCCACCCTGGCGAAAGTGTCGGCCGCGCCTTCCTGGCGATCGACCATCGTCAGCACGAGCGCCACACTGGCACCTGCAGACTTCACGGCTTCGATCGCCTTAACCGAGGAGCCGCCCGTCGTCGTCACGTCCTCGAGGATGACGACGGTGCGGCCCTGTAGCGTTTCTCCGCGCTTGAGACCGTCGATCAGACTTTGTGTGCCATGATCTTTGGCTTGCTTGCGCACGAAGAACGCCGGGCGTGGTTTGCCGCGCGCAAAACTGGCGGCGGCGGCTGCTGTCGCCAACGGCACGGCGCCCATTTCCAGTCCGCCGACCATGTCCGCCTTGGTCTCCTCCAGCGCCTCGGCGATTAGCTGACCGAGCAAATGCGCGCCTTCCGGGTCCATCATCGTCGGCTTCAAATTGCAATAGAAGTCGGATGTGCGGCCCGAGGCCAGCTTGAACGTGCGCCCCGTCTCCACCGAGAGGCGCTTGATAATCTCGATCAAGCGGGCGCGGCGCTTCTGGCTTTCGGCAGACGGGCTCATGGCAGACCTCGCGGTTGCGAATGCAGGCTGGCATTGACGCGCGCGATCCCGGCCTGTCAAGGCGTGATGCGCACAGCCCCCAGGAAGAATCTTCCCGTCAGCCACGACGCGATTCGGGCAGAGTGCGCGGCGCTCGCGATACCGTCACACCGGTTTGGTGCCGCAAACGGTCACGCGGTAGCCGAGGCGCGAATGCGGGAAGTAATCCCAGAGCGCGTAGTGCTGGGTCGAGCGGTTGTCCCAGAACGCGAGCGACTTCTCGCGCCAGCGGAAGCGGCACTGGTACTCGGGCGTCTTCACGTGATCGAACAGCATGTCGAGGATGGCGCGGCTTTCCCTTTCGCCTAGTCCATCGATGCGCGTCGTGAAGCCAGAGTTTACGAACAGTGCCTTGCGGCCCGTCTCGGGGTGCGTGCGCACCACGGGATGCAGCGATTTTGGATAGACCTTGCCCTCAGCAATCTTGTGGCCAAGCGTGCCGCGATGCACGTGCTCGGACTCGTGCCACGCCTTGAGTCCTGACAGGAACTGCTTCATCGGCTCCGACAGTCCATCATAGGCCGCATACATGTTGGCAAACATCGTATCGCCGCCGGACGGCGGAAGCTTGCGCATATGCAGGATCGAGCCCATCGGCGGCTCAGCATCGCACGACACGTCCGAATGCCAGCGGTTGCCCGCAATCGCCTTCGAGTTCTCGTCCGCCTTGATCACGAGGATCTCGGGATGGCCTTCGGGCGCCGGCGCGGTCGGGTGTATGTGGAGCTTGCCGAAGAGACGCCCGAACGCCTTCTGCTGATCGAGATCGATCTCCTGGTCGCGGAAGAAGATGACGAGGTGATCCATCAGCGCCTTGTGGATCTCCTGGAACATTTGGTTGCCGAGCGGCTTCGAAAGATCGACGCCGCTGATCTCGGCGCCGATCATCGGGCTCAACGGCTCGACCTTGATCGTCTCGTAGCTCATGGGCGCGCTCCGTTGCCTCTGTGTTGGGACGGGTCTGGGCAAATGACTCGATCAACTATCGCGCCGGACCTCGGCACAGTAAAGCGGATCGATTTGGGGTGGCGGCACAATGTTGCTGCGCCGCGCCATGGCCTCCTGGCCCTGCGGGGGCAACCGCTGATAAGCTTCGCTAATCACGCGTTTCTGTCGATACGATAAGCGAATTGGGGATGCTCAGCATGGCGAGGCGCCAAGGTTTGATTTCTGCATTTGCCGGGCTGATCCTGGCGGCAGGCGGCAGCACGACCCGAGCCGCTGAAGTGGGCGAAGTGCATCTCGTCCGTCAGTTCGGCATCGGCTACCTGCCGCTGACGGTGATGATGCACGAGAAGCTGGTCGAAAAGCACGCGGCAAAGGCTGGGCTTGCCGCGCTCACCACCAAGTGGTCGGTGCTCGGCAACGCCGTGCCGATCAACGACGGCCTCATCGCCGGTACCATTCACGTCGGCTCCGGCGGCATCGCGCCCATGGTAACCGCCTGGGACAAGACACGCGGCAATGTCGGCATCGTCGGTCTCGGCGCGCTGTGTGCCTTGCCGGTGTTTCTCGTCAGCCGTCACCCCTACAAAAGCGTCAAGGAGTTCACCGACAAGGATCGCATCTCGATGGCGGGTGCCGGTCAGTCGATCCAGACCCTCTATATCCAGATCGAGCTTGCAAAGGCCTACGGCGTTGCGGAGTACAAGAAGCTCAACCCGTTATTCGTCAATCTCTCGCATCCCGATGGGCTTGCCGCGCTGCTCTCCGGCAACGAGATCACCGCCTCTTTCCTCGCGCCACCCTTCCAGTACCGGGCCCTCGAGAAAGGCATGCACAAGGTGCTCAGTTCCTATGACGTGATGGGAGGCCCGGCATCCTTCCTATCGGCCTGGACGACCAATAGATTTCGCGCGGAGAGTCCGAAAGCATTTCGCGCCGTCGTCGATGCGTTCCGCGAGGCGACTGAGATAATCAACAAGGATCGTCGCAAAGCGGCGGAGATCTACGTGAAGGATGTCGAGGGCAAGGAGAAGCTGGAAGACGTGGAGAAGCAGCTTGCCGATCCAGAGTGGATCTTCAGCCTGGGACCGAAACGTCTGGTGAAGCTGACCGACTTCATGAACTCTGCCGGCATCATCAAGGCCAAGCCGGTCAACTGGAAGGAGATGTTCGCGCCGGAGGTGCACGATCTCGAAGGCGATTGACGACGTGACGCGCCACTGAGGACGACCATGCGGCACATCCGAAGCGCCTCGAGCACCGATCGACCACGCTGCCTGGTCTCGCAACCGACCACAGGGGACGAACCATATGACAGAGCTCCGCATCGAAGAACCTTCGGCGTGCCTCGCGGAAGCCCCACAGCCGCTGACCCAGATCGAGATCGATCAGCGCGTCTTCGATCTCTATGACGAGTATTGCCATGGCGCCTTCGACCGGCGCGAGTTCCTGGCCCGTGCTGCGGCTGTCACAGTGGGCGGATTGGCGATGGCGCAGGCGCTGTTGCCGCGTTACGCGCAGGCACAGACGATCTCGTTCACCGATTCCCGAATCAAGGCCCGCTACGTCACCTACCCGTCACCTGGCGGCACATCGGGCACGATGCGCGGCTATCTCGTGCAGCCGAGCGGGCAAGGGCCGTTTCCGTCCGTGCTGGTGATCCACGAAAATCGTGGGCTTAATCCCTACATCGAGGATGTGGCGCGGCGGGCCGCGACCGAAGGCTTTCTCGCGCTCGCCCCGGACGGGCTGTTCCCGGTCGGCGGCTATCCGGGCAATGACGATGATGGCCGGACCCTGCAGGCGGGCCTCGATCAAGGCAAGTTGCGCACCGACATGCTCAACAGTGCGCGCTTCCTGAAGGCACACGCGCTCTCTACGGGCAAGCTCGGCGTCACAGGGTTTTGCTGGGGCGGCGGTGCAACGAATTTTCTCGCCGCGACACTCGGCGTCGACATGCAGGCCGGCGTACCCTTCCATGGGCCCGCCGCCGAAACCGCGTCCGCTCCTCAGATCAAGGCCGCACTGTTGATCCAGTACGCAGAGAACGACGAGCGCATCAACGCCATGTGGCCCGCGTACGAGGCCGCGCTGAAAGCTGCGGGTGTCAGCCATGAGGCGCATTTCTACCCGGGGACGCAGCACGGATTTCACAACAATTCGACGCCACGCTTCAACGAAGCCGCAGCCAAACTCGCCTGGGAGCGCACGATCGCGTTCTTCAAAAAGCACCTGGCCTGACGCGAACATCGAGCACCGACTTCGGAGAATTCCATGAAGATCGAAAACGCAGTCCCCTACGTTGGTGCGCTGGTGACCGGCATCGATGTCAACCGCATGACCGATTCCGAGTGGGGAACGCTCTACCGCACCTGGCTCGACCGGCACGTGCTGATCGTGCGCGGGCAGGAGCTCAGCAAGGAAAACTTCCTCGCGTACAGCCGCCGCTTCGGACGCCTCAAGCCGCACCGCGTGAAGAAGACGCGCGACCCGCAGCATCCCGAGATCACGCTGATGGGCATGACGGCACTGGCGAGGGATGCCAAGGGCGAGAAGCTGATCCTCAACCGTGGCCAGGGCTGGCACACTGACAGCCCATGGGACACGGAGATCTGCAAGGGCACGCAGCTCTATGGCTTGGAGATCCCGAGCTACGGCGGCGATACGCTGTTTGCCTCGATGCACGCGGCCTACGATGCGCTGCCGCAGCGCTTGAAGGACCGCATCGCGCCGCTGAAGGTCGAGTTCGGCTATGGCGGGCGCGAGCGAAAGAGCATCGAGATGCTCGACCCCGAGGATCAGGCGCGTCCGCCTGCTGTGCACGACATGGTGCGCGTCCACCCGGAGACCGGGCGCAAGTCGCTTTACATCAACCCCACGCACGTCATCCGCATCCAAGGGATGAGCGAGGCGGAAGGCGACCGGTTTCTCGCCGAGCTCTACTGGTACATGCTGCAGCCCAACGCCGAGTATCGCCACAAGTGGAAGGCCGGCGACGTGGTGATCTGGGACAACCGCTGCACGGTACACTCAGCGGCGGGCGGCTATCCGAGCGACGAACGCCGCATCCACTGGCGCACGACAATCATGGAGTGATGGGTCACGCTACGTCACAGTGCAATGATCGGAAGCGTCACACTGCGTGAGCCGCCGCCCCAAATGGGAAGATGCGCCATCTTCACGCCGGGGCCGCCGGTGACGATGGGCACGATGTGCGCAGGTGATGGCGTGATGGAGCGGCCGTTGATCTTCGTTGCCGCGTAGAGATAGTCCTGCACGCGCGCGAGGTCCCAGCCGGGCCCGTGAATCTGCTGCGCCAGCTCTGGCGGCAGGATGAAGATCTGCTCGGGCGGTTCCGGCTGCTTTCGCGCGCCGTTGACCTCGAAGGCGGTACGCATGGAGGCGGCAACGGGATCGAGAACCGCTTCCGCGTTGGCACGGCCTTCGACGGGGAGCACTTCGGCGGTGCCGGAGAGGCCGAGCACGGTCACGGCCGACCTCGCCGCGTCGAGACCCCGGCGCACGTGCACCTGTGAAAAGCCGAGCGCGGGACCTTCGCCGTCTTCGGCAAAGCAGAACGAATACTTGCCGGGCTGGCCGACGGTTGCCATGTCGCCGGAGCCTTCCTTGGCGCCGCCGATGTTGCGCAGCACGAGGCTCACCGCGCGGCCGATGCAGGCATTGGCGCGATTGCCGGGGCCGAGGCAGTTTATCGACGCATTGAGACCAAGGTTCGCCACGGCGGGCCCGTGCACGAGCGTAGCGACACAGGCTGAGCCCGTCGTTGTCATGAGCCCGAGCAGATTGAACTCCGGTGCGATGCAGGCGGTTGCGGCGGTCATCACAACGGGGAGCTCAGGGCGCATGCATCCGGCGAGCACGGCGCAGTAGGCGACGGCCGCCGTCGTCAGCTCACCGAAGAGAGGCGGCATCATCCCATGAGACTGCGCGGGATCAGAAATGCCGGCCAACATCGCAATGAGCCTGCGCTCGGTCGGCGGAACGACTGGCAAGCCATCGCCCAATCCCGCAGCCGCAAGCGCCTCCTGTGCAGCTTCGAAGCTCGTGTCGTCCGCCACCAGTGGCCACCCGTCGGGAAGCCACGCGCCAAGGGCGGGACTGGAACTAGCCACGCGTCACCTTCGACGAAGGCGTTGCGGTGTTGCCGAACGAAGTGATGTAGACCGAGTGCTTACCCGGGCCACCCGCCACCACGATGTTGATGTCGGAGGGGTCAACGCCAAGATAGTAATGATCGTTGACCGGGCGGCGGTCCATGCCGTCCCAGCGCTCCAGGTTCTCCTTGGAGATCCGCGAGACGTGGATCTTCGAGCGCTCGTAGAGCGCTTCTTGGATCAGCTTCGGGTTGAGCCCGTCGCGGTGCATGGTCTGTGCGTGCTCGGGACCGATCACCACGAATGACGGCCCGGCGAGATAGACCGTGTTGGAGCCGACCTGACTCATGGTGCCGGCGAACATCTGCAGCAGGCCTTCGCCTGATGTCGACGAGTGGTCGTTGATGTTGTGCGGCGCTTCCGCGGCCATCGTTGTCACGACGCTGTCGCCCGCCGCAAAGCCCTTGCGCACGTGATAGGGCTCCCACGGGCTCTCCTCCTCGTTCTCACCGAAGCAGTAGGAGTACTTGGCAGGCGTGCCCTGGGTGGCGCGGTCCATGTCGCCGGGCTTGGCGCCGCCGATGTTCAACAGGACGAGCTGCAACGCGCGGCCTATTGTTGCGTTGGCCCGGCGGCCCTGGCCGAGGCAGTTGGAGCCGCAGTTGATGTCGAGCTCGCGGCGGATGGGCCCGTTGACCAGCATCAGCTGCGCGCACGGGTGCGTTGTCGCGAGCGTGCCGTGGAGATTGTAGCTCGGCTCGAGCACGGACTTCAGGCCGGCGAGGACCACGGAAAAGTACTCGGGCTTGCAGCCGGCCATGACAGCATTGGCGGCAAGGCTGCGGATCGTCGGGACCACCTGACGTGGCGAGATCGGCGCAAACGTGTCATTGCCGCCGCGGGCCGCCGCAACGAAACGCTCGACCGCAGCCTCGGTCGGCATCACCAGCGGGAAGCCATCGCTCCAGCCTTGGGCGATGGCGTATTCGTTCCACTCGTCCTGGGACACGTCGCCAATGTCGATCGTCTCGCCGTCGGTCGCTGCAGTCATGGGGTGCTTTCGGTGGGGATGAAGTGGTGCGTGGCGGCGCCGGGCTGAAGCCGGGCGCCGGTCGGTCATCAGGATGCCTGGTTCAACCGGCGCGCTTTCGATGCCTACTTCACCGGCGTCGCGAGCGGGCTGCCCTTCTTGACCACGTAGACAGCCATCAGCTTGGCTGGCTTGTCCTTGGTGCCCTCGTTATGGATCGTTCCATCTGGCACCACCAGAGAGTCTCCTGCTTTCAGCGCCTTCTCGGGTTGACCGTCGAACGTCATGTAGAAGTCGCCCTCCATCACGTAGCCGGTAACGGGCCCCGGATGCGTGTGACGACCTGCCGTGAAGCTCGGGGCGACCTCGACGATAGCGGTGATGATCTCGGTGTCCGTACCAAGCACGTCCATCTTCTGCAGGACCGTCCGCTTGATCCCGGGCGCCGCCTGTGTGGCGGCGGGTGGTGCGGGCTGTTGCGCCATTGGCGCGCTCGCCGCAACAACGGCAATGCTGAGACTAGTTGCTGCAATCAGAAGCACGCTGCGCATGACAATTCCTCTCACTTTGCTCTCTGATCAAGGCTGCGGCCCGCCGTCGCCGGCGTGGCCGCGCCGTTTCTGGCTTCAGCCGACGATCTTCTGGAGATCGCCCCAGGCGGCGTCGATGCGCTCGCTCAGCTCAGCGGCATTGAGGCCGCCGACCGGGTGCTTCACGACGATCAGGCGCGGCTCGATCTTGCGCGCCTTGGCCTGTGCGAGGACAAGCGGCTTGAACGTCTCGGTGGCGATCACGTAGGCCGTGACACCGCGCTTCTCCAGTTCAACGCTGTCGTGGAAACTCCACGATGAGCAGGACCCTCAATCGCCGAGCGCCAGCAGCGCGGCCCGGTACTTCTTCGTCACCTGATCGATCATCTCAGGCGGCGCGGGACGGCTGGCGGTGTCCTTGGTCAGATACTCGATGTTGTCGGTCGCGCGCATGGCACCGAACTTGGCCTTGAGACCTTCGAGCAGCTCCTTGGCGTTCGGCTTCGAATTCGAGAAGAGCGCGATGGGATCCTTCCGCCAGTCGACGGCACCTCTCACCACCTTCTCGCTCGAGGCTGGCGCGATGCCGAAACTCGGATTGATGATGCGCATTCTAGCGTCCTTGATCTGCTTCCCCGTGCGGCGAGCTGGCGGTCGATGTACGCGAGCCGGCGGCGGTCAGCCGTCGAGCGCGTGCTCCTCGACCCAGCGAACCGCATTCTGCCCGGCCGCCTCGCCGGCCGCAATCGCCTGAGCGATACGATTTGCCGGGCTCGCAACGTCGCCCGCCGCATAGATACCGGGTACATTCGTCGCGCCGCCTTCACCAACGGCGAGATGGCCGCTGGCCGCGGTGCTCAGAAGACCGTGCAAAAAGGTCGTGGCGGGCAGCCGGTTGGTGAAAACGAAGAGGCCGGCTGCTGGAATGCGGGTCGTGCCGGCCATAACAGCCTCAATGCCATCACTACCTTCTAGCGCAGTGATTCGTCCGTCGACCCGGGACACATTGGATAACGCGTCGAACGCGGCCTGCCGGTCCGGCGGCAATGCCTCCAAGCGTCCGTCCGAGACCAGAGTCACGTGCTCCGTCATGGCGGCAAGTGCAATAGCCTCCTCGGCGGCCCAGCGATCGCGTCCCGCAACCACGACGCGCCTGCCAGCATAGAGCGGTCCATCGCAGTTGGCGCAGTGGGACAAACCGCGGCCTTCGAAGCTTGCTTCGTTGGCAGCCCCCGTGGTGCCTTTCTCCAGACCCGTCGCGATCACTACGGCCGTGGCTACGACCTGACCTTCCGAGGTCGCGACGGAGAAAGGCCCCAGGCCATCGACATGGGCGACGTCATCGATGGCGAGCTCCGCGCCCGCGCTCATGGCGCGATCGGCGAGCGCCGCGATGAGATCTGGACCGGTCGCGCCAGCATCATAGCCGCTCACGTCGAAGACTTCGCCGAGATTCATCAGCTCGCCGCCCGGCCCCATGCGGTCGATGACAAGGCAGGTCAGGCCAGCCTCGGCGACGACGCGCGCCGCCGATAGCCCCGCGGGCCCGGCCCCGATCACCGCAACATCGACCTCTCGTGTCATGCGATTCGTCTCTGCATCAGCAATCCCGAGCCCATAATTCATCGGAAACCAGTTGGCGAGTGGGGATGATCCGATTTGCTCGCCCAGCCGTGGCAAAGTCAGCCTCGCCTTGTCTGCCGCGCGCTGGCGTCATGCCGATTTGGCGGGCAGCTTCAACAGGCGAAGTGTGCGATATGACGCGTGCCTCCCGGCCCGGGACGGCCGACACCTGGAGGAGCACCCTATGCAGTACACCACGCTCGGCAAGACGGGCCTGAAAGTGAGCGTCGCCGGCTTGGGCTGCGGCGGCAACAGCAAGATCGGCCTCAATGCCGGGATGACGACGGCGCAGTCGGCCGATCTCGTGCGCGCGGCGCGCGACCTGGGCGTCAACCTCTTCGATACGGCGGAAGCCTACGGCACCGAGGAGATTCTGGGAGCAGCGTTTTCGCCCGCGGAACGCGCCAATGTGGTGATCTCGACCAAGAGCCGCATCCTTTCCAACCTCATCAAGGGCGGGGCGCGCATGTCAGGTGCGGCCGTGGTCGAGAACCTCGAAGCGTCCTTGAAGCGGCTCAAGATCGACTATGTCGACGTGTTCCTGCTGCACGGCGTAAAGCCCGCCGACTACGAGCATTGCCGCGCGGAGATCCTCCTAGCGCTGCAGGCCGAACAGAAGAAGGGCAAGGTCCGCTTCGTCGGCTTGAGCGAAACAGCGCCGAACGATCCCGAGCAGAAGATGCTGCAAACGGCGCTCGCGGAGCCGGGCTGGACCGTCTACATGCTCGCCTACCACATGATGAACCAGGGCGCGCGGCGCGATGTCTTTCCGCGTACGAAAGACAAGGGTATCGGCACGCTGCTGATGTTCGTGGTGCGCAACATCTTCTCGCAGCCTGGCGTGCTCGGTGACACCATGCGTCGCCTGGCAGCCGAGGGCAAAGTGCCGGCGGAGCTGGCGCAGAAAGAGAACCCGCTCGATTTTCTCATTCACTCAGGTGGCGCGACGAGCCTGACCGACGCGGCCTATCGCTTCGCGCGGCACCAGCCTGGCGCGGACGTTGTGCTCTTCGGCACGTCGAAGATCGCGCACCTGAAGAGCAACATCGACTCGATCCTGTCGCCACCGCTGCCGTCGGCGGATGTCGAGAAGCTGCACACTCTCTTCGGGCACCTGCGGGGCATCGGCCTCGATGCCCCGAATGATGGCCGCTCGGTCAACCAGCAAGCGGCGCGCGGCCCCGCGAGTTGATGTGCGCGCGCGAACATCAGACTCGCGGCCTCACTCACACCTTCGCGGGCTCGCGGGCCTTGAAGACGGGGAGCCCCTCCGTGCGGTCCTCGAGGGCGGCGGCGCCTTCGGTCGGCAAAACCTCGGCGTAGTTCTGCGCCGCGTCGATGTCGCCCTCCCACATCTCGCGCGGCAGATCGTAAAGCACCTCGATGCCGTAGCCGTCGGGATCGTGGATGTAGACGCTGTGCGTCATGCCGTGCTCGATGCGCCGATCGAACTTGACGCCCCGGCTTTGCATGAACGCCAGCTGCTCGAGCCAGGCCTCGCGATTCGGCATCGTCACGGCGACGTGCCCAATAGCCGAGGCGGTATCGAGGCCGTCGCCCGTGCGCGGCGGCAGGTTCGGATTTTCCATTAACGCCAAATCATGGTGGAAGAGCTGTCCGCCACCACGGTCGCCGCTGTAGAAGCGCATCTTGGGCGGGTTCGGCCGCGTTGGTTTCGGCTTGAGCTCGCCAACCTGGATGAAGCCGAGAACTTCGGTCCAGAACTTGTGCGAGACTTCGAGATTGCGCACGTTGAGGACGACATGATTGAGCCCGACGGGCGTCACTGCTTTCCTTGTCATGGGCGTTAGCTCCTGCTGAAGGACGGCCAACGGCATCATAACCTCGTTTCGCCCGGCGGCTGCAACTCGCTCGTCAACCTGAAGGGAGACCCGATGGCTACCTCCGGCAAACGGGACCTGATCCTGGCCGATATCGAACACGTGCTGGATGCTATGGGCAGTCGAGGCGGAGATGCCGCGTTCGAGGCCGTCGCCCGTATCGGCGCCGAGACCTGCGGCTATCGCATGCTGACTGTGCTGCAATACGACGAGGCCGCAGGCGAGGTTGTGCGGCGCTTTACCAGCGATCCCAACTATCCTGTGGGCGGGCGTAAAGCGTTATCCCAGTACCCGACCAATCATGCGGCCATTGAGCGGGACGGCTATTTCCTGGCCGGCACCCGAGAAGCCGTGCGGCAGGCCTATGCCGACCACGAAGCGCTGTACGCGCTTGGCGTGACGGCGATTCTCAACGCGCCTATCCGCCACGCCGGTCGCCGCCTCGGCACGCTCAATTTTTCCGGTGAGGAAGGCCAGTACGGCCCGCGCGAGGTCGCCATCGCGAGGATCCTGGCCGGGCTGATGGTGCCGTGCCTGAGCTCAGCAACGCCGTGAAGCCCGATGACCCCGCATTTCGCAAGCTCAGCCATGCCGCGCGACTACAAAGCCCTTGCTCGGACGACGCCCTGCGCTAGCATTGTCCGGACATTAGCATCACCTCGGGAGGGCAAAACATATGAAATTCGGCATCTTCTACGAGCTGCAGTTGCCCCGCCCTTGGGAGGTGCACAGCGAGCTGGAGCTGTTCCAGAACGCACTCGATCAGGTGGAGCTCGCCGACCGGCTCAAGTACGACACGGCCTGGATGGTCGAGCACCACTTCCTCGAGGAATACAGCCACGCCTCCTCGCCATCGGTGTTCCTTGGCGCCGCCAGCCAGCGGACCAAGAACATCCGCCTTGCACACGGCATCTTCCAGCTGACGACCAATCATCCGGCAAAAGTCGCCGCTCACGTCGCCAACCTCGATCTTCTCTCGCGGGGCCGTGTCGAGTTCGGCATGGGTGAGAGCGCATCTTCCACCGAGCTTGATCCCTTCGGCGTCACGTTCGAGAGCAAGCGCGAGATGTGGGAGGACGCGGTCCGCTGTCTCATCCCGATGTTCAAGGACGAGCCCTGGGAATACAACGGCACGTACTTCAAGTTCCCCTGGCGCAACGTGGTGCCGAAGCCGCTGCAGAAGCCGCATCCGCCGCTGTGGGTCGCCTGCTCGCAGCTCGACACCATCGAATACGCCGGCCGCAAGGGCATGGGCGCACTTGGCTTCCAATTCGTCTCGGCGGATGCCGCGCATGCCTGGGTGCACGCCTACTACAATTCGATCACGAAGCGCCTCGACAAGCTCTGCGACTATCCGATCAACCCCAACATCGCGCTCGTCTCCTACTTCATGTGCGCGAAGACGGACGAGGAGGCGCGGCGCCGCGCCGAGGGTCTGACGTTCTTCCAGTTCGCGCTGCGGTTCTATGGTGCGAGCGCTACGCGTGAACGGCCGCGTGCCGGCTCGGTGGATGTCTGGCAGAAATTCCAGGAGTGGAAAAACGCCAACCCGGAGGTGGTGCAGCAAGCCCTGCGCGGCGGCTTGGTTGGCTCACCCGACACGATCCGCAAGAAGCTCAGAAAGTTCCAGACCAGCCATGCCGACCAGATCATCCTGCTCAACCAGGCCGGCAAGAACAGCCACGAGCACATTTGCGAAAGCCTCGAGCTGTTCGCGAAAGAGGTCATGCCCGAGTTCCATGCCAACGAGCCCGCGCATCAGGAGTGGAAGCGGCAGGTGCTCGCCGGCGAGATCCGGCTCGAGGAGCTCGACACGACCAAGCACAAGGACCGCTACGGCAAAACGCTGGAGAATGTCGGGCCGGCTGCAAAGGCACAAGCGGCGGAGTAGGCGACTGACCATGGACGTTCAATAACGCGCGAAGGAATTCGCGCGTGCCGCTGAGTGCCGTCCCGGCCGGTATCAGCGCCTGGCTGTTTCCATGGGGCGCGGGGGCCCACGGAAGCGGACACCGATCTTGCCGCCGCGGCGCCACTTCACCTCGCAGTCGACTTGCATGCGATCGGCGCGGAGAACGAGGACCATCTCGTCGGGGAGATGATCAGCGTCGCCGTACTGCTTGAGCGAGGCCGGCGGCAGCTCCAGGCGCGCACCGGTGCCGGACATATCGACCACCGTGCATGGCACCGAGACGCGCATGGCCTTGAAGGTCATCATTGCCGGGAGCGCCGTGGTGCGACGCTTGGATTTACGGTTGCAGGCGCTTTGAGCCTCCTCAGCGGCGCGGAGCGCTTTGGCGCGCTCCATGGCCTGCGACACGAGCTTGGCTCGGGCTTGCAACGTCGACATCTCGAAACCCTGAATTGAACTGACGATCCCAGTCTCAGCGTAACGAGGCCAGCTTAAATCCAGGTAAACCAGTTTCGTTTAGAGCATTACGGTTCCGTTACCCCATGCGCCGATACCGGACACGGCCGCCAGTGAGCCCCTCCGCCGCTGCCATCACGGCATTGGCGTCGAGCCCGTAGTGGGCATAGAGCTCCTGCAGCGAGCCAGACTGTCCGAAGTGTTCCACGCCCAACGCGCGCACGCGATGCCCGGCCACGCCGCCGAGCCAGGAGAGCGTCTCCGGATGCCCGTCGCAAAGCGTGATGATGCCCGCATCCCGCGGCAGCTCAGCAAGCAGCGTCTCGATGTGCGAGCGGGTGTCGAAGCGGCCCTGCTCGCGGGCCCGCTGCGCGCCGTGCCAGCCCGCCGAAAGCCGGTCCGCGGACGTGACCGCAAGCACGCCGATGCCGCGCCGGTCCTCGGCCAGCAGCCCTGCCGCCTCGATCGCCTCAGGTGCCAATGCACCCATATAGACGATGGCAATCTGAGTGCCCGGCTCTGGGCGGCGCAGCCAGTAGCCGCCGTTGATGATATCGCTGCTGAGCTCGGCGTTCATGGGCCGCTGCAGCTGATCGAGCGGCCGAGTCGAGAGTCGCAAGTAGACCGAGCCGCCCGATTCCTCGCGCTCCCAGATCGGCTTGGTGCCCGATTTGCCTTCGCGCTGCATGTAGTCGAACGACCACGCCATGATCGCTTGCAACTCGTCGACGTAGGCCGGTTCGAAATAGGCAAGGCCGTCCTGCGCCATGCCGATCAGTGTGGTCGAGATCGACTGGTGTGCGCCACCTTCCGGCGCCAACGTCAGACCGGACGGCGTCGCCACCACCATAAATCGCGAGTCCTGGTAACAGGCATAATTCAACGCATCGAGGCCGCGACAGATAAAGGGATCATAAAGCGTGCCGATCGGGATCAGGCGCTCGCCGTAGTGCGCTTGCGAAAGCCCCGCCGCCGACAGCATCAGGAACAGGTTCATCTCGGCGATACCGAGCTCCATATGCTGGCCCTCCGGGCTCATTTCCCAGCGTTGCGGGCTCATGAGCCCCCGCTGCTTGAAGACGTCCTCCTTGCTCTCCATGGAAAAGAGACCGCGCCGGTTCACCCAGGGCCCGAGATTGGTCGAGACAGTTACGTCCGCCGAGGTGGTGAGAATGCGATCGGCAAGCGGCCCGCCGAGCTTTGCGATCTCGTCCATGATGCGGCCGAAGCCGGCCTGTGTGGAAATCTGGCCGTTGATCTGCATCGGCGGCAGCTGCGGCAGCGGGATTTTCGCCGCCTTCAGATTGCGCGTGCCGCGGGCATTGAACGGCACGTTCGCCAGATACTCCTCGACCTCGGCGCGCGGCAGACGCAACCCCGCGAACTTGTCCCACTCCTCGCCCTGATTGATGCCTTGCGCTGAGCGAAACTCCTGCATCTGCGCCTTGTTCATCAAGCCGGCGTGATTGTCCTTGTGGCCGGCGAACGGCAGGCCGAAACCTTTGATCGTGTAGGCGATGAAGCATGCCGGCTGATCGTTCGGCGCTGATGCGAAAGCCTCGAGGATCGAGGCCATGTCGTGGCCGCCGAGGTTGGTCATCAGTTTCGCGAGCGCTGCATCATCGCGCGCGCGGACGAGCGCCAGCGCTTGGGGTTTCGCGGCGAAGGCCTGCTCCAGCTCGCGACGCCAGCCCTTGGCACCTTCGAAGACAAGCGCCGAGTAGACGTCGTTGGGACAGTCGTCGATCCACTGGCGCAGGTCATCGCCACCGGACTCGCGGAATGCGGCGTCGAGCAGCTTGCCGTACTTGATCAGGATCACCTTCCAGCCGAGGTTCTCGAACAACCCCGCCACTTTCATGAACAACTTGTCCGACACGACGCTGTCGAGGCTCTGCCGGTTGTAGTCCACGATCCACCAGCAATTCTTGAGGCCGTGCTTCCAGAACTCGAGCAGCGCCTCGGAGACGTTGCCTTCGTCCATTTCGGCGTCGCCCATCAAACCGACGAGGCGGCCCTTTGGCCATCTCGAGGCAGCATCGCCCCAATTCTTGGCGTGCACATAGTCCTGCACCAGACTCGAGAACCCCGTCGTCGCGATGCCGAGGCCGACCGAGCCCGTGGAAAAATCCACGTCGGCCTTGTCCTTGGTGCGCGACGGATAGGATTGCACGCCGCCGAAGCCGCGGAAGTTGATCATCTTATCGACCTGCTGATTGCCCAGCAGGTACTGAATCGAATGGAAGATCGGGCTCGCGTGCGGCTTCACCGCGATGCGATCCTCGGGCCTGAGTACGTGGAAGTAGAGCGCCGTCATCAGCGTTGCGAGCGAGGCGGACGACGCTTGATGACCGCCGACCTTCAAGCCGTCGCCGCGGTTCACCTCGTGGTTGGCGTGGTGAATCATGTAGGTCGAGAGCCATAGCACCTTGCGCTCGAGCTCGCTCAGCATCGCGAGCAGCTCCGGCGTGTGCGCGGGCTTGTCCTGCCCGGGGATCATGCGTGAGCCTTCCATCAGCGGGTTCCTCCGGGATTTTGCTGCAGCTCGACCTCGAAGCCGGCTGCCTTCAGTTTCGATATGGTTTCGTTGAGGTGCGCGCGGTCGCGCGTCTCGATGACGACCTCGAGCAGCGTGCCCTTGGCGGGCAGGTCCGAGAATGTGCGCTGGTGCGAGACCTCGACAATGTTGGCACTAGCCTCACCCAGCAGCGTCGCAACACGCGCGAGCTGGCCTGGCTGATCAACAAGGTCGATGGTGAGCTGCGAGAGGCGTCCTTCGCGGGCCAGCTCGCGCGTCAGCACGGACGCGAGAAGCCGCGTGTCGATGTTGCCGCCGCAGAGCACCAGGCCGACCTTGCGGCCAGCGAACATCGAACGATTGGCAATGATGGCAGCGAGGCCGGCGGCCCCTGCGCCTTCCACCACCGTCTTCTCGATGCTGATCAGCAGGCTTACCGCGTGCTCGAGCTGCTCCTCGGTGACGAGCACGATGTCGTCGACGAGCCGGCGGACGATCTCGGTTGTAATGCGGCCCGGCTTCTTCACAGCAATGCCTTCGGCAAGCGTGTCGCCGCGCATCGCGAGGCTGGCGCCTTTCACCGCATTCAACATCGACGGATAGAGCGATGCCTGAACACCGATAATGCGGATCGACGGCTTGATGGTCTTGGCAGCGACCGCCATGCCGCTGATCAGCCCGCCGCCGCCGACCGGGACGACGAGTGTGTCCAGCTCCGGCACCGCGTCGAGCATTTCGAGCGCTATGGTGCCCTGACCGGCGATGATTAGCGGGTCGTCGTAGGGGTGGACGAAAACCTGGCCGCGCCGCTGGCCTTCCGACGCGGCGAACGCCGCCGCCTCTTCCAGCGTCGGGCCTTCCACCAGAACCTCGGCTCCGTGCCGGCGGGTATTCTCGATCTTCACCATCGGCGTGCCCTGGGGCATCACGATGGTCGCGCGGATGCCGAGCCGCTTGGCGTGGTAGGCGACGCCCTGGGCGTGGTTGCCGGCCGACATGGCGATGACGCCACGGCGGCGTTCGTCGGGCGAGAGGGCGGCAAGCCGGTTCAGTGCGCCGCGCTCCTTGAACGACGCGGTGAACTGCAGGTTCTCGAACTTCAGCCAGATCTCGGCGCCCAGGATCTCGGAGAGCGTGCGGCTCGGATCGCAGTCGGTGACGGCAACGGCGCCGCGAATGACATCCGCCGCGCGCTTCACCTCGGCAAGCGAAACGGTTTCTGCTGCAACCTTGGCTTCGGCCAAGTCTGCCATGGGACGGCTCCTGCGGGCTTACGGATCCATTCTAACGAAGCTCAAGTGGCGTTTTCTGCCAAATTTCGCTAACGTCAATGCCTCTGTCGCGATGTTTTCTCTTGGAATCAGCACTGCACCACATGAATTCGCCAAACTCCGCGCCTTCGCTCGATGCCATCGACCGCCGGCTGCTTGCCGCATTGCAAGAAAACGGGCGCCTTACGGCGACGGAGCTCGCCGAGAAGGTCGGGCTGACCACCAGCCCCTGCCTCAGACGCCTGCGACTGCTGGAGGAGGCCGGCATCATCCGGGGCTACACCGCCCTGGTCGATCAGAAGAAAGTTGGCCTTCCGGTGTCGGTATTCGTGTCCATCAAGCTCGAGAGGCAAGGCGAGGACCAGCTCGCCCGCTTCGAGGCGGCCGTGAGGCGCTGTCCAGAGGTGCTGGAGTGCTACCTGATGACCGGCCCGCGCGACTATCTGCTCCGCGTCGTTGCCCGCGATCTCGCCGACTACGAGCGCTTCGTGAAGGAAACGCTGACCCGCATCGACGGCATCGCCAACATCGAATCGAGTTTCGCTTTGGGGCAGGTGAAGCACTCCAACGCGCTGCCGCTGGGGTGATAAGTGTCGCCGTAGTTCGAGATGCGTTGATCGAGAATGTTCCCGGTGTCCATGGTACACTAATTGCCGTTGTTTTGGACGCGCTGCTTGCTGAAGGTGAAACGGCCTTCCCGCGTGGTCTTGCACAGGAACGCCAACCTCGAGGACATAGCCCCCGCCTCTGCGGAGTGGGGAGGCCTGCCCGCCGGCAACTCCCAATTGCCAACCGCCCCTCAGCCTTCTAGCTTTTCCTCCGACGCCCGCGACAGTCGCGACCTTGGAGGCCCCACATGTTCATCCGCTCCGTCGAGCGCAACAGCGAGCTCGATCGATTCCGCGCCGAGGTGCGCACCTTCTGCGAGAAGGAGCTGCCGGAGTCGATCAAGCGCAAGCAGGCGCGCGGCCAGCATCTGGAAAAGCCCGAGTATGATCAGTGGCTGAAGCGGCTCGGCACCAAGGGCTGGCTCACCGGCAAATGGCCGAAAGAGAAGGGCGGCCTCGGCTGGCAGCCCGAGCAGCAGATCGCCTTCAACGAGGAGCTGGGGCGCGCCGGCGCGCCGCCCGTGCTCTCGTTCGGACCGACCATGGCGGGCCCGGTCATCTACACGTTCGGCACCGAGGAGCAGAAGAAGCAGCATCTCCCCGGCATTCAGAAGAACGACATCTGGTGGTGCCAGGGCTATTCGGAGCCGGGCGCGGGCTCTGACTTGGCGGGATTGAAGACGCGCGCCGACAAGGATGGCGATCACTACGTCGTCAACGGCCAGAAGATCTGGACCTCGATGGCGCACTGGGCCGACTGGATCTTTGCGCTGGTGCGCACGGACCAGACCGCCAAGAAACAGGAAGGCATCTCGTTCCTGCTGATCGATATGAAGACGCCGGGCATCACCGTGCGCCCGATCATCGGCATCACGCTTGGACATCATCTCAACGAAGTGTTCTTCGACAACGTGCGCGTTCCGATCAAGAACCGCATCGGCGAGGAGAACAAAGGCTGGACCTACGCCAAGTTTCTGCTGGCCAACGAGCGCGTCGGCAACGTCGACGTGGCGAAGATCGAAGGCAACATCGAGCAGATCCGCGCGCTGGTCGCCGAGACGCGCGACGGTGGCAAGTCGCTGTCCGACGATCCGATCTATCAGCGCCGCATGGCCGAGCTGGAGGTGGGTCTTGCCACCGTGAAAGCGCTGATGGCCGACCAGCTCGCTGCCGCTCGCCAGCAGGGCGCGCCATCGCTGATGGGTGCGGCCGCGCTGAAGCTGCGCGGCACGGAGCTGCAGCAGGCGATCCTGCAGACCGGCATCGATACGCTCGGCCGCTACGGCATGGTCTATCAGAGCGATGCGCTGCAAACCGGTTGGAACGGCGAGATGATCGGGCCGGAGTCGTCCGCCGACGTCATCTACGAGCATCTCTACCGCCGCGCCGCGACCATCTACGGCGGTTCGAGCGAAGTGCAGAAGAACATCATCGCCAAGGGTGCGCTGGGGCTTTGAACGTACCAGGGGGTCAGACCCATGGGTCTGACCCCGACCAATGTGCGCAGAAAACGCGCGCTCGAATCTCCTCGCCCCATTGCTCTGCACTTGCAATGGGGAGAGGGTGAACAAACGTGAGGTCGCAAATGTTCGTACGAGCCATCGAGCACGACACATCGCTGGATGCCTTCCGCGCCGAAGTGCGCGCGTTTTGTGAGAAGGAGCTGCCGCAGGAAATTCGCCAGAAGCAGGCGCGCGGCCAGCTCATTGAGAAGCCGGAATACGATGCGTGGCTAAAGAAGCTCGGAACCCGAGGCTGGATCACCGGCAAGTGGCCAACGCAGCACGGTGGGCTCGGCTGGACGCCCGAGCAGTTTCTCGTTTTCCAGGAGGAAACCGGCCGCGCCGGCGCGCCGCCGCTGCCCTCGTTCGGGCCGACCATGGCGGGACCGGTCATCTACACCTTTGGCAACGACGAGCAAAAGCGGCAGCACCTGCCCGGCATCATCAAGAACGACATCTGGTGGTGCCAGGGCTACTCCGAGCCGGGCGCAGGCTCCGACCTCGCCGGTCTCAAGACGCGTGCGGACCGGGACGGCGATCATTACGTCGTGAACGGCCAGAAGATCTGGACCTCCATGGCGCATTGGGCCGACTGGATCTTCGCACTGGTGCGCACCGATCAGAAAGCGAAGAAGCAGGAAGGAATTTCATTCCTGCTGATCGATATGAAGACGCCAGGCATCACCGTGCGCCCGATCATCGGCATCAATCTCGGCCATCACTTGAACGAGGTGTTTTTCGAGAACGTGCGCGTTCCCATCAAGAACCGCATCGGCGAGGAGAACAAGGGCTGGACCTACGCCAAATTCCTGCTCGCGAATGAGCGCGTCGGTACGGTGGATGTCGCCAAGTTCGAGTCCTATCTCGATCAGATTCGGCGGCTCATCAATGAAACGCGCGACGGCGGCGAAGCCTTGATGAAGGACCCGATCTTCCAGCGCCGGCTCGCCGAGCTGGAAGTGGGGTTTGCGACAGTGAAGGCGCTGGCGGCCGATCAGCTCGCCGCGGCACGGGCCAACGGGGCGCCGTCCCTGATGGGCGCTGCGGCGCTGAAGCTGCGCGGCACGGAGCTGCAGCAGGCGATCCTGCAAACCGGCATCGATGTGCTCGGCCGGCATGGTCTCGTCTATCAGACGGACTCGCTGAAGGCCGGCTGGAACGGAGAGCGGATCGGGCCTGAGGAGTCCGCGGAAGCCATTTACGAGCATTTGCTCCGCCGCGCCGCCACAATCTACGGCGGCTCCAGCGAGGTGCAGAAGAACATCATCGCCAAGGGAGCTTTGGGATTGTGAGCCAATCAGGAGTCAGACCCATGGGTCTGACCCCGACCACAGCCGCCTACCAACGAACGATACCCAAACTGTAGAGATACGAAATGCCCTCCTTCGCCGCTGACGACCGCCAGATGCTCCATGACAGCCTGACCGAGCTGCTCGCCGACAAGTATGCATTCGAACACTGGAAGAAGCTCGCGCGAGGGCCCGGCAGCGAGGGCTTCGGCCGCGCGGAGTGGAAGCAGTTCGCCGAGATGGGCTGGCTCGGCATCGCCATTCCCGAGGCTCAGGGTGGCGCCGGTGGCGGCATGACCGAGCTTGGTATCGTGATGGCGGCGGCAGGACGGCACATTGTGCTGGAGCCGCTCCTCGCAACCGTGGTGCTCGGTGCCGGCGCCATCGAGAAGGCCGGCAACGCTGATCAGCAGAAGCTGCTCTCCGATGTGGCCGCCGGCAATCTGCTGCTCGCCTTCTGCCACAGCGAGCCCGGCGGCGGCTATGCGCGCGACTACGTCAATACGGTCGCGCGGAAAGGTAGTGGTGGGTACGTCCTCGATGGCGAGAAGGCCTTTGCTCTGCACGCCAATGTCGCCGACAAGCTCGTCGTCTCCGCACGCATCGGCTCAGGCTCGGGCCCGGTTGCGCTGTTCCTGGTGCCGCGCACGGCCGCAGGCGTCACACTCAATCAGGCGCCGGCGTTCGACGGCCGCCCTGGCGCGACGGTTAAGCTCGCCGGTGTCGCAGTTCCGGCCACCGACAAGCTCGGCGACGGCGAGACGGACCAAATGGCGATCATCGACGATGTCATCGACCGCGGCGTCATCGCATCGTGTGCGGAAGCCGTTGGCGCCATGGCCTCCGTCACTGACCAGACGGTGGAATACCTGAAAACGCGGCAGCAGTTCGGCCAGCCTCTCTCCAAGTTCCAGGTGCTGCAGCACCGTCTCGTCGACATGAGCGTCTCGACGGAGGAGGCGCGCGCCATCGTGCACGCCGCGCTGCAGGCGCTCGATGACAACGCTGCCAACGCGAAGAAGCTCGTGTGGATGGCCAAGGTGAAGACAGCGCAATGTGCACGCTTCGTCGGCGGGCAGGGCATCCAGCTGCACGGGGGCATGGGCATGACCGACGAGCTCTCGATCGGCCATTATTACAAGCGGCTGACGATGTGCGAGACGATGTTTGGCGACGGCGAATGGTACCTGCGCAAAGTCGGCGCGGCGGCGTGAGGCGGTGGTCGTAGGTCGGAGTGAGCCGGCCCACGTCGTCGAAGCCAGGCACAGCGCTCATTCCGGCGAAGTCCGACAAACGACACGCACTGGGCTTGGCTGTCGGACTTCGCGGGAGCGGGCGCTGTGCCGGATCGAAATCATCGGGCCCGCTCACTCCGACCTACGGCGGCGGTGCACAAGATGTCGGACTTCGCGGGAGCGGGCGCAGTGCCGGATCGAAATCATCGGGGCCCGCTCACTCCGACCTACGGCTCTACGGCTCATCATTTCTTGTAATCACTGGAGACACACCATGGCCACTGAAGCTGACGTGAAGATCCTCGCCTCGAACCTCGGCTTTCCCGAAGGACCGGTCGCGTGCGCCGACGGGTCGGTCGTGCTGACCGAGATTCGCAACGGGCGGTGCACGCGCATCACCGCGGACGGAAAGGTGAGCCTCTTCTCCGACACGGGCGGCGGACCGAACGGCCTCGCGGTTGGCCCCGACGGCGCGTTCTACCTCTGCAACAACGGCGGCAGCCGCTACGTCGAAGGTCACTCGATGGGGCTCGGGCCGCATCCCGACTACAAGTTCGGATGGGTTTCGCGCATCGATCCCAAGACCGGCGCACACAAGCTCCTCTACAAGGAGGTGAACGGACACACGCTCTCGGCGCCGAACGATCTCGTCTTCGACAAAGAGGGCGGCTTCTACTTCACAGATCTCGGCAAGCGCTATCCGCGCCATCGCGACAACGGCGGCCTCTACTACGCCAAGCCCGACGGCTCGATGATTGCGGAGATCGCATACCCGATCCTCTCGCCCAACGGGTGCGGCCTCTCGCCCGACGGGAAGACGCTTTATGCCGCCGACACCGAGGGCGCTCGGCTTTGGGCGTTCGAGGTGCAGGGTCCCGGCAAACTGAAGCCGAAATCGGAGTTCGCACCGCACAGCGGGCGCATGATCGCGGGCCTTCCCGGCATTGCGCGCTTCGACAGCCTCGCGGTGATGGCGAGCGGAAACATCGCCGTGGCGACGCTGGCGACGGGATACATCACCGAGATCTCGCCTTCGGGCCAGATCGTGCGCGAGGTGAAGGTGCCGGATATCTATCCGACCAACATCTGCTTCGGCGGCCCGGACATGTGCACCGCGTACATCACGCTGTCGGACAAGGGGCAACTCGGCGTCATGCGCTGGCCGGAGCCGGGGCTGAAGCTGAACTACAACTGCTGAGAGGGGCTCCTCGGCGACGGTTCGATTGCGGGACCTCGTGAAGGGCGGGCGGCGCCAGTTGCTGGCTCAACTCCCGCTCACTGCGAGGGCTCGTTTTGCCACGCGACGGCGGCGTTGCATCTGCATCGGACGGTTCAGACGGAACCCGAAAAATTGGGAATTTCGGCCTAGAGAAAAAACGCCCGAATTTGGGGTCGCCGTTGCACGTAGATGAGGCTGGGATGGGGTGTTTTTCGGAAGCTACTCCCCTACCTGCCCGGCCCGAAAACGCGCTGGCGTCGATTCTAGCCCATGACAAATCGATTTCGCTGGTCAGGCCACAGTCGGGAGGAGTGATTGGTGAGTGGTAATTGGTGATTAGAGCGGCGGCCAGAGCCAATTCCGTTGCCTTCTAGTCACCATTCACCCAGTCACTCGTCACTCTTCTGCACCATCTGCAGCATTCATCATTATTAGCTACAATTGTATCGTTGCTTCACGTGAAACATTGGCGGGATGCGATCCGAGGCCATCGATGGGGCAGGGCCGACAGGGCGGTGCCGGTTCACAAGCCGTGACGCCGAGACGCCGAGGCGGCCAGGAAACCGGCGCATATGTTTTGCGATGAAAGCGCCGACGTGATGCGCGATCAAAAGTCGGAGGCGATGCCACCGTTCTCCCAGTCGCCGTAACGGGCGGGGTCGGGGCCCTTGCGGCCGCCAAGCTCCTTCGGCTGATCGCCGATCGCCGCTTGGGCCTCGTCGCGCTGGCGGCGGCGCTCCTCTGCCTCCGCCAGAGCGCGTTGCGCTTCCGCGGTCAGAGGCTTGCGCGGGGCGGTATCGGCAGACGCATCGGTTTGAGCGCTGCCTCGGGCGTTGTTCGTCGATTCCGTCGCCGTCACCTGCTGAACCTTGTCTATGGTGGACACGCCTACCCATATATCATGCGCGGAAAGGAAATTCGCCAGCCCGCACTTGTGTTCCAGGCGAGGGTGTTCACATGCCGATGAACTACTCCAGAACTGCCCTGCTGCTGCTTATGCTGACAGCGCTGTTTGTCGCCTTGGGCGGTTTCATCGGCGGCCAGACGGGCCTCGTGGTCGCGTTCGTGATCGCGCTGGTGATGAACGGCTTTGCCTTCTGGAAGTCGGACAAGATCGTCTTGCGGATGCAGGGCGCACAGGAGGTGGACGCCAGCTCCGGTGGCGAGCTCTACCGCATTGTCCAAGACCTGGCGGCCCGGGCGGAGCTGCCGAGCCCCAAGGTCTATGTGATGCACAATCCGCAGCCGAATGCCTTCGCCACGGGCCGCAACCCGGCGAACGGCGCGGTGGCCGCGTCGACCGGCCTGCTCGACCTTCTCTCGCGGGAAGAAGTGGCGGGCGTGATGGCGCACGAGCTCGCGCACATCAGGAACCGCGATACACTAACGATGACGATCGCCGCCACCATCGGCGGCGCCATCTCGATGATCGCGCAGTGGCTCCAGTTTTCTGCGATCTTCGGCGGCAATCGCAACGGCAACCAACATGGGCGGCTCGCGACATTTGCGGTCATGCTTGCCGCGCCCTTCGCGGCCATGCTCATACAGATGGCGATCAGCCGCTCGCGCGAATATCAGGCGGACCGTCTGGGTGCGATGATCTGCGGCAATCCGGCGTGGCTCGCCTCCGCACTCGCGCGCATTCAACAGGCCGTGCAGCGCATTCCGAACCCGCTCGCGGAGCGTGTCCCTGCTATGGCGCACTTGTTCATCATCAACCCGCTGACCGCAGGCGGCATCGACAGCCTTTTCACAACGCATCCTGCAACCGAGAACCGAATTACGGAGCTCGAGAAGCTTGCCGGCGAAATGGGTGTCGCCTTCGACATGGCAGGCTCCGGGCGCCGGGTTGCAATGGGACCGGGGCGTGGCATTCTCGATCAGCCGGCGCCGATCCGCCCGCGTGGTCCTTGGGGTTGATTGCCTCCAGCGCTCTGGCCTCTCGGGTGCGGGAAGGGTAAGCTGAAGACTGCTGCAACCGCTGGAGCTTGCCATGAGCATTCCGCAAAGCCTGGGCCACGTGGTGCTGAATGTGAGCGACGTCGAGCGCTCAGCGAAGTTCTACCGCGACGTGGTCGGCTTCGAGCTGGCGCGCTACCGGCCGGATGGTACGGGGGCGTTCCTCACGTGCGGGGTCGTTCATCACAACCTCGCCCTCTTCAAGGCGCCGCCGGATGCCGCGCCTGCAAGGAAAGGCCAGATCGGCCTCAACCACTTCGCATTCCAAGTCACGAGCTATGCCGACCTGCAGAAGGCGCATCAGCGCCTGACGGCCGCCGGCGCGGTGATCGATCACATCGTCGATCACGGAATGACGCGGAGCGTCTACTTCCTCGATCCCGACGGGCTGATGATGGAGCTCTACAGCAATACATTCGACACGGAGGAGGAAGGCCTCGCCTTTATGAAAAGTACGCCCGGCCAAGCGACCCCGATCGACATCACGGCGCCGGAGCCGGCCAGGCCAACGATACCGGCCGGTGATTTCACGAAGGTCAGATGAATGAGGCGACTGCAGTCGTGGGCTAACGGCGAAACCGCGCGCGAGGGAGTGGCACGCGACAGCGGCGCGCAGTGCTTCGCGTGAAGGCGGCCCGAACAGGTGCCGGTGGCGGGCTGCGCGGCAAGGGCAGGGAGCGCAACCGCAAAACAGTCGGGCAGAAGGTTCGAACGCTTGACCCAACACCGGGATCGGCGGCTCGAACGAAGAGAGGGCCAGCGCACGCCGCGGTTTTTCACGGCAACGACGATGGACGTTCCAACGTTGCCGGCTTGGCCGCGCGCGACGTTGCTGCTGGGCTCATCGATCGTGTTCTCGGCGGGCGTCAGACTCTCGACGAGGCCCTGTCGGCGGAGAACGGAACTGGTCGCCTCGCTGCGCTTGACCAGCGCGATCGCGCATTCGCGAGGCTGATCGCCGCCACGGTGCTGCGTCGGCTGGGTTCGCTCGGCGCTGTGCTTGGCCGGTTCATCGAGCGGCCGCTGCCGGAGGAGGCGAGGCGGGCAAAAACCATTCTGCTGATGGGTGCGGCGCAAATCCTCCTGCTCGAGACGCCGCCGCACGCGGCCATCAACCTCGCCGTCGAGCAGTTGCGACGGGACCGCACGGCACACCGCTACGCCAAGCTCGGCAATGCTGTGCTGCGGCGCGTCGCGAACGAAGGGGCAGCCATTCTCGCAAGCCTCGACACGACTGCAGCCGATATTCCGGACTGGATTTTCGCTCGCTGGTCGACTGTCTATGGTCCGGAGCTTGCCCGGCAGATCAGCGCCGCGAGCCTTGTCGAGGCGCCGCTCGATCTGACGCTGAAATCACGCGTTGGCGCGCCGGAGTGGGCCGCGCGGCTTGGCGGCAAGCTGCTCGCGACAGGATCCGTCCGCCTCGCCGAGCATGGACGCGTCGAGGATCTGCCCGGCTATACCGATGGTGCCTGGTGGGTGCAGAACGCGGCGGCAGCACTGCCGCAAAAACTGCTGGGCGACGTCGCGGGGAGAAACGTGGCGGATCTCTGCGCGGCGCCAGGCGGCAAGACCGCTGCACTCGCTGCGGCTGGTGCTCGCGTCTTTGCCGTCGATGCGTCGGCGAAGCGGCTCGAACGGCTCCGCGCGAACATCGAGCGGCTCGGCCTCGCTGATCATGTGGTGACCATCGTGGCCGACATCGGGTCCTGGACGCCACACGAGACGTTCGACCTCGCGCTGCTCGATGCGCCCTGCACGGCCACGGGCACCATCCGCCGCCACCCCGACCTTTTGCATTTGAAACGACCGGAGGACATCTCCCGCCTCGCCAACTTGCAAGCGCTGCTGCTCGCCAAGGCTGCCGCTGCCCTGAATGCCGGCGGCCGCCTCGTCTACTGCACCTGCTCGCTCGAGCCCGAGGAGGGTCCAGATCAGATCGAGCGGTTTCTCGCGGCTCATCGTGCTTTCGCGCGCGAATCGATATCGGCAGGTGAAGCGCGGGATGCGGGGATCGACCCAGCCTGGCTGACGCCCGCTGGAGACCTTCGGACGTTGCCGTTTCATTTGCCGCGCATAGCGGACGGCGCGCTCTGCGAAGGCGGTATGGACGGCTTCTACGCGGCGCGCCTCGTCCGCCGGCATTGAGCCGCGCTCCCTTAATGCACAGGTTGCTGGCCGCAGCGATTGCCGCGGCTTGTCACATGCTGTGCCGCTCGCTACCCAGAAAGGATGACTGAACCGAAATTGATTGAGCGCTGGCGCATGAAGCGCGCCATGGCGCGCCGCAACCGACGGCCCTTGTGGCGGCGGCCCGCCCTCGGCCAGCGTGGACGTGGGGTCGAAGAGTTCGCCGTCATTCCATCCGATCTGCGCGCGACTGATCCAAGCTTTGCCGACGAGCTCCGGTGCGGTTATCTCGGCCTCGGCGGCACGTCGGTGGCGGTCGGCGAGTCCTCACCCTTTGCGTTCGCGGGTGCGCCCCTCGCCTGGCGAACCGAGCTGCAGAGCTTCAGGTGGCTCAATCATCTGACGGCCGCGCAAACGAGCTTCGCCCGCGACACGGCGCGCGCCTACGTCCACGACTGGATCACGCGCACCGCCAAGATTGAGTCGGTGGCTTGGCGGGCAGATATTCTGGCGCGTCGAGTCATCGCCTGGGTCAGTCATGCACCGCTGATCCTCGATGGAGCCGAGCCGGCCTCATTTGACCGTATCACCGAGAGCCTACATCGGCAGCTGGTCCGTCTCGGTCGCGCGTGCTCCACTGCAGGTCCGGGCCGGCTGGAAGGTCTGATCGCGCTCGTGCTTGCCGACCTCGCGATCAAGGACCAGGAGGCGCATCTCGTGCGGGCCGAGCGCGAGCTGATGTCCGAGCTGGAACGCAACATCCTGGACGATGGCGGACACATCAGCCGCAACCCTGAGCGCACACTCGAGCTGCTGCTCGACCTGCTGCCGCTGCGGCAGACGTACTTGGGCCGTGGGCTCGAACTGCCGGACGGGCTCCACGAGACCATAGAGCGCATGGTCGCCTTTCTTGCCCACATGCGGCTCGGTGACGGCCGCCTTGCCGCGTTCAATGGTGCCGGCCGACGGCGGCTCGATGAGCTGTCGACCGTCTTGCTTTATGCATCGGGCGCCAATCCGAGACTTGGTCTCTCCGCGTCCTCGCGGTACTTGCGTACCGAAGCAGGGGCGGTGACGCTCATCATGGATTGCGGCAGCGCACCGCCGATCGAGCACGCGAGCGATGCGGCGGCCGGTTGTCTCGCCTTCGAGCTCTCCGATGGTGCGGCGCCACTCTTCACCAACCCAGGGCCAGGCGTTGCACAGGCCTCCACCGCACTTGGCATTCAACCGTGGCGCGCCACCACGGCGCACAACACCCTCGCGCTCGCCGAGCGGTCTTCCGCTCGCTTTATTCAAATTCCCGATGCCAGCGCGAGCCGTGACCAGATCGGTGTCGCAGGCCCTCGAACCGTGACAGCCACGTCACGCGAAACTGCCGAGGGTTGCACTATCGAAGCGATGCACGACGGATTTCTTGCGTCTTTCGAGCTCACCCACACACGCAACCTTTGGCTTGCTCGCGATGGCAATCGGCTCTCGGGATACGATCGGCTCAATGGCGCAAGCGGCGTGCTGCGATTGAAGCAAGATGTTCCTGTCGCTGTCCAGTTTCACCTGCACCCGACCACCGAGGCAAGTCAGGCTGCCGACGGCAGCGTCACAATCATTCTACCAGGCGGCCGCTGCTGGCGATTCAAGGCGGAAGGCGCGGAACTGCGGCTCGAGACGACGCGCATCGATTCCGCGCGCCTTTCTCAACAGATCGTCCTTCGCTGTGCAACCAACGGCGAGACGACGATCGGATGGAGCCTGGAACGGATCAGCTCTGGGTAAGCCGGGCGTGCGTTTTCAGGGCAATTGCCGACAGCACCATCAGGATCAGTGCGCCGAACAGGAAAACCTGATTGGCGGCCCAGTCGGCCCGCCAGAGCAGCAGCTTGCCCGAGCCGACGAGGAAGACTAGTCCGCCGGCCGCCAGCAGGGAGTTCGCTATCGTGAGCGGCGCTCCAAGTCCGATGAGCGTGTGCTGGTGCTCAGCATTGTCGAGGCCGCGCGCATAGCAGTAGGATCCGATCGCCAGGAGAAGCATTGCCAGCGCATACTGCCATCCATGCTGCCACCGGAGGCCAGTCAGCGGTGTCGTGTAGAGCGCCTGCATCGCGAGCGCCCCCCAGCCGTACGACATTGCAATCAAGCGAGCATTGCGGCGGAGCGCGATGACTGCCTCGTCATGGGCGCTTAGCACCAAACGGCCGTCTCGCCACAACGGTGCATTCGCCGCGATCGAGACCGCTACGACGGCGGAGGCGAATAGGCCGGCCGCGGTGAGCACGATGCCAAGCTGCTGCAGTCTGCCGCCGATGACCATGCCGGCGACGCTCGCCACGAGCACACCGGAAAGCCACGGCATTGCAGTCTGCGGCGACATGTTCAGCATTGCAGTTTCAGCTCTTGGTGGCCTTCAATCTCTGGATCGTATGCCAGGCTACGGCCGCCATCGCGAGAGCCCCGAAAAAGAAAATGTTGTTGGCCGCCCAATCCTGAGAGTTTGGACGCTGCCCGGCCACCGTCGTGAAACGCCACAGCTTGCCGTCGACGACGAGCCCGATCGCGGTGATCACCATGGCCGCCAGCATGAAGGTCGCGTAGCCGCGCGCGACCTTCAGCATGGTTTCGTCCTTGCTGCCGGCCTCGGCGTCCTTCCTCAGCGTTGCCGATAGAAACAGGCTCAGGCCCGACAACACCATCAGCGCGACGAAAAATGTCATCCACTCGCGCCAGGTCAGAATGCGGAAGGCGTAAGTCGCAAAGATCGTCACCGCCCCCCAGGCCCAGATCATGCCCATGTGGCGGAGATTGTTACTGGCAACCCGCGCCAAACCGGGCTGACCCGTTGCGTATTGACGGGCGTCCTTGAAGGCCGAAACGGCCATCAGAATGCCAACTGCGGCCGCGACGACCATGTGCAAATAGTGGAGCTTCATTGCTGCCGAGATCACCAGCAGTGCGACGCTGGCCCCGATCCCGAGCGTCCAAATGATCGTCGCGCCCATGCGAATCTCCCTCTCAGAGGCGCCTTTATGAGCCCTACCCGTCTCGGAATTGCAATCGGTTGTCGTTTTCTGGCGCGACGCCCCAGCACATCGCGCATTCGGTTGACCGGCCAAGCGCTCGTGCTATAGCAGCGCGAGATACCGCCCTGGTTATGCCTCGGGCGGCAACGTCGCGTGGGCCATTCGTCGGCCGGCTCGCGCTGCGTTGAGGTCGCACCCACAGAACCAGGAAGGGGCGGACCGGTCTCACGGGACGCCGCCAATTACCGACAGTCGGCTGATTGAGCAGCCTAATCAAGAGTTAGAGCGAGAAGGGACTACAATGGCCAATACCAAATCGGCGAAGCGTGCAGCCCGGGTTTCGAAAACTCGCGAGGCCGTCAACAAGTCGCGGAAGACCCAAATGAAGTCGACTGTTCGAGCAGTCGAGGAAGCGATCGTGGGAGGCGACAAGGTCGTGGCGGCAGCTGCGCTCAAGGCTGCAGAACCAATTCTCATGCGCTCCGCTCAGAGGGGTATCGTCCACAAGAAGACGGCTTCTCGGAAAGTTTCGCGCCTGGCCGCCCGCGTGAAAAGCATGTCCGCATAGGCGTTCTTCGGGGGAATGGCGGGATTTTGTGTCCTGCCGTTGCCTGTTGAGTCCAGACCACGAACAAGTGAACTTGCTGCGCATAGTGTCGTGAGATTCTCATTACACGCTGGAGCTTTAGAAGGCGAAGGCTCATTTTCCGCGTGGGGCCCGTCAAACCGGCAACAAGCAAAAACGCGATTCATTTCATTTGCTTATCCAAGCCTAATTCGCCGCGGTTTCGTCCGTATTTTTCCCTGAGCCATCAACGGGCTTATCCACACAAGCTTCGCCTATCCACCCGTCGAGATGCGAGCGCTCCAGCCGACTGCACCTGGCGGGCCTGGCAGTTTGCCAATCGTTAAAGAAGGGTTAATGTCTGGCGTGGGCGTTGCCGCGGCGGTTTGTTTGTATTGGAACGCGGCCTTCCAGTGTCTGGCGTTAGCCGTCGAAGGCGGTTTTGAAGTCTGCGTTCGTCGGTACGATTGCGCAGTAACTGGATGTGGGAGTGTTAGGTGACCTCGATTGTCGATGATGTGCCTGTCAAGGAAGTTTGGCGTCGGCTGCAATCTGACCCGAAGGCCGTTCTGATCGATGTGCGGACTCGAGCAGAATGGGCATTCGTCGGAATGCCGGACGTCTCCTCACTGGGCCGTCGTCCGGTTCTCGTCGAATGGCTGACATTCCCGGATAACCGCGCGAACCCACAATTCGTCGAGCAGCTCCAGCAGCAGCTCACGGATATGGGTGCTGATCGAAAGACGGAGCTCTATTTCATTTGCCGTTCCGGCGGGCGCAGCCTGCAGGCGGCAAAGGCAATGGTCGCCGCCGGATTCGAGCGATGCCACAACGTCGCCGAGGGGTTCGAGGGCCCACTCGACGAAACTAAGCATCGCGGTTCGCAGACAGGGTGGAAAGTAGAGGGTCTACCCTGGGTTCAAGGGTGAGTAGCAGTAGGTGTGGCGTAGCGTAACCGCGCGAGCGGTGGAGGGAGTACCGGGGCGAGACCCGGCGACAGCAACGAAATAGTGCGGGGGTACTATGACCGACAGGAAGGATATGGAGTCCTTGGGCGATACAGATGCGTCCTGGGCTCAAGACAATGATTTCTCGCCGGACAAGGCAGCGCGCGACGATGCGCAAGCTTGCCATGGCGCAGACCAGAAAGATGCGGCCCAGAATTTTCAGCGCTTCAAGGCCCGGTTGATGGCTCGCCTCGGCGAGGAGGTCTACAAGAGCTGGTTCAACACACTTGAATTCCAGAGCTTCGAGAGCTCAGCGCTGAAGCTGACTGTTCCGGTCAAGTTCTTGCGAAGCTGGATTCAGACACATTACATCGACGCACTCCTCGAATGCGCCAAGGGCGAGTTCGCGGGCGTCGATCGGGTTGAGGTTCTGCTCAGGCAGCCCGGCGGCACGGCCGCGCGTCCACAAATGCCAGCAGTGCGCGGTCCGATCTCTGATGATCGCAGCTCGGACGCCCGCAAGCCTGCAGCGGCGCGCGCGCCGTCAATGCAGGGTTTGCCGCCGCGCACACAGGTCAACGGTCTCGAGGGATCGCCGCTCGATCCGCGCTACACGTTCGACAGCTTCGTGGTCGGCGCGGCCAATCGCATGGCGCATGCAGGCGCCACTCAAGTTGCCGAAACGATCTTTGCCGAGGAGCGCGGGTTCAATCCGCTCTACATCCACTCGGGCGTTGGCCACGGCAAAACGCATCTGCTCCACGCCATTGCATGGGAAGTGAAGCGCAGGACGCCACATGCACAAGTGCTCTACCTTACAGCCGAGCGGTTCCGCTTCCAATTCGTCGAGGCACTGAAAAATCAGGATGCGATGGCCTTCAAGGATCGCTTCCGGTCAGTCGACGTGTTGCTGATCGACGACCTCGAGTTCATGCACGGCGAGAAGACCGAGCTCGAATTCGATCACATCATCAACATGCTGCTCGATGGCGGGCGCCAACTCGTCGTCGCCTCCGCTCGTCCGCCGGGCCAGCTGACGCGCCTCAACGACCGCATGCGCTCGCGCATGCAGCGCGGGCTGGTGACGGAGATCGGGCCGCTCGATCGCGACTTGCGGGCCAAGATCCTCGATCGCCGCGTACAGGAGAAGCGGGCCTCCGATCCTTCGTTCGAGATCCCAGCCGAAGTCTCCAGTCTGCTCGCAGATCGCCTGACCGAGAGCGGCCGTGAGCTCGAAGGCGCTGTCACCCGGCTCTACGCGACGTGGCAGTACATGAAGACGCCGATTACCCAGGATATCGTCGAGACGGTGATCAGGGACCTGATCCAGAGCGGTGGGGATCACCGCCGGATCAAGATCGAGGACATCTTGAAGGTGATCTCGCGCCATTACGGCATCTCGCGCGGTGACATCCTTTCGCAGCGCCGGCACCGTTCAGTGGTTTGGCCGCGGCAAATCGGCATGTACTTGGCAAAGCAGCTGACCTCGCGCTCGCTGCCCGAGATCGGCCGCCGCTTCGGCAATCGCGATCACACGACGGTGCTCCACGCGATCCGCAAGATCGAGGGGGAGATCGGCGGCAACGCGCGGCTCAAGGAAGAGATCGAGGATCTGAAGAAGCAGCTCGCCTCAGCCTGAGGTGGCTGAGCCAAGTTCCGGACAAACAAGAGAAAGCGGGCCTTGCGCCCGCTTTTTATGTTGTTGCTGCCACAAACTGGCGAAAAGCCCGAGTTTCCCTTGCAATTTCGGGGGTGACGCGCCAAGTTCGAGACACAACTGATTCTCCGCCAATTCGCCAGTTCAGCGTGACCCTGGATGCCAGGGCGACGGCGGGAAGGGTCCCCGTTTCGCGGCGCGATCCGCAACTAGGACGGACTGAGAGGAAAGGCTGATCCATGCGTCTGGTGATCGATCGCAGCGAGCTATTGCGTGCGCTTGGCCACGTGACCAGCGTCGTCGAGCGCCGGACGACGATACCGATCCTGTCCAACGTCCTACTCAAGGCATCAGGCAGCGAGCTTCAGTTCAAGGCGACCGACCTCGAGCGGGAGGTCGTAGAGGAAGCTCCAGCGAAGGTCTCCACTCCCGGCGCCATCACTGTTCCCGCCCACATGCTGCACGATATCGTTCGGAAGCTCCCCGATGGCAGCGAGGTCGAGATGACGCGGGATGCCGAGCGCGAGCGACTGACGATTACGGCTGGCCATTCCCGCTTTGCGTTGCAGACCATTGCCGCCGACGACTTTCCTGATCTCGCAGCCGGCGAGATGACCCACACCTTCCAAGTGCCTGCTGCGGACCTCAAGAAGCTGATTGAAAAGACCCGCTTCGCCATCTCCAGCGAGGAAACGCGCTACTACCTCAACGGCATCTACCTGCACACCGCCAAGCGCGGTTCGAAGTCGGCCTTGCGCGCGGTGGCGACGGACGGCCACCGGCTCGCCCAGCTGGACCTCGACCAGCCCAAAGGCGCCGATGGCATGCCGGGCATCATCATCCCGCGCAAGACCGTGCACGAGCTGCACCGCTTGATCGAGGACACTGACGCACAAGTGTCAATCGGCGTGTCGCCGAGCAAAGTTCGTTTCGAGCTCGGCCCGATCGTGCTGACCTCGAAGCTGATCGATGGCAGCTTCCCTGATTACCAGCGGGTCATTCCGCAGGGCAACGACAAGGCCATGCGCGTGTCCAATGCGCAGTTCATGGCAGCGGTCGACCGCGTCTCGACGATTGCAAGCGAGCGCGGCCGCGCGGTCAAACTCAACATCGGCAAGGACAAGCTGATCCTGTCGGTGACGAACCCCGACGGCGGCAGCGCGACCGAGGAGCTGCCGGTCGAGTATGGCGCCGGCAATCTGGAAATTGGCTTCAACGCGCGCTATCTGATGGACATCGGCGGCCAGCTCGAAAGCGATCAGCTGCAGTTCATGCTGGCAGATCCAGGTTCGCCGACCATGGTCAAGGACGCCGGCGACGAGGCCGCGCTCTACGTGCTGATGCCGATGCGGGTGTGATCCAGCTCTTCGGAATTTCCGAAGAGTTCGAATAATCGAGTGATGCATGGCCCGAGGAGCGGCCGGGATGGCGCAAGTGACTGCGCGAGAGGCATTGACGATCGCTCGCATCCTCAAGGTCAATCATGCCGGCGAGCATGGCGCGATCAAGATCTATCGGGCGCAGATCTGGGTCTCGCGCCGACTTTGCGCCGATCTCGTTCCTCATCTCTCAGCGATGCTCACGCACGAAATCCAGCACCGGGCAATCTTTCGAGCGGCTATGCCACCCCGCAATGCGCGGCCTTGCCGTATTATGTCGCTCTGGGGCATCGGTGGCGCACTCCTGGGCTTCGGCACCGCTTTGCTGGGTCGTCAGTCCATCTGGACGACGACGGCGGCCGTTGAAGCGGCCGTCCATCGGCACCTCGACGATCAGCTGCAGTTTCTCGCGTCGCGTGATCAATTGCTTCATCGCGAGATCGCGAGCATTCGCAATGAGGAGCTGGCGCACCTCCACACGGCGCAAGGCCACATCGAGGGAGACTCGCTGTTTCGACGAGCGCTTCATCGCACGATCTCGATCGCCACAGATGTCCTGATCTGGCTCTCCACCTGGGGCGACTCGACACGCATGTCCCGCGAGCTGTCGGAGGCGAGGCGGTAGCTCATGTGGATCTCCCGCCTGCTGCTGACCGACTTCCGCAACCATGCGCAGCTCTCGCTTGCGCTGGACAAGCGGCCGGTCGTGCTCGCGGGACCGAACGGAGCCGGCAAGACCAACGTGCTCGAAGCCGTCTCGCTGCTCGCTGCTGGACAGGGCCTGCGCCGCGCCGCCTATCCTGATCTCGCCCGCCGCAGCGGCAGCGGCGCCTGGTCGGTTGCCGCCACGCTCGAGACCGAGACCGGCACAATCGACATCGGTACGGGGTTGGCGGCATCCGCAGCCGGCGGGCAGAACGAACGCGCGGGGCGCACAGTACGCCTCAACGGCGAGACGCAATCGGGCTCCGGCATTCTCGCGGAGCACGTTGAGATGATCTGGCTGACGCCGGCCATGGACGGCCTCTTCACCGGGTCCGCCGGGGAGCGGCGGCGCTTCCTCGACCGCCTCGTGCTCTGCTTCGACCCCGCCCACGGCACGCGCTCCAACCAATTCGAGCGCGCCATGCGACAACGCAATCGCCTGCTGGAAGACGGCGTGCGGGACAACACTCGCTTCGCCGGGCTCGAAGCAATCATGGCCGAGACGGGCGTCGCCATTGCCGCTGCGCGCGCCGAGGCTGTCTCAGCACTCGCTGCGATCATCGAGGAGCGCCGCGCCCGTGCACCCGACTCACCTTTTCCCTGGGCGACGCTCGCCGTCGCCGGCCCGCTCGAGGCCGACATCGCCGAGAAGCCTGCCGTCGACCTCGAGGACGCCTACGCCCAGGAGCTCAGCGCCACCCGCGAGCGCGACCGGGCTGCCGGTCGCACACTTTCGGGTCCCCACCGCAGTGATCTTGTCGTCGGTCACGGCCCAAAGTCCATGCCGGCGAGCGATAGCTCCACCGGAGAGCAGAAAGCCCTGCTGATCGGCCTCGTCCTCGCGCATGCCGAGCTGCTGCAGGCCCGGCGGGATGGCACAGCGCCCATCCTGCTTCTCGACGAGATCGCGGCCCACCTCGATGAGCGCCGCCGCGCCGCCCTGTTCCAGGAAATCTTGCGGATCGGCTCCCAAGCCTGGATGACGGGCACGGATCAAAGCGCATTCAGCGCCTTAGTGAACGATGCGCAATTCCTGCAGGTCGAGGAGGGGCGGATCGCAGCTGCGGCCTGATTCTCGAACATTCCACATCGACGGCCTAAGCCATTGAAACAGCGACTATTAAAAACACCCATTTCGAGGGTTCGAATTACGATTTTGCGCGCTTCTTCAATCGAGTCGTGCTATACAATTCCGTAGCAAAATTGAACCCCCAGGACACCGCTGAGATGAGCACCGAGCCCGCCAAAAAGCAGGCCTCCGAGGACTATGGCGCCGACAGCATCAAGATGCTGAAAGGTCTTGATGCCGTGCGCAAGCGTCCCGGCATGTACATCGGCGACACCGACGACGGCTCCGGCCTCCATCATATGGTCTACGAGGTCGTCGACAATGCCATCGACGAGATCCTGGCAGGCCACGCCACCGAATGCCTGGTCACGCTCAACGCCGACGGATCGGCTACCGTTCGCGACAATGGCCGCGGCATTCCGACGGGCATCAAACAAGACGACGACCACGATCCCAAACGCTCCGCCGCAGAAATCGTGTTTTGCGAGCTCCATGCCGGCGGCAAATTCGACCAGAACGCCTATAAGGTTTCGGGTGGACTGCATGGCGTCGGCGTCTCAGTGGTCAATGCGCTCTCGACGTGGCTCAAGGCGCGCATTTGGCGCGGCGGCAAAGAGCATTTCATCGAGTTCAACGATGGCAACACGGTCGCGCCCTTGAAAGTCATCGGCGACGCCAAGGGCGAGAAGGGCACCGAGGTTTCGTTCCTGCCGAGCCCAAAGACCTTCTCGAAAATCGAGTTCGACTACAACACTCTGGAACACCGCCTCCGCGAGCTGGCGTTCCTCAACTCCGGCGCCAAGATCACGCTGACCGATATGCGTCACGCGGACGTCAAATCCGAGTCCATGAAGTACGACGGCGGTGTCGGAGCCTTCGTGCGCTATCTCGACAAATCGAAGACACCGCTGATCGGATCGCCGGTCATGCTGACCGGCGACAAGGACGGGCTCAGCGTCGAGGTCGCGCTCTGGTGGAACGACAGCTACCACGAGCACGTGCTCTGCTTCACCAACAACATCCCGCAGCGCGATGGCGGCACGCACCTTGCTGGCTTCCGTGCCGCGCTGACGCGCGTCATCAACAAGTACGCGGCCGAGACCGGCATCGCCAAGAAGGAGAAGGTCGATCTCACCGGCGACGACAGCCGCGAAGGCCTGACGTGCGTGCTCTCGGTGAAGGTGCCCGACCCGAAGTTCTCTTCGCAAACCAAGGACAAGCTCGTGTCGTCCGAGGTGAAGCCGGTGGTCGAGAACATCGTCGGCGATCAGCTCGCCGCATGGTTCGAAGAGCACCCGAAGGAAGCAAAGATCGTCGTCACCAAGATTGTCGAGGCCGCACTTGCTCGCGAAGCCGCCCGCAAGGCCCGCGAGCTCACACGGCGCAAAGGCGCGCTCGACGGCCTGCGCCTGCCCGGCGGCCTCGCCGAGTGCCAGGACCGTGATCCGGCGAACACCGAGATGTTCATCGTCGAGGGCGACTCGGCCGGCGGCTCGGCCAAGCAGGGTCGCAAGCGCGAATATCAGGCGGTGCTGCCGATCCGCGGCAAAATCCTCAACGTCGAGCGCGCGCGTACCGATCGCATGCTCTCGTCAGAGCAGGTGACCAACATCATCGCCGCGCTCGGCACGGGGATCGGCCGCGACGACTTCAACATCGATAAGCTGCGCTACCACAAGATCATCATCATGACGGACGCCGACGTCGACGGTGCCCACATCCGCACGCTGCTGCTCACGTTCTTCTACCGGCAGATGCCGGTGCTCGTCGAAAAAGGTCACCTCTTCATCGCGCAACCGCCGCTCTACAAGGTCACCAAGGGCAAGTCGGGCACGTACCTGAAGGACCAGAACGCGCTCGAGGACTACCTGATCGACGGCGGACTCGAGAACACTACGCTGACGCTCGGCTCCGGCGAGACGCGCGCCGGCAAGGATTTGCGCGATGTGGTCGAGCAGGCGCGCGCGATCCGCCAGGTCATCGATGATCTTCACTCGCGCTATGCCCGCTTCGTCGTCGAGCAGGCGGCAATCGGTGGCGCGTTCGATGCCAAGCTGCTGCTTTCCGCCGAGGCCGCCAACAAGGTGGCGGAGGAAGTTGCAAGGCATTTGGACGAGGTCGCGGAGGAAACCGAGCGCGGCTGGTCCGGCCGCTTCGGCAACGAAGGCTTCGTCTTCAAGCGCCAAGTGCGCGGCGTCACGGAGGTGCAGTATCTCGACCGGCAGTTGCTGGGCTCGCAGGAGGCGCGGCGCCTGAACGATCGCCATGCGCACCTGAAAGAGGTCTACGGAAGGCCAGCCGTCCTGAAGCGCAAGGACGAGGAGAAAATCATCACAGGTCCGCGCGGGCTGCTCGATGCCGTCTACGATCAGGGCCGCAAGGGAATATCGCTGCAACGTTACAAGGGCCTTGGCGAGATGAACCCGGAGCAGCTCTGGGAAACGACGCTCGACCGGGAGGCGCGGACGCTGCTGCAGGTGAAGATCGGCGACCTGAACGAAGCCGACACGATCTTTTCGACGCTGATGGGCGACGTGGTGGAACCCCGCCGCGAATTCATTCAGGACAATGCCCTGAACGTCGCCAACCTCGACGTTTAAGGCGCGGCAGTCTCAAGAAAGAAAGGTCGTGAGCAAGCTCGATCGCGATCAGGGACCGGGCGCTGGTACGGTATTGCGGCTGATTGTTGAGAGCCCCCTCAGCTCTGCACGAACTTGAAGCCGTCGCCCCATTTCGAGAAGCGCCCGACGGACGGCGACGGGAAGTGCCCGGTGCAGATCTGTGTCGAGGTGTCCGCGAATCGCCCGAAGAACTTGCGGCGCGTCTCGCCGGCGATCTTGGAATCGTAATCGGCCATCATGCCGAGCTCCGGATAGCGCGCCTGCAGCGGCGAGTGGATCATGTCGCCGGTGATCACCGCGTCGGCGCCTGATTTGCCGACGTGCACAGCGTAGTGGTCGATCGTGTGGCCGGGCGTCGGGATCAGTGTCACCAGGTCATTGAGCTGGTGGTCGCTCTTCACGACCTCGGTGCGGCGCGCCTCGACGATGGGAAGCACCGAGTCGGTCACCCAGGGGCAGGCTGCCGGGTCCTTCTTGTGCCGCTCGGTCCAGAACTCGAGCTCGCGATCGGCGAAGACATACTTGGCCTTCGGGAATGTCGGGACCCAGCGGCCATTCTCAAGCTTGGTGTTCCAGCCGGTGTGATCGACGTGCAGGTGGGTGCACATGACGTAGTCGATGTCCTCGAACGAGAGGCCTGTCGCCTTGAAGCCCTTCTCGTACTTGTCCGAGGTCATCATGTTCCAGAACGGACGCGCGGGGCGCGGCTTGTGATTGCCGACGCAGGTGTCGATCAGGATATTGTGGTGCGGCGTCCTGACGATGTAGCTCTGGATGCACAGCACCAGCTTGCCGGTGGCCTTGTCGATGAAGCCGCCCGCTTCCATCCACGCGCGGTTCTCCTCCATCGTCTCCTTCGACAGCGTCGGGAAGAACGCGTGCGGGTCGAACAGCGGCTCTTCCATTTCGACGACGCGCTGGATGGTGATGTTGCCGATGCTGAGGCCCGATGCCGCCATGGCGTTTCTCCGATCGCGATGAGATGTCGATCAAGCCTAGCCGGATCATTCGCGCGCGTCATCGCAAACTGCAGCGCGCATGCCAGCCGGTCGCAGTGTGCAGCCGGATTCCTTGCCGCCGCACAGTCTGGCTCGCAAATGACGCAGCCTGAGGCCGCTACTTCGCCTTCTGCCGCTTCGGGAGGGAGCCGTAAAAGGCAGCGAGCGCCGCCACCTGCTCGTCATCGAGTGACTTCGCGACGGACACCATCACCTGATTGGGCCGTGCGCCGGTCTTGTAATAGCCCATGGTCTCAACGAAGGTCGCCGCGGGCCAGCCCGTGATCGAAGGGATGCCGTTGTCCGTGCCGTCAATTCTGTGACACGACGTGCACTCGTGCGCGAGGTGGCGGCCGTAGGCGAGCACCTTCGGGTCTGGCGGCGTAGCAACGGCTGCCGTTTGGGCCAGGGCCGGTTCCGGGGTGGCGAGAAGCGCACCAAATGCTACTGACAGGAGACCGACACAGCGCGACTTCAGGAGTGTGCGTCTGCTACTTTTAATTGTACGAGCCCGAATCTGTTGCCGGTAGTTGTCTCTGAAATCAGATTTTCTTTCTTGCCAATTGGCAAGACGCTGAGCGATGATTGGGTTGGTTCGTAACAGCCGATCAACGGAGCTCATAAGTCTATGTGCCAACAAGAGTTGTTCGCTTCGGCACTGCTAATGGTACAGAACGCTGACAATTCTGAGTTGTACCGAACGAGCGCCACGGTTGGGACAATCGCCTGCGGGGAATAGTTCGCGATGCATCGTCTACTCGTCAAGCCGCGTTTCCGGCAGGGCCATCTTGCGGCAACGCGCGAGGCGCCTGGCGACGGTCAATCAGCGTAACAACCCGTCAAATGTGTCGCGTGAGAGGGAACTGCGCGATGGAAGCAGTTGATTTCGTCAAACCGCGTATCCAGCCGGGGCAGCTTGCGGCAACGCGCGCCGCACTGCCGGCCATCATCGTGCTGCCGCTACGGGCGCATGCAGATGAGATCCTGCCGCGCCACAGGACGGACGGTTTGACCCGCGCCATCATTGATGCGTTGTCAAAAGTTCCTGACATCCACGTCATCAACACATCGACCGCACTCAAGTACCGGAACCCCGCGGTTCATCCCCGTCAGCTCGGCGTAGAGCTTGGTGTTCACTACGTAGTCTCCTCGCACGTCGTCCGGATCGATCAGGATCTATCGTTCTCTTACACGCTCTACGACACACTGACCGGCGCGCACGTCACCATCGGCTCATGTGACGCCCACATCAGCGATTTCATCGAGTTCGAGAAACGCATCGTTGCGCGTATCATCAACCACATGGTGCCGTCCATTCGTGAGGCAGAACTTGCGCGGGTCTATCGCAAGTCGATGAAGAATCGGACGGCGTACGATCTGATGCTTCAGGCTTTGTCGGAGATGGAAACGCTAAGCCGGGAGGGACTAACTCGCGCCGAGCATTTGCTCGACGAAGCCTGCCTTCTGGACCCCACATTTGCCTCTGCGCATGCGTGGCGGGCTCGGGCAGCTTCGATTCGAGTGGGACAGGCCTGGGCGGCCGACAGACAAGCAACGGCTCAAAAAGCGCTGGAGATTGCGAACCACGCAATAACGCTCGACTCCGGCAATTCTCTAGCGCTCGCTACAGCGGGGCACCTGAATTCTTATCTGAGATCCGACTACGAGCAGGGTCTCGGCCTTCTCCGGAGATCACTTGAGGCGTGTTCTAATGACGCTCTCGCTTGGTGCCTGTCCAGCGGCACACTGACATATCTAGGTCGGGCCAAGGAAGCCAGAAGGAACGCAGAGCATGCGATCTGGCTGTCTCCACTCGATCAGAATATCTATCAATTCTACTTCTTCGTGGGTGTAAGTTGTTACGCCGATGGGGACTATGAAGCTGCAGTGAAGCTGTTGCGCAGATCGCTTGCCGAGAATCCACGTTATACGGCCACATTGAAGGTGCTCATGGCTGCTCTTGTCGGCGCAGATCGTGTCGACGAAGCGCGCGCACTTAACGCCGAGATGATGCGCCTCGAGCCGAATTTCGGCGCAAACGGCATTATCAAGTGCCCCTTGCGCGATCCGGTGGGTCAAGAGCTCTATCGCACGCAACTTCGCACGGCTGGCATTGGCGCTGCGTTATAGGCCAGCCGATTGTTGCTCCGTTTCGCTCGTTGCAATCGACGCCTTGCCCTTCCGCACGGCGGCAGCGTAGGCACCGGGTCTCCGATTGTTAGAAGCATTTGGCTTGGCAACCGTCGTCACGTATCGGGACCATTCGCCGTCGCTCAACGATGTGAGATCCGAGTTGACCTCGTAATCAGACAGAAGTTTCTCGTCGTAGAGGCCTCGCTTCAGCGGCTGCACCTGCATGAACGGAATATCGTCGTCGAATTCGATCGGCATCCCGGCTCTTGTGAGCCGGATATTCGTGAACAATGGACCGAACCATGTGTCAGTTTCGATTATTCCCTCGAACAGCTCGTAGCCCGACGGCCGCGCGAGATTAGCTACGGGCCGCACCAGCAGGCTCCAACCAGGCGCCGTCGATGCCATGCAACCGGGCCACACTTGAACATAACCTGGCTGGATCCCGGCTGTGAGAAAAGGCGGAGCATAGCCCTTGGCTTCGCTGGGTGCTGCCGCATCAAACACCTCGGGAAAATCCGGATAGTGAATTTGCCTCAGCGGATGCCAGTCCTGCATATCGGGAAGCTGCCAGAAGATCTCGTGGCCATCCCAAAGTAGCCGGAATCGGCGAGGCAGGAAGATATGCCAGCCAAAAGTGGAAGCGCTCGCGACGGGCTCACAGTACCTCAACGCACGAACTGGAAGCGTTCCACCGACCGATCGGTCAGCTCTCCTTGGCAAACGCTGCGTTTCGACAATTTGGATAAAGCGAACAAGCTTAGGCTGAGGTTGATCTGTCATGATGCGCCTTGCAATGCCAGCAAATGCAGAAATGTAACAATCGGTCAGCTCGCCCAGCCCGAAGTCAGGCTGGGCAAACCGTTTCAAATCACCAAGGCTGGAAACCGTCGCCGATCCGAACCTTCACCGGCCACGGTTGAAAACCATCCCCGATGCGCACCTTGACTGGCTGCTGCGTCGTCTCGTTCGTCTGCCCGGGCTTCGAAATGGTCGAGGTCTTCTTCATCGATTTCACTCCTAATGAGTTGTTGTGTTGAACGCGTTACCAGTAACGAAATCATCGTCGCCGAAATCGGCGGCGCGCGCTGTCTTTTGTAAGACAGACAGATTGCTGATGATGCGCTCTCGCCCCTTGCACCACCTGGCTGAAGAAATGCCGCGCAATTGGCGAGCTTTGCCTGCTCCGGCGTGGACGAAATTGCCGCGCCTCACCGCTGGAGCGCGCTGCGGCTCTGTGCTACGTCGCGGCTATGATCCTCAGCCACGCGCACAAGTTCATCTACATCAAGACCTACAAGACCGGCTCGACATCGGTTGAGGCGGCCTTGTCCGGTGTGTGCGGGCCCGACGACGTGATCACGGAGGCGAGCGAGCAGCTTCGCGGCGTGCGCCAGAAGCCGGCGCAGAACTACCGCATCGATCATCCTGAGAAGCCACGGCGCCCCTTGTGGAAAGTGATGCTCGGGCGGCCCGAGCGGCACTATCACCCGTCCGTCGGCTACTACGAGCACATGCCGGCCTGGCGCGTGCGCCTCTACTGCGGCGAGAAGGTCTGGAACAGCTACTTCAAGTTCTCGTTCGAGCGGAATCCGTGGGATCGCCAAGTCTCCTGGTATCATTACAAGACCAAGTCGAAGCCGGACGACGCCAAGCCGTCGTTCGCTGCATTCAATCAGGACCGGCGCCGCGCATGGGTGGAGAATTGGGACCTCTACGCCAAGGACGGTGTGCAGCTCCTCGACTTCGTCGGCCGTTATGAGACCCTCGAGGCGGATTTCGAAACCGTGCTCGAGCGGATCGGATTGAATGGACAGGTGAGCCTGCCGCACGCCAACGTCTCGAAGGCGCGTGCCGGCAGCTACCGCGATTACTACGACGACAAAAGCCGCGCGCTGATGGCCGACTGGTACGCGCCCGAGATCCGCCACTTCGGCTACGAATTCTGAGTTCTGCGGAGCGACCTGCGCGCTCGATCGGAGCTGCTACTGCTTCTCCAGTTGCAGCTTGGCAGCCAGTTCAGCCCACTGGGCCGTCATCTGCTTGAGCCTGGCGGCAAACTGCTCCGGCGTACTGGCGATGATGACGAGTCCCAGGTCTTTCAGAAACGCTGCGATCTCGGGCTTGGCAATCTCCGCCATCAGCGCCTCGTGGACAGCCTTGACGATATCGGGCGAGAGGCCCTTGGGGCCCATCAGGCCAAAGCCAGCGCCGTCGACCACATCGAGGCCTTGCTCCTTCAGCGTCGGCACGTCCGGATAGAGCGGCACGCGCGCCTCGGTGGTCACCGCATAGGGGCGCACCTGATTGTTCACGATGAAGGGGCGCGATGCGACCGTCGTCGGGAACAGCAATTGCACCTCGTCGCGCATGATCGCATTGAACGCCGGGGAGCCGCCCTGATAGGCGATGATCGACAGGTTCGTGCCAAGTGCCATGTTGAAACGTCGCGCCACGATGTCGGTGTTCGACTGCACGCCGTATGACGCAATTTTCGTTTTGTCCGGGTTGGACTTCGCATGGGCCACGAGCTCCGCAAGCGACTTGTGCGGGGCGGTGGCGGCGCTGATCAGAATGTAAGGTGCATCCGCGAAATAGGAGACCGGTGTGAGATCGGTCAGCGCATCGAACGGCAGCGATTTGAAGAGTGACGGCCCGGCAGCGAGATCAGCGACGCTTGCGACGTACAGCGTGTGGCCGTCAGCCGGCGCAGCCATGACGAACTGGGTGCCGATTTGCGTCGAGGCGCCCGGCTTGTTCACCACCACCATCGGCTGTCCGAGCCTCTCGCCCATGCCAACGGCAAGGCGGCGCGCGATCACGTCGGAGCCGCCGGGCGGATAGGGCACCACAAGCTGTATCGCCTTCGACGGGTATTTCGCCTGGGCCTGCGCTTCTGCCGGCAGCACAGCGGCGATGAGCACAAGCAGCAAAACGTATGTCATCAGGCGACCTTCGATCGATATGCGCATCAGCTTGGATCTCCCCCTCAGCGCCAATTGCTCAGGGCGAACCGTCGCTCGCCTCGGGAATGGATGCAATACTTCCTGACAGCGCCGGGAAGGCTTACCCATTGCGCTTCACGTTGCCGCGTCAACCTGCTCGGGCTGTGCCGATGAGCCATAAACTGAAATTGAGCTGCCATTTTGCCATGTTGGCCGATATAGTTCGCACAACTCGGATCAACGGAAGGAAGCCGCCATGGATCGTCACGTGAAACCTGCGGCGGGCGATAAGATGTCGAAAACGATCATCGAAAGCGCCGCGGGCCTGGTGGAGTCCGGCCGCGCGGCTCGACCTACCCGCGCCGAGGCCGAGGCTGCTGTCCGCACGCTGTTGCGCTGGGCGGGCGAAGACACGACCCGCGACGGCCTCAAGGAAACACCTGCCAGGGTGGTCAAAGCGTTCGACGAATATTTCCGCGGCTACGCCCAGGATCCGGCTGCCATCCTTCGCAAGACCTTCGAGGAGATCGACGGCTACGACGAGATGATCGTGCTGCGCGATGTCCGTTTTGAAAGTCACTGCGAGCACCACATGGCGCCGATCATCGGCCGCGCCTGGGTGGCCTATGTACCGAAAGGCCGCGTGGTCGGCATCTCCAAGCTCGCGCGGGTGGTGGAAGCCTACGCCAGACGGCTTCAGATCCAGGAGCGGCTCACGGCCCAGATCGCCAACACCATCAACGAGGAGCTGAGCCCCGAAGGCGTCGGCGTGGTGATCAAGGCGAAGCATCATTGCATGTCGACCAGAGGCGTGATGAAGCACGACAGCGACCTGGTGACCAGCCGCATGCTCGGCTGCTTCCGCGACAATGCGATGACCCGGCAGGAGTTTCTGTCGATCGTCGGGTGAGGCTGGGCAATTCGGGCTCAGCCGCGAGGTGAGCCTTTGCTCAGGCTTTCGGCGAGCGATCCGGAATCGGGTCGCCCTTCGACCGTTCCCGTGTCCTTGTCGAACAATGACGGCGAATACCTCGAACAGAATCGTGAAGGACAAGTCCGCTGCCGCGTCTGCGATCGCAACGCGCCTCGCGTCGGCGAACTGGAGCCATATCGCGGACGCACTGAACGCGGATGGATATGCCCGCCTGCCGGGGCTGCTGGTGCCCGCTGAATGCCGCGCCGTGTCCAGCCGCTATCCGGATGACAACCAGTTTCGCAGTCGCATCGCGATGGCGCGGCACGGGTTCGGGCAGGGCGAATACAAGTACTTCGACTATCCGCTGCCAGAGCCTGTCGCCGACCTCCGCCACGCGCTCTACCCGCGCCTGGCGCCGATCGCCAATAAGTGGATGGAGCGGATGCGTCTGAATGTGCGATTCCCGGCCGCGCTGCCTGAGTTCATCAAGCGGTGCCACGCCGCGGGCCAAACGCGGCCCACGCCGCTGCTGCTCAAGTATGGCGCGGGCGATTACAACTGCCTGCACCAGGACCTCTACGGCGCAACGGCGTTTCCGCTGCAAGTGGCCGTGCTGCTCTCGGCGCCGAAGTCCAGCGTTGGTGAGGGCGACTTCGAGGGCGGGGAATTCATTCTCGTCGAGCAGCGGCCGCGCATGCAGTCGCGGGCTGCTGTCGTGCCCTTGAGTCAAGGTGATGCCGTTGTGTTTCCCGTGAACGAACGGCCAGTTGCCGGGACCAAGGGCGACTATCGCGTGAAGATGCGCCATGGCGTCAGCCGGATCCATTCGGGCGAGCGTTTCACGCTTGGTATCATCTTTCACGACGCAGCCTGAGGGGCCTGCCGACACCCGTCATCGCGAGGCATTGCCCGTCGCTGCCTGCGATGGCAGATGTAGCGCACTCTGCGCGCGGGACCGCCGCCTGATGCGCTGCTGAAGGCTCCATCGGCGGACGGAGAACCTGGTCATGGCCAAACGCGCAGCTTGCATCATCGGTTGGCCGGTCAAGCACTCGCGCTCGCCGAAGCTGCACGGCTACTGGCTGAAAAAGTACAACATCGATGGCGAGTACCGGCACGAGGAGGTGCGGCCAGAGGACTTCGCCGCCTTCATCGGGTCGCTGTCGGAGCGCGGCTATGCCGGTGCCAACGTGACGCTGCCGCACAAGGAGCAGGCCTTGCGGCTGACCGAGCCCGATGCGCGCGCCAAGGCGGTGGGAGCCTCCAACACGCTCTGGTACGAGGGTGGCCGGCTGAAGTCGACCAACACGGACGTAGAGGGCTTCACGGGCTCGATCGACGCGACGGCTTCAGGCTGGGACAAGCGCGCGTCGAGCGCGGTGGTGATCGGCGCCGGCGGTGCGGGGCGCGCCATCGTCTACGGCCTGATCGAGCGAGGCATCAAGGAGATCCACCTCGTCAACCGCACGCTCGACAAGGCGGTGGCGTTTCGCGAGGAGTTCGGCGCGAGCATTCATCCGGCGCCATGGGGCGATATCCCGAAACTGCTCAAGGGCGCGCGGCTCGTGGTCAATACGACATCGCTGGGCATGAAGGGCTACCCGGAGCTGGAGATCGATCTCGCGCCCATGGCTGCGGACGGCGTGGTGGCGGACATCGTCTACATTCCGCTGAAAACTGGCATCCTGCGCCAGGCCAAGGCGCGCGGGCTCAGGACGTCGAACGGACTCGACATGCTGCTCTATCAAGCGGTGCGCGGGTTCGAACTGTGGTTCGGAGTCAGGCCCCAGGTGACGGCGGAGCAGCGCGAAATGCTGGTGCGGGACATCGAGGGCGGGTGAGCAACCTCGCGGACGGCGCGGCGCCGTCGTGGGCCGTTCCACGTGAAACACTTCGCGGCGATGAGCCCGGATATCGCCGCCCGACAGCACCGGATCGGACCGCTCATTTCGTCCGCTCACCCGCCAATGTTTCACGTGAAGCAAATGTAAAATTGTATCTAATTTTCTCGCAGAATTCGGCTCCGGTCACTGCTCCAGGGGCCCGAATTGCAGATACAGTTGCCGCCCCCGACTGTCCCCCGCCCAGCGATTTCGATTTGTCATGGGCGAAAATCGACGCTGGCGCGTTTTCCGCGCGAGCAGGTAGAGTAGTAGCCTTGGAAAGACACCCCTCGCCAGCGTCACGTACGTGCAGCGCAGGCCCCAAATTCGGGCGTTTTTTCAATAGGCTGTGATTCCTATAATTTCAGCCCCGATCGCCTGTGCCGAAGCTGCCGCAATATCGCCACAGGCGGGCCACGGTCTCCTCCCATTCGATCGATACCGTTCGTTAAGGATCCTTGCTTAACCATGAGGGAATGGTTCCGGGATCCTGAGGCCGGCGGATGGGCGTTCTCATCCGGGGATGATGGAGGGACTGGCGGCAGCCCGCGCCGCCACGTGCACGGGGGTCAGTATTTTGGTATCGCGTCAACGGGGACTCCTCGCAGCTGTTGCATCTGCGGCGGTGCTGGCCGCATTGGGCGCCGTGCACATGGTGACGGCTCAGTCCAGCGAGCGCACTCTCTCGATCTACAACATCCATACCAGGGAGACCGTTACCACCACTTACAAGAAGGGCGGGAAATTCATCGATTCCGGCCTCGAGAAACTCAGTCACGTGATGCGGGACCATCGCCGAGACGAGGCGACGAAAATGGACCCCGAGCTGATCGACCTGCTCTGGGAAGTGCATCACGAGCTCGACTCCAAAGAACCGATCCATCTCATCTCGGGCTACCGCTCGCGCGCGAGCAACGACATGTTGCGCAAGACTGTCGGCGGACAGGCGAGCGAGAGCCGGCATATTCTGGGCAAGGCCGCGGATGTGCACTTCCCCGACGTGCCGATCAAAAACCTTCGCTATTCGGGGCTGATCCACGAGAAGGGTGGTGTCGGCTACTACCCGACCTCGGCAATCCCGTTCGTGCACCTGGACACGGACCGCGTGCGAAGCTGGCCGCGTCTGCCGCGCTACGAGCTGGCGCTCCTGTTCCCGCATGGCTCGACGCAGCACCAGCCGGCGGACGGGGGGCCGATCAGCAAAGAGGACGTTCGTGTCGCGCAGGCTCGCTACGGTGAGCTGTCGCAGCAGATCGCGACCTTCCATGACTCGCGCAAGATCGGCATGAAGCCGGGCATCGCGTTGGCGAGCGCAACGCCGCCGCCCGCCGCGGGAGTCAATTCTGCCGCCGATCGTGGCGAACCGGCACGACGCCAAATGGCGGCGCTGCCCCCGCCAGTGGCGCAACCTGCAAGGCTGCCGCAGCTCATGGCACCGTCAGACAGCGACCGCGCTCGGCTGGCTGATCTTGCGGCACTCGCCAGCATTGAGCCAAAGCTCGTTGCGGCCCCGCAACTTGCAAAGCGGCCGCAGCCATCTGCTGCGCAGCCGGCCATGGCGAGCTTGACGGGCAACTCACTGCCGCTACCGGGCGTGTTGCAGGTGTCGCTGCCGCCGCCATCGAAGGTTGCCGCGATCGCGCCGACGGCGCTGCCGGAGGCTACACCGACTCTCACCGACCATCGCCACGGGATGGCCGGGTGGTCGGTTGCGCCTGCCTTCGATGAGGAGCATCCGGACGAGCTTTCCTATCGGCCATTCCCGATCGCTCCGTTCCTCACTCAAACGGCGAACGAGCCGCTGATGGCGGACTTCGTCGCGCATGACATCGCCAAAACGGTCGACATGATCGATCAGCAAACGCTGGTGCCGCCGCTGAAATTCCGGCCCGGCCAGCAGATCGCACACCTGATGTGGTCGCAGCAGTTCACGGGCGAGGCCATCGGCATCGGCAAGCTCAGGGCCGACGACGATCTGCCGTCGACAACGGGTCTGCAGCGCAGGACCGTGAAGACGTCGCAAAAGTGAAGCCCCGGTTCGACTGGCCGGGGCTCGTATTCCTTGGCTGTCCGAAGTCAGCACGTCATTGGCGACGACGCGCAACGGATCATTCAGCGGCGTCCATCATGTCCGATGTGTCCGTGGACTGCGACAGCATGCCGAGAGCATGCAGGTACATCGCAAGGACGGCGTCCTCCTCCTGACGCTCGGTCTGGCTCTTCTTGCGCATGCTCACGATCTTGCGGAGGATCTTCGGATCGAAGCCGACAGCCTTGGCCTCTGCATACTTGTCGCGGATATCGCCCGCTGTTGCCTTCTTCTCTTCCTCGAGCCGCTCGATCTGCTCAATGAGCTGACGAAGCTGGTTCTGGGCCGATGCCTGCAATGTCATGACTGCCCCCACTGGTGGTCCCGGTCTGGCGCGGACAGTAGGCCTCGCCAAAGGGCGGATACAAGGCAAACGGCACGGCCGTCCCCAGCATGTCCAGAGGAAAGTTTTTGCGCTTGTTGCGTGCCGAATCACAACGACCCCGACCGACGCCCCTTGCGCGTGCAAAACCGTTCTCGACGCGATCGGCCGTACCTTGTGACGAGAGGTTAGCGCGCGCTCGGCACGTGCCGGCTCGCGCCAACGTGTCGATCACAGTCTACCGAACTTACGCCGCGCTTAAACCACGCCTTCCTTCTTCAACGCGGCGACATCGCCCGCGCCCATGCCGAGCCAGGACTTGAGCACGTCGTCGACATGCTCGCCGAGCAGCGGTGACGGCTTCACTTTTGGCGGCACGCCGTCGAAGCGAACCGGCCACGCGGGCATCTTCACCTTGCCCGTCGTTGGATGATCGATCGTCTGCATGATGCCGCGGGCGTCGAACGACGGCTCCTGCATCAGCTCCAGCGTGTCGAACACGGCGCCGGCCGGCACGCTCGCCGCGCCGATCAGCTTCATGCACTCTTCCTTGGTGTGCTTCTTCGTCCACTCGGAGATGATCTTGTCGACCTCCTCCGGGCGTTCCGTGCGCGCGCTCTGGGTCTCGTAGCGCGGATCGCCCTTCAGGTCCTCGCGCCCCATCACCGTCAAGAGGCGCTGCCAATGCTCCGGATTGGCACGGCTGCAGAACACATAGACGTAGTCGTTAGGCCCGCCCGGCTTGCAGGGATAGAGCGCGTTCGGCACCAGCCCGCCCTTCACCGAGCGGTCGGTGCCCTCGCGCAGCACCGGCTTACCCGTGAGCTGCGTGCGCGAGAACGGCACGCGCATGTAGTGCACCATCGCGTCCTGCATCGCGACCTGCAGGCGGCGGCCCTGGCCGGTTTTTTGCCGCTTGTAGAGCGCGCCGAGGATCGAGATCGCCATCAGCATGCCGGTGCCGGTGTCGCCGAACGAGGTGCCGGGCTTCACCGGCGCGCGATCCCCATAGCCGGTGGTCGACGTCATGCCGCCTGCGGCCTGCGCGATCATGTCGAAGGCCAGGCTCTTCTCGTAGGGGCTACCGGTGCCAAATCCTTTGATCTGGCAGTAGATGATCCCGGGGTTGAGCTTCTTGACTTCATCGTAGCCGAGGCCGAGGCGCTCGATCGTGCCAGGCGCCATGTTCTCGACCATGACGTCGGCCTTCTTGATCATCGCCTTCACGATCTCCAGTCCCTTCGGCGACTTGAGATTGAGCGTGATCGATTTCTTGTTGGCGTTGAACTGGTGGAAATACCAGGGGTCCTTGTCGGCGATCTCGCCGTCCTTGCCCTTCTGCCGCCGCCGTCCCGGATCGCCGAGGCCGGGGTTCTCGATCTTCACCACCTCGGCGCCGAGCCAGGCGAGGCTTTCGGTGCACGAGGGCCCCGCCTCGAACTGCGTGAAGTCGATGACGCGGATGCCTTCCAGACAATCAAGCTCGACGGGCATGGTCATGGGGTTCTCCCGGTTGCGCGAAAACGACAGCCGGGATCATGGCACCGCTTCGAGGGCTGCGCCAGCCGGTCGCAGGCGGATGGGAGGCATGCGCGGGATGGGCGCCGCTGTGCTGGAACCGGATTCGGGACGGAGCACCTCTTCGCGCGCCCTGGCCGACGGACCCCGAGACAGAGACGGGAAGGCTACCTGCATTAGCACAACCGCGCTCCGGTGAGCGCTCCGGCTGGCTGCTGTCGCCCATGTTCGCGGCGGCAGCGATGAGCCTGTCGTCGGTCTCCGTCATCGCCAACGCGCTCAGGTTGTCGCGCGTGAAGCTGTGAGCGTTCGCTTGTCGCTCACAGCGCCCGCCGAACCGCTACGAAAAGCTCGCGATAGCCGTCGACGGTCAGATGGATGCCATCATAAGCGAATTTGCTCTCCGCCCGCGTGCCGCCGAAAGCCGGGCGCACGTCGACGAACGTGCATGCGCACTTGGCAGCAAGTGCGGCATTCAGTTCCGCGACCGGCGCAACGAGATGCTCGACGCCCGTGAAGGGTGAGATGACGATCAGCCGGGCACCGCTCCTGCGGTAGGCCTCGAGCAGCCGCAGATAGGCCGTGGTTGTTGCCTCGACGCCGGCGCCGAACTGCAGGTCGTTGATGCCGAGGAAGAAGATGGCCGTCTTGGTGGCAAGGACTGGCCGCATCGCCTGTCGCGCAACGGTGTTGCCTGAGAAAGCGCGGTTGGAAACGGGGCGTCCGAGCGCCGACGTCCAATCGACGACATCGCTGTTCGAGTCCCCGAGAACAACGGTGTCCGCGTTCGCCGCGTAAAGATCTTGGATGCCTTCTCGCCAGGCGGCGTTATGCGGCTCGAACCAGGTCCTGCCGAGAAGGCGGCCGAGGGTCGCCCGGTCGGCCAGGCGCGCGATCGCCAAGCCAGCGATCACGGCAAGCGCAGCACCGGCAAGGCCTGCCAGCCATATGTCTCGCCGCATGCGCCCGCCGCCGTCTCGCGTCAAAGCTTCTTCCCCTCGCCCGCGGCTTTCTGCTGCAGCATCGGGAGCACGCGCTGCCGCTCGGGCAGGAACGGATTGATGGCCAGCGCCGCCTTGTAGTCGGCGAGCGCCGGCTCCCAGCGCTCGGCAGCAGCGTGAATCATGGCCCGGCCGGCGAGCGCGCCGAAGTGCCGAGGCTCCAGCGACAGGGTCTTGTCGATGTCGATCAGCGATCCCTCATGGTCGCCGACGAGATAGCGCAGTGTCGCGCGGCGGTTCCAGCCCTCGGCGAAATCAGGCGCCATGTCGATCACAGCATCGAGCAGCAGATTGGCAAGTCCGACGTCGCGGTTCTGCATGCCACCCAGCGCCCGGGCCATCATGGCGTCCACATCCTGCCGGCCGGATTCGGTCCAAAGGCGCCAGATCTCATCGACGAAGTGTTCCGCTTCGGCATCCGAGCCGGCCTTTTGCAGGCTTGCGAAGAGGGCATCGAGCCGTGCATTTCGCGCCGCCTTCGCCTCTGGGCCGTCCGTTGCGGCGGGCGGCGAGGGTTTTGCCTGAGGCTGCTCCTGCACCTGCTGGGCTGAGCCAGGCGCCAGGCTCGCTGCCGCCATTGCCGCGGCCTGCAGGGCGACAACCAGCGAAGCCATGATCCGGCATTGTCCCATGAGCCAGCCTCGGTGCGCGTGAAACTGCGAATTCTCGGCCTTCGACGCACGCAATTGGCCGGCAATGGCCGGCAAGCCCGTGCTCCAGACGAGTCGCTCTACTTGCAGATCCGATTCTGACCGTCGCGGCCGTGCCAGGCAAGGTCAAGGTGGAAGTGATCGCGGTGATTGGAGTCGTAGTTGGGGCCAAGCACTGTTGTGAACGTCTCGCAAGCGCCCTGATGAACGTGCCGCAAGAACGCGCGCTCGCGCGGATCGCCGTACCAGCCGGACTTCACCATCACCCAACGGCCGTCGGCGAGCTGGAAGCCGGAGACGTCGATCGCGTTGCCATGACCGTGCTCGGAAAGCCGCGACCCGTTCTGGTGATTGATCGGCCGGCAGGCGAAAGACGAGATGACCTTGGCCTCGACTACGGGGCGACCGAAGTGCCGGTGTGCCGCCGGCATGACGACCTCGCGCATCCAGCGGTCGATCGAGGGAATCATGGGGCAGCGCACGAAAGCCGAAGGCCTCAGCTGCACCTGTCCATTATGGGTCGCCTGAATCTCGAACGGCCGCTCGACGCCGCATCCGGTCGGCCCGCCAAGCGCCGCCCGCTGGGCAATGAACGCCGATGGACGCGCATAGCCGCCGGCCAGGCACTTGCTCTCCTCCTCGTTGCGCCAGGGCTCAGGTTTGGGAGGCGCAAAATAGCTGGTCGACGGCGACTTGCCGCAACCCCAGAGGGTCAGCAGGCCTGCCACCACCAGAAAACCGACCGGGAGACGCCGAACGCAGAACATGCTTCGAAAATAGGTGGGAGGCTTTAACGCCTGGTTAACCGTAGTCGTACTGAGGACTCTAGCTGCGACAGCTGGCCGCAATTGGCCGAAGTCGCGATTGAGCGGCGGCAGGATGGCGGCAAAGACATGGCGATCGGTCGCCGCTTCAACTGATTTCACCTCAGGTCACGGCTGTGTGAGGCCCCCTTCGCTTGCTGCATGTGCGAACCATATCCCGCTCTGTGAGCCGACAACGGCCGCAACCGCAACGACGGATGATCAGGAGACCACGCCATGAAGACTATTGCCGCTTCGATCCTCGCTCTCGGACTGTTTGCTGGCGCTGCCAGCGCCCGCACCGCCCAGGACGTCTTCACCGACCTCAACCAGACCGCCCCGAAGAGCTACTTCGATGAGCTCCGCGATCAGGCTCCACGCTCGCCTTTCGACCAGATCCAGGACAGCGCGCCACGTACCGTATTCGATGACCTTCGCGACAGCGCGCCGCGCTCGGACGGCGTCTTTGGCGACCTGCAGAACCAGGCGCCATAACCGGCTCGTTCCTCCCCCAACGAGCCGTTCAGCGGAACCCGGCCCCTCCCTCGGCCGGGTTCTTGCCGTTTCGGCACGGCACAGTTGCCCCACTGGCTTATTGCGGCCGATCAATAGAAATTTCGGCGGTGGAAATGCTATATTAGCTTTGAGACCGGCACCGCTCCGTGCGGCACCCGGCGTCAATCGCCAAGCTTGAGACTCGAGTTGAAATGTCTGCTCTGCCCCAGATGATCGATCCCTTCGGCCGCCACGTGAGCTATCTCCGCGTGTCGGTGACCGACCGTTGTGACTTCCGCTGCGTTTACTGCATGTCGGAGCACATGACGTTTCTGCCGAAAAAGGATCTGCTCACCCTCGAGGAGCTGGACCGCCTCTGTACGGCATTCGTCGCCAAGGGCGTGCAGAAGCTGCGCATCACGGGGGGCGAGCCACTGGTGCGCAAGAACATCATGTGGCTGTTCAAAGCGCTCTCGCGGCACCTGGACTCAGGCGCGCTGGAAGAGCTGACGCTCACCACCAACGGTAGCCAGCTGCCGAAATATGCGGCCGAGCTCGCGGCCTGCGGGGTCAAGCGCATCAACATTTCGCTCGACACACTCGATCCGGATCATTTCAAGGCCATTACCCGCTGGGGCGACTTCAGCCAAGTCATGGCCGGGCTGGAGGCAGCCGAGAAAGCGGGCCTTGCCGTCAAAATCAATGCCGTGGCCCTGAAGGGCGTCAACGAGGACGAAATGGAGGATCTCGTGCGTTTCGCCCATGGGCGCGGCGCTGATCTGACGCTGATCGAGACCATGCCGCTCGGCGACATCGACGGCGACCGCACAGACCAATACCTGCCGCTCTCCATTGTGCGCGCCCGCCTGATGCAGCGCTTCACACTGGAAGACATCCCCTACCGCACGGGGGGTCCTGCGCGCTACGTCAAGGTGAAGGAAACCGGCGGTCGCCTCGGCTTCATCACGCCGATGACGCACAACTTCTGCGAAAGCTGCAACCGCGTTCGCCTCACCTGCACAGGCACTCTCTACATGTGTCTCGGTCAGGAGGACGCCGCGGATCTGCGCACGCCGCTGCGCACGAGCGCAGATGATCGTGCCCTCTATGCGGCGATCGACGAAGCGATCGGCCGCAAGCCCAAGGGCCACGATTTCATCATAGACCGACGCACCAAGCGTCCCGCCGTCCAGCGGCACATGAGCGTGACGGGCGGTTGACGTCACCAGCTTCTGGGAACGGGGGGAGTCCCGCTGCATGGAGATCGAATTCCGGCTGGAGTTCTTGGTCTCCGTAACCCCGGTCTCTTCGCAGTCAGCTCGGTCCGAATCACGTGAAGCATGGAAGGCACACGTCAGGTCGGCGAGCGTTATGTCGCTGCCGTCTCCTCATCTCGCGAGTGAGGATCGTATGTCCCTCACATTGTATTACTTGCCCAAAGGGCCGATGCAGGGCGACATCGACAACATCGTGAAGCTTGTGATCGATACCCTGAGCGAGCACGTTCATATCGATGATTCACAGGTCGATCGTATAGTAGTGCAATAGTTCGAGCCGGAGAATGTATCCAGCTTCGCTCAACCAACAGCGACACTGGCGTCGGCCCTGACAAAGGCGAGACCAGTGCTCTATGTCCGTGTATCGAACGATCCTTTCGAGGACCTCGTATGACACTACAGGAAACCGAGACAAGCATCCTGGCGCGGATGGTGCCGGAGCTGCAGGCGCAGGGGTACGATGTGTTCGTCCGGCCGTCGCGCATCGCTGTGCCAGCGTTCCTGGGCGCTTGCAGACCGGCGGCGCTCGCGTTTCGAACCGATAAGAACGGGCCCGCCGACAAAAACCTTGTCATAGAAGTCGTCCGGCAATCGCAGCAGCCGCAAAACAAGCTCGATGCGCTTGCGAAATTGATTGCTGACCATGCCGATTGGGAGCTGCGTGTCGTCTGGATCTCGCCATCGAGCACTATCGAGGGATTGCGCGTCCAGAGTGCAGCCTCGATCGCCGGCCGGATCGACGAAGCTAAGCGGCTGGCTGACGACGGCTATCTTGGCCCTGCCTTGCTGCTTGCCTGGGCAATCTTGGAAGCACAAGCGCGATCGCTCGAGACAGACAAAGTTCTGCGCCCGCAAACGACGGGGCGTCTTGTCGAGACACTGGCCTCCAGCGGCCATGTGACGCCGGACGAGGCAAACACGCTTCGGCGAATCGCAGATAGACGTAACGCGCTTGCGCACGGGGAGCTGGCAGTCGACCTCACGCATGACGACATAGATCGCGTTATCGGCATTCTGAGAACGCTGCAAGGTTTTGTCCCGGCTTAGTCGCGAGGACATTGAGTTGCGCGGTTTGGCGCGGCGTGCGGGGGCGACGTGGACAAAAGTAAAGGGGGTGATTCGGACGCACGCCAGGCGACAGACTGGGCGCTTGCACGTCCGGCCCACAATGTCCGCGGCATCTTCGCCATGATTGCCGCCTGCGCGTCGTTCGCTTGCGGTGACACTCTGATGAAGCTGCTCGCCGGCGATGCGCCAACGAGCCAGCTCATCTTCATTCGCGGCATTTTCGTTTTCCTCGGTGCCATGGCGGCGTGCGCCTACTTGGGCGCGTTCAGTTCATTACATCGCGCTTTCTCCAAAGCCATGGTGATCAGGGCGACAGGTGACACCGGCGGAGCCTGGTCGTTCCAGCTGGCACTCGCCCGCATGCCCTACGCGGATCTGACCGCCATTGGCCAACTCGGGCCGCTCACGATCACGGCGGCCTCGGCCATATTCCTCGCAGAGAAGGTCGGCTGGCGGCGATGGACCGCAACCGCCATCGGCTTACTGGGCGTGCTGCTGATCATTCGGCCAGGATCGACCACGTTCACCTGGTGGGCTCTCATCGGCATTCTCTCGGTGCTCTGCGGGACGGTGCGCGATCTCGGAACGCGCCGCGTCGACCCGACGGTGCCGCCGCCGATGATGTCGCTCTTCTCGTCGGGTCTCACGGTTGTCACGGCTTTGGCTGTGTCCGCCGGCGGCGGATGGCATTGGCCCGGCGCGCTCACCGTCATCGGCCTCTTCGGCGCAGCAATGTTCTCCCTCCTCGGACAGTGGTGCACGATCGTCTCGGTGCGGTCGGGAGAGCTTTCAGCCGTCGTGCCTTTCCGCTACAGCATCATCCTGTTCGCCATCATCTCGGGGGTGTTTGTGTTCGGGCATTTTCCCGACCCGGTGACGCTGCTCGGCATTTTCATCGTCTGCGCTGCCGGCCTTTACACCTTCTATCGCGAGCAAACGCTCAGGCGCTGGTCCACATCGTCGAAAAGCGGCAGCGCATGACTACGCAGCTTCTGACCAGCGCAAGCGCCAATCCTCGCGCCATCGCCGCCATGGTCACCTCGATGCTGGTGTTCAGCCTGAGCGACGTGATGATGAAGCTGGTCGGATCACAAATGCCGGTTGGCCAGCTCTTGTGTTTGCGCGGCTCTGTCGCGGCAGCATTGCTGCTGCTCCTGATCTGGTGGAACGGGTTGCTGCCGCGTCTCGGCGAAACGCTGCGGCCCAAGGTCGTGTGGCGATCGCTGGCAGAGGCGATCTGCTCTATCCTCTACTTTGTGGCCCTTGTGCAGATGAGCCTTGGCGACATCGCAGCAATCAGCCAGTTCGCGCCCCTGGCAGTAATGGCCGGAGCCGCACTGCTGCTGAATGAGCCCGTGGGCTGGCGGCGGTGGACCGCGGCAGCCGTCGGCTTCATGGGTGTCCTGCTGATCGTCAAGCCGGGCACCAGCGCTTTTCAACCGGCGTCGCTGATCATGCTGGCGTCGATGCTCTTCGTTGCCGTTCGCGATCTCATCACCCGGCGCCTCGAACCCGGAGCATCCAATCTCCTGGTCACGTTCGCCGCCATCATGGCCGTCATGGCGATCGGCGCCGTGATGCTACCGTTCGAGACCTGGCACGTTCCGCGCCCGTCCGAGTGGCTGATGCTGGCGATGTCGGCCGTCGCAGTGATCGTCGGCTTCATGCTCGGTCTCGAAGCCATGCGGACCGGCGACATCGCCACGGTGCAGCCCTTTCGCTACAGCTTCATGCTGTTCGCGACGTTGCTCGGGTTTCTTGTCTTCGGCGACATGCCCGACAACTGGAGCCTGGCTGGCGTTCTGCTGATCGTCGGCTCGGGTCTCTACTCGCTCCACCGCGAGCGCGTCCGCCGTGCCGAGGCTCGCACGTGAGCACATCTTCGGACAGTCACGCCGCGGGAAATTTGCGCGGCATCGTCGCGATGGTGTTCTCGCAGCTCTCCTTCATCGTCATGACACGCCGATCAAGCTGGCCCGCGACGTCGCACGTCGCTACTTCGAGCCTTCGGATCGAGACATCGGTGCGAACGACCGCCTGACCTGGTGATTGCTCAGATCCATCCTCCCGGTACAACGCCGAGGAACGTTATACGGCGCCTACCGTTGCGATTGTCTGCCAGTTGGAGTGGCGAGCGACAGTGCAGCAGCCTCGACGAGGACCACCCAATCTTACAGAAGCGCTCGGCGCCGCTGTCCAGCGCGCACGGCGGACGGAGTGGTCGATTCTCGTGCTGCTGCTGATGCTGGCCGGGGCGACTTGGGCCTTCATCGAGCTGGCAGACGAGATAGTCGAGGGCGGGACCGCAGCCCTCGACCGCACGCTTCTGCTGGCGCTGCGAAGCTCCGCCGACCCCGCGCAGCCCCTCGGGCCGGCCTGGCTGCACGAGCTGATGCGCGACTTCACGGCCCTCGGAGGCGTTGGCGTACTCACGTTGCTGACGGTCTCGGCCTCCGGCTACCTCTGGCTCCTCGGCGCAAGGCGGGCGGCCGCCACCCTGTTGCTCAGCGTCTTGCTCGGGGTGCTCGCGAGTACACTGCTGAAGGTCGCGTTCGACCGCCCGCGACCCGATCTCGTCCCGCACGGCTCCTACGTGCGCAGTGCGAGCTTTCCAAGCGGGCATTCCATGATGGCTGCCGTGGTCTACCTGACGCTGGGGGCACTCATCGCCCGCGTCCACTCTCAGATGCGGCTGCGAATCTACCTACTTGCAATCAGCGTGCTCGTAACGCTTCTGATCGGCATCAGCCGAGTCTACCTCGGCGTGCACTGGCCATCGGATGTGCTTGGAGGATGGGCCGTGGGCGCCGCGTGGGCCTTGCTGTGCTGGTTGGCAATGCTGTGGTTGCAAGTGCATGACCGCATCCCGCAGCCGGCGTCGACGACGTGACCGCTAGCGGTTCACCTGCAGTCGACAATAAATCGGGAAGTGGTCGGAACCGATGTGCGGCTCGACCGCGAGGCGGACCAGGGTGAAGTCGCGACTGTGGAACAAGTGGTCGAGCGGCCACCGCGCGAACCAATAGTCCGCGTGGAAGGTGGCGAACACACCGCGACCGATTCTCGGATCGAGAAGACCCGACACCGTGAGAAACCGCCGTGTCGTCCACGACCAAGCCACGTCGTTGAGGTCACCACACACGATCGCCGGCATGGCCTCACGTGACACCTCCTCGGCCACGTGCAGCAGCTCGATGTCCCGCGAATGCGACGACTGACCCGGAAGCGGTGGCCTCGGATGCAGCCCATAGAAGGCGAACTCGAAACCGCTCGCCAACCTCATGCGAGCTTTGATCGAGGGGACGTTGGGCTGCACGATTTGCCTGACGATACCGTCCCGCATCTCGAGGCGCGTCAGCAGCATGATGCCGAACTTGTCGTCGCGGGGGGCCGCCAGAACGTATGGATAGCGTGCTGCGAAACGCTGCAGCTCACGGGCCCAGTGGCTGGTGACCTCCACGAGCAGGACTATGTCGGGGTCGAGTCGTCCGGCGAGCTCCAGCAGCCGCTCCACCTCCCGGTTGGTCGCTTTGATGTTGGCAACGAGGATGTCGACCCGAGCTCGTGGTTTTTCCGGCGACGCCGCCGGAACCTGATGTGCGGCCAGCGGAGTGTAGGGCGAGATCATGGCGAGCTGCCAACCGGCAGCCATCACGGTGAGAAGCCCGAGCACGAGCGAGACACGATCGGGTTGGTGTGCCGAGCTCGCCACCAGACCGACGAGCCCTAATGATCCGCCAAGCAGGATCTGAACCCGCGGGAAATCGAACAGACGGACCAGACCGGCCCGCACACGAAGAAAGGGCACGACGGTCCCGATGACACAGGCCAAGCAAAGCACGGTCGATATCGAGTTCACGATTGCCAGCATGCGGTCAAGAGTGACCGGGCCTGACCGCCTCAAGTTGGATTGATTGCTATGGACATGAAGCTGTCGCCCGACGCAGAACGAGGAAAGTCGTGGCGGTTGCCAAGCCAAGCAAGTGTGAGTTGGGGCGCATCGGACGTCCTGCTCCATCAGCAATTCTGTCGAAAGTTGGGATACGGCGCCGGCGAGCCGACGTGCGCCCTCAGCGTTCCGATCGTCTCGGGAGTGCGGGCAACCCTGCTTCTGTCAGTCTCGCTTCGGACTTGCGGTGCTGGACGGCCCGCTCGTGCCGTCGTCGGTCGCGGGCGCGCGGCCCACCTCGTGGCGAGCGGCCTGCGTTGCCGAGCGGCCTACCTCCGCCACCTTTTCAACCAGCGTCCGCCCGTCGCCCGCTTCGGGCATGAGCCCTTGTTTGTCGGCCTCCGCCTTTGCTGTTTCATAAACGTTGCGCGCCGCGGCGCCGGCCTGATCCATGGCCCTGCTGCCTCGCTCCACCGCAGCTTCTCTCACGTTGTCGCTCGCCTCACCCATCTGTCGGTTTTCGAACGCCGTGCCAGGCAGCGCGGCCCCGATCGCAGCACCGACCGCGATCGCGGCAGCCCCGAACACCAGCGGGTACTGCTCAAGTAGATCGGCGGAGGAGTCCTGCACATATTGGCCTGCGCCTGCGACGCCTTCGCTTACACTGTGCGCCGCGTGCTGCGCTTGCTGAGCCACCTGCGAGGCGCCTTCAGAGAGGGCATGAGAAGCGGAAGAGGCGGTCTGGCTGGCCCCCGATGCCACCTTGCTCGCCAGGTTGCTCGCCGACTCCTGCGCGGCTCCCGCGGCGGCCGCCGGCATCTGCCCGAGACCTCCGCCCGTATCGGCGTGGGGCGCCGAGCTGGCGCCGCGGCCGTCGGGCTTGCCGCTCATCATCAGCCACGCCATCCCCGCGCCGATCATGGCCAGCGCCATGGGGTTCTCCTGAACCTGACGCGAGAGGCTCGACATCATGCGGGACATCGTGTGCGAGCCGCCATCGGGCAGGAATTGCGCCTGCATCTCCTCAATGAGCTCGCTCATCGACATCTTCTGCTTCAGCGCATCGATGGTGTCACCCAGATCCGAGCGAGCCCGCTCGACGCGCTGCTGGGCATGCAACGTGGCATCGGTCATCTGCTTTTCTCTTTCAGCATGTCCACGGTTTTCTGTGCCTCGTCCACGGAGCGGCGTGGCGTGAGTTTCCCCGTCTTGCTGCTGCCGAAACCGAGCAGCGCCGCGCCGACCGCGGCTGTCACGACACCGACCAGCAGCGAGGCCCAGCCAGCACCCAAGCCTGCCTTGGTGAGCGCAACGATGATGGCCTGCAACAGGACAAGCAGCGCCGCCAACAACAGGATGCCGCCGGCAGCCATGCTGCCGATGGCGGTTTCCATGCGCTGCACCTTGTCGTCGATCTCGGCACGAAGCAGATCGGCCTCACTCTTCATGAGCCGCACGACCTCTGTCCCGAGCTCGGGGATCAGATCCGTAATCGACCGGTTCTTGTCCGCCATGTCAGCTCCTTACGGCCGGCGAAGTGCCCGCACCACGGGGACCCGTTGCTGTCTGGCCGCTCGGCTCTGACGCCTTTGCGAAGCGGGCCAAAGCCATACCGATCAGCAATGCACCCCCGAGATATGCCGTTGGGTGAGTGCGGGCGAACTGGGTCACATCGCCGACTATGTCGTTGGCACTCTTATGGTCGAGAGTGCGGGCGATGCTTGAGAGACCCGAACCGATCGTCCTCGCGTACTCAGCCGCGCCGTCCTGATGCTTCTCGCCAAGCTGGCCGGCGGCAGTCTGCACGGCCTGCGCCACGTCGGAGATCATCGCGGTCAGCGCGCCTTTCTGCTCCTCGGCGGTGTCGGCGAGCCGCGCCTTGACCTCTCCAGCCATGGCCGCTGTCTCGTGCTTAGCCTCGCGCGCCGCCTCGGTTCCGTAGCTGACGGCGGATCGTGTCTCGCGGGCTGCTCGCTCCGTGATCTCAGAGCTGTCACTCGCAGGTCCCGAACGCGTGAGCTTGTCGTTGTCGCTCATGGGCAGAAACTCGCTTCCAAATCCTATTGAAGTCCTTGAACTCGCACTTGTTAAGCCAATCCGAACAGGCTCAACACAAACAACACGACGACCACAAGCCCGACGAAGTAGATGATGGTGTTCATGGGTGGCGCCCGAGCGAGTTGCACCTCCGCTAAACCGATCACAGCGCGAGGAGTTCCACACACGAAGAGATTGTACGCAATCGGAACAGCTGGAACGATGCCACCTGGAGCGCGTTGGGCGGTAATCAATGTCCGGAAGGCACAAAGCAACGCATCGCAATCAGCTCTCTTGCCGGGGTCCTCCCCGGCTCGGCTGCACTGGTCTCGCTCGCAGACGCACGCTGATCGACCTCGTCATGGACACGATAGGCGCAGGAGCCGGCGGATGGTTCGCCGGCAAGGCGGTGCTGACGGTTTGACGACCAGTGGACCTGCTCACGCTCGTCCAGGCGCAGAAGAGCTCAATAAGCGTGGATGAAGTCCCCGCCTGGCGCGCGGGAACAGGGATCTGCCGGCGTGCGAAGCTTGGCCCGTCCTGTTGCGCTCCGGCTGAGTGCAGGCCTGCGAGCTGCGCACCGGCTGCGGCCCAGCTCCCCTCGCGGCTGTTCGCATGGCGCGGTCATCCTACGTGCGTCGGAACGGCGTCCGCCAGGCCACGTTAAGCCTCCCGCAAGGCTTGCTGCGACCACACGCGAGGTTTGATGCAGCACACCCGTCCTGCCGCATCGCGCCAACACGCGCACGACCACAAGAGACCGATGAGCAGATCCGCTCCTGGCCCGCGCCTGCTTGCCGCGCTCGTGCTCACCGGCCTCTTCATGGTGGCCGAGGTGATCGGAGGGCTGCTTTCGGGCTCGCTGGCGCTCATCGCCGACGCTGGACACATGGCGACCGACACCGCGGCGCTGGCGCTCGCCTGGCACGCCGCACGTCTCGCCGGCCGGCCCGCGACACCGGCCTTCTCCTTCGGCCGCCATCGCGCCCAGGTGCTCGCCGCCTTCATCAACGCCGGCGCTCTCGTCGCCATCTCCGTCTGGATCGCCATCGAGGCGGTTCAGAGGCTGCTCGCCCCGATCGAGATCCTCGGAGGAGCGATGCTCGCCATTGCGGCACTGGGGCTCCTGGTGAACGTGGCGGCATTCGTCATCCTGCATGGGAGCGCGCGCGAGGATCTGAACCTGCAAGGGGCTGCGCTGCACGTGTTGAGCGATCTGCTCGGCTCGATCGGTGCGATGATTGCGGCGGTCGTTGTCCTGCTGACCGGGTGGACGCCGATCGACCCGCTGCTTTCCGTGCTGGTCGCCGGCCTGATCCTGCGCGGGGTATGGCAACTCGGCCAGCGCTCCTGGCACGTGCTCATGGAAGGTACGCCCGAAGAATTCGATGTGGCGGAATTGAAACGCGAGCTCGCGGCCCGCGTGCCCGGCGTGCTCGATGTCCACCACGTGCACCTCTGGGCGCTGACGCCCGACCGCCCGCTCGTCACGCTGCATGCCGTGATCGCGCCGGGAGCCGCGCATGATGTCGTGCTGCACGGCTTGCAGGCCGTGCTCGCCGAGCAGTTCGGACTGTCGCACGCCACGATCCAGGTCGAGCAACGGATCGACGCCACCGGCGGCCCCGCGTCGGGTGGCAAGCCGGAGTGCTCCTGATGGTCGAGTGGCGCATGATATTCGACAGCTGGCAGGGGCTAGCGCGTGTCGCTGTCGTCGGCACACTTGCCTATGTGTCCCTGGTGCTCATCCTGCGCGTCTCCGGCAAGCGGACGCTGTCCAAGCTCAACGCCTTTGATCTCGTGGTGACGGTGGCACTCGGGTCGACCCTGGCGACCGTCCTGCTCAGCAAATCCGTGGCACTGGCCGAAGGCGTGCTCGCGCTCGGTCTACTCGTTTTCCTGCAATACGTGATTGCCTGGTCGTCAGTGAGGTCCCAGAGCTTGCAGAGCCTGATCAAGGCGGAGCCGAGCCTCCTCGTGTACCAGGGTCGCTTCATCGATGCACGCTTGATCCACGAGCGCATCACCCGCGAGGAGGTGATGGCCGCCCTTCGCGCCAGCGGAATAGACGATGTTACGAGCACAGCTGCCGTCGTGCTCGAGACGGACGGAAGCCTCAGCATTCTGCGTCAGGCAAGCGTCGGCTCGGGCACGCTCGGCAACGTCAGCATGCCTGTGCAGGCGGCGGCGGGAGAGGCAGACCACTCGAACGCCCGCGCGCGGTAGCGGTGCTCAACGGCGGCCTGCCCTCGGCGCTGGCTGAGCACTATCTCGATTCCGCCGACAGCTTCGGCGAGCAGGTGTGCCGTCTCACCGAGCGGCCGCCGCCGCGCGACGAGACGTTGCAGCATCCCAATTGCGTCTATCAGATCCTGAAGCGCCACTATGCGCGCTACACGCCGGAGATGGTCGAGCGCGTCACCGGCTGCCCGCAGCAGACGTTCCTCGCGGTTGCAAACGCGTTCGCACGAGCTTCGGGGCGCGAGAAAACGGGAGCGATCTGCTACGCCGTCGGCTGGACGCATCACACCACAGGCGTGCAGATCATCCGCGCGGCGGCGATCATCCAGGGCCTGCTCGGCAACACCGGGCGGCCGGGCGGCGGCATCCTGGCGCTGCGCGGGCACACCAGCATCCAGGGCTCGACCGACATCCCGACGCTGTTCAACATGCTGCCGAGCTACATCCCGCAGCCGCACGCCAACCAGCCGCAGGGCACGCTGCAGGAGTATCTCGAGCTCGAGACCGTGCCGACCGGCTGGTGGATCAATTTCCCGAAATACTTCATCAGTCTCCTGAAGGCGTTCTACGGCGGGCACGCGACGAAGGAGAACGACTTCGGCTACCGGTGGCTGCCGAAGATCGTCGGCGATCATTCGCAGCTGCCGATGACCATGCAGTTGAACGACGGGCTGATGAAGGGCCTGTTCGTGCTGGGACAGAACCCGGTGATCGGCGGATCCAACTCCGACATGGTCGAAAGCGGCCTCGCCAAGCTCGAATGGCTGGTGGTGCGCGACATCGCGGAGACGGAGACCGCTTCGTTCTGGAAGGACGGCCGGCTCATTCGCGTCAAGGGCATGCGGCCGCAGGACATCGGCACCGAGGTTTTCCTGATGCCGGGCTCGCTCGCCGGCGAGAAGGCCGGCAGCTTCACCAACACGCACCGCCTCGTGCAGTGGCACGACCAGGTGGTCGAGGGCCCCGGCGACAGCCGATCCGAGCTGTGGTTCATCTACCATCTCGGCAAGCGGCTGAAGGCGCTTTACGCGGACAGCACGCGCGTCGAGGACGAGGCGATCAAGGCCCTCACGCTCGACTATCCCGAGGACGGTGAGCGCGGCGAGCCGCGCGCGGATGCCGTGCTGAAGGAGATCAACGGCCGATCGCTGACTGAGCACCGCCAGCTGCAGTCCTTCTCCGAGCTGAAGGATGACGGCACCACCGCCTGCGGCAGCTGGATCTACTGCGGCGTCTTTGCGGACGACAACCACAACCAGGCACGCTCGCGCAAGCCCGACGGTCCCGATGGTCCCGGCACGCACCTCGGCTGGGCGTTCGCCTGGCCCGCCAACCGCCGGACGCTCTACAACCGCGCCTCCGCCGATCCCACGGGCAAGCCCTGGTCGGAAGGCAAGAAGCTGATCTGGTGGGACGAGGCGAAAGGCAGGTGGGTCGGCAACGACGCGATCGACTTCGAGGAGAAGAAGCGGCCCGACTACGAGCCGGACTGGTCGGACAAGCCCGTCACCGGCACCGACGCCATCTCCGGCGGCTCGCCCTACATCATGATGGCCGACGGCAAGGCGGCGCTGTTCGTGCCGTCGGGCCTCAAGGACGGGCCTCTGCCGACGCACTACGAGCCGATCGAGTCGCCGGTGCGCAATCCGCTCCACGCGCGCCAGCGCAGCCCGGCGGCGAAGGAGTGGTCGCGCGACGACGATCCGATCGCGCCGCCCGCCGACCCGCGTTTTCCCTACGTGCTGACGTGTCTCCATCCTGGCATCAGCTGCCGTGATCGCCGGCAGCATCGCCCTGCGCCACACCGTCATGGCAGCGGAGAGGCGATCGGCAACGAGTGCGGAGGATTACTCGGGATCACATCGGGAGAACAGCACAAGCTGGCCCCGCACACGCTCCGCAACGGACACGCCCGCAAGGCCCTCGAACAGACGGAGGCGCAGTCATCTTGACCGCTCAATCGCCCGAAGACGCATCCGCCGCGCACGAGGCGCTCGCCATCCTCGATCGCATGGTCGAGGAGCAGCCGTCCGACTACTTCCAGCCCATGTCGGATGCCGTGCGCAAGCTGGTGCAGTTGCGGGACCGACTGATCGTGAAACTCCGCGCCGCTGAGCCGTACGACAACGCGGCCTCGCACCTTGCCAGCCTCAACGCCGTGATCAGCTCCGCGATCGGGGCGCAGTTCCCCATCGTCGGCATCAAGCGCGAGCGCATCGAGCAGACACGCGATGCCCTGCGCGATTGGATGCAGCAGGACCGCGACAGAAGTTGAGAGCGCGAGGACGTGCACACCCTCCCGAGCGCTGCGTCGAGATTGCGTGCCTCGGCGTCAAGGTGATCGGTCGGGACTTGACCGTCATCGAGCGCATCATTCGAGCTCTACGAGCGCGCCTAGAAGCGGCTCGCCGCCGTGGTGCCGCTAACGCTGCTGATCATCCTGCTGCTGCTCTACCTCAGCTTCCGCCGCATGACCGAGGCTCTGATCGTCATGCTGTCGCTGCCGCCAATCCCAGCCGTCGTGCAGACGCGCGTCGATCGCACGTCTCCAATGCTCAGTTCGCTCGACCCGGCACTCGTCTTCCTGATGTTCGAGACATGGGTCTGGCCTTGCCGCCGCCGCGGTATTCCTGCTCGGCGGCTACTACTTCATCATAGTTGCCATGCGCCACGGCGAGGTGGCGGTCGATTCGCCGTTTCGATACTCCGTGATCATCTGGGCAATCATTGCCGGTATTCTCGTGTTCGGTGAGCACCCTGGCCAGGCCTCGCTTATCGGAACCGCGATTGTTTTCGCCGCCGGCGTCTACATGTTCATGCGGGAGAGCAGCTTGCGCCGCCAGCGCCAACAAGCGACAAAAGCCCCATGAGAATGACTGACAACTTGCGCGGCATCATCGCGATCCTCGTCTCCTCGACAGGATTTGCGGTCAACGATGCGTTCGTAAAGCTCGTGACAGCCGAGCTGCCCAACAGCCAGATCATCGTGCTTCGCGGTGTGCTGGCAACGATCGTGCTCGCCATCGCGACGACACTGGCCGGGGCCTGGCGGCCTCCGTCCGTGCTGCTGCAGACGCCGATGCTGATCCGGCTGGTGTTCTCGGCGTTTGCTACGATGTCGATCGTCGCTGCGCTGCGCCATCTGCCACTCGCCACGACGTCGGCAATCCTGCAGGTGGGCCCGCTGGCGGTGACAGCGGGTGCCGCGCTGCTGCTCGGGATGCCCGTTGGCTGGCGCCGGTGGCTCGCCTCGATCGCCGGCCTTGTCGGGGTACTTTTCGTTATCAAGCCGGGCACATCGAGCTTCGTGCCGGCGGCTTGGATCGGAATTGCCGCGCTGGTCTTCACCGCAACCCGCGATCTCACGACCCGCTTCATCGATCATTCCGTGCCGTCGATCTACGTCGCGGTTGCCTCATCGGCGATCATCTCCATCGGCGGCTTGGCGTTGACTCCGTTCGACAGCGCCTGGGTGACCCCGTCGGCTTGGTCCTGGACCCTGCTTGTTGCCTGCGCGTTGTCGCTCTACTTCGCGTACTACTTCGGCATCGTGGCGATGCGGATCGGTGAGATCGCGGTCGTGGCACCGTTTCGCTACGCGCTGATCCTCGAGTCGATGGTGCTCGGGTATCTCTTCTGGGCGCATATCCCGGATATGTGGTCGCTGTTCGGCACAGCGCTCGTCGTTCTCGCGGGTCTATATCTGCTGCATCGCGAAACCATCGCTGCCAGGGCCGCCGCTGCTGCCAGGGCTACCGTCGCCGAGCCCGCGACAATCAGAGGATGAGGCACGCAACGTGAAGAATGCGATGAAGGAGAAGATTGCACGCGGCGAAGTGGCGCTCGGCGCCTCGTTGATGTTTCCCTCTCCCCAGCTCGTCGAGATGCTCGCCTACGCCGGCTTCGACTGGGTGCTGATCGACTGCGAGCACGGCTCCATCGGCCTCGCCGACGTCGAGGTGATGGCCATGGCCGCCGACGCCTCCGGTATCACCGCCATCGCCCGCCCGCGCAGTAACGACGCCGCCGATATCCAGTCGGTGATGGACCGCGGCGTAAAGGGAGTCCAGGTGCCGCATATCAATACGCGCCGCGACGCGGAACGCGCCGTCGCGTCGGTCAAGTTCGGTCCCGGGGCGGCGCGCGGATTGGCAGCAGGCACCCGTCCCGACCGTTGGGGCCTTGGTGCCAAACTGCCTGATTTCACCGCTCAGGCGAACGCGGCCTCTCTGGTCTGCATTCAAATCGAGCATCAGGAGGCGGTGGCCAACATCGACGAGATTCTGAAGGTCGACGGCATCGACGTGTTTTTTGTCGGCCCATCCGACCTCTCGCAGTCGATGGGCTATCCCGGCAATCCCAAAGCGCCGGACGTCGCCAAGGCCATCGAGGAAACCCTCGCGCGGATCTGCGCCGCGGGTAGAGTCCCCGGCATGCCGGCAACCAGCGAAACCGTTGCGGACGTCGCGGCCCAAGGCTGCCGCTACATTTACAATCACGTGCCACGCATTCTCGGGGCCGGTGCCGCACAGTTTCTTTCCGCCGCCCGGAAGTGATTGAGCGTGGGCTGCAAGCCGATGTGCTGCAGTTGGCGTGGTTTGGATCACGCCGAAAGAGGGTCGACTTTAACAGAGATTTAAGCTTGCGATGCTAAAGCTGCGAAGTCTCACGTGCAGGGCCTCGTTATGCGTAAATCCTTGATCTCTTCCGTCGCGATTGCGGCAGTGCTGCTGTCGATACCCTTCGCTCGTTCGAGCAAGGCGAACGAAATCTACGTCTGCGAAGACGGTCGCACCCTTCAGGTCAATTCTCAGAACCGCCAGCAGATGATGCAGGATCCCTGCATTCAGGCGTGGTTCGAGAAAAATGGCGTCCACAAGAAGGCGGTCGCTGAAGCCGAGAAGAAAAAGAAAGAGACCGGTCCGCAGTCCATGGTCGGCATCCCGAGCGAAGGCTCAGGCTCAGGCGGCGATTTCAGCGGGCTTATTCCACTGCTCTTCAACCGCCGCTGAGCATACTTCTGATCGCGAACACGGAATTCACGCCGGTGCCGAGGGACCTCCGCCTCGGCTCAGGACGTTGTACCTGCCGGCACTTTTGTGAATTTCTGCAACGCGCGGATGTTCTCCGGTCGCGGTTTGCCGGGATGGCTCGACGGGTATGACGTCCAGGCCACCTCCCCGACATAGAGATCACCACGGCTGTCGACGCAAATCCCGTGCGGCGAGATGAACTGTCCCGGCCCGAGGCCGAGCGACGGCACGCGTGCGAGCCGCGCCAGAAGCTGGCCCTTGTGATCGACGATCGATACGCGCGGGCCCAGGTTCGGCGCCTCCCGGTTCACCGGCAGATGCGGGCCGATCTCGCCGATGTAGCAAATCGGGCACTTGCCTGCCGTCATGAAGAGCCCGCTCGGCCGGTGCAGGTTGTTCCACTGGGTCTCGTACTTCCCCTTGCCGTCGAAGACCTGCACACGGTGGTTCTCGCGATCGGCGACGTAAACCCAGCCATCCGCATCGCAGCAGATGTTGTGCGCGATGTTGAATTGCCCCGGGTCCGATCCCGACTCTCCCCATGAGAACAGCAGCCGCCCCGACGGGTCGAACTTATGCACGCGCGCATTTCCGTAGCCGTCCGACACGTAGATGTCATTGTCAGGCGACAGCGCCGTATGCGTACAGCGGTGAAACGGTTTCCCGGAAAATCTCTCCGCAGGCTTTCCGGGAATGCCGATGGTCATCAGCACCTTGCCGTCGAGCGTGCACTTCTTGACGGTGTGGTCTCCGTCGTCGGTGAGATAGATCGTGTCATCCGGCCCCATGTGCACGCCGTGTGCACGCGGGAAAATGCCTTCACCCCACGAACGCAGGAAGTTGCCTTCGCGGTCGAACACGATCATCGGGTGCTCGCCGCGATTGAAGACGTAGACGTTGTCCTTCCGGTCGGTCCCGACGGCGGCGACATCCAGATAGGACCAGCCATCCGGCAGCTTTCCCCAGCCTTCCTCGACCCGGTACGTGTAGTCTCCACTACCGACGATCACGCCCATATTGCTCTCCCTGCCCGATCGACCCTGCCAAGTTCGCGGCCGGTCCGCGTTTGAATAAACTTGATTTGGTCGACCGTGTCCTCTGCCGAAAGCACATGATAGATGAGACGTACCCCCGCAGCCGATTGTACCGGGAAGACTGCACCCGTGACGCGTAGCCTACACCCCGTGCCATCACCCTGCGCAGCGACGGGACCGACGTCAGAGCTCTTCTAGGCCACGCGAACTAACGCAGCAAACTATTGCGGAACGGGCTTGGTGTTGTCGGTTTGGCCGGGATGGCAGCGTGGCGGCAACACGTGGTTGCGCGCTGCCACGCCAGACACTGAAACGCGTTCAGATCTATTGCACCGAGGTCTTTCCTGGACCCGCGAGGTTGCCGCCGGTCTGGTCGCCTCGATCGGTCGATTGCCCCACCGAAGGAGTGCCCATGTGCCACCTGGGCTCGAACAATGTCTGACGTAGCAGTCCTCCTGGCAACGGGTCATTTGAGCGTGTTGCCGGCGACATCGCGGGACTGAGTTTGCGGCTTCCCGATACAGATCAAACCGACACTGCTCAGAAATACTTGGAAGAGCGGACCAGGCGCATCAGAAACTCGGCGGCAGTCACCTCCATTTACGTAACGGTCAATAGCGTATACATAGGCAAGCGAGTCGGGGCGACGTATACATTGCCGAGGAGCACGCTTGCTCGATGGACGTTCAGGATATGCGCATCTTTGCGCGCGTTGCAGCCCTGCAAAACCTGTCGGCTGTGGGCAGTGAACTGGGTCTCACGCCAGGGACTATTTCAAAGCGATTGCAGGCGCTCGAGGATGACCTCGGCGCGCGCCTCTTCGAGCGTAATACCCGCTCGATTCGTATCACCGAGGAGGGCCAGAAGCTGCTTGCCTATGTCGAGCGCATTCTCATCGATATCGAGGGCGCTCGTGCCGTGGTCGGATCTCATGCCGAGCAGCCGCGCGGCACACTCCGTGTCGCGACTGCTTTGCACGTCGGCGGCGCCTGCGTCGTGCCGGCCATATGCGCCTTCATGGAGGCCAATAGGGAAGTCGAGGTTCACGTCGACGTCACGGAGCGCCCGGTCAACCTTCATGAAGATGGCTATGACGTGATGATTTGTGCGTACGCACCGGCCAATCCCGCGCTCAAGCGAAAAGTATTGCTTTCCGACCCGCAGGTGCTTGTCGCATCTCAGGCCTATTTGGAGGCGAATGGCTCGCCCTCGACACCACAGGATCTTGGCAAGCACTCCTGTCTCGCCCACGGCGGGAATGAACTTTGGGAGTTCGACAGGAAAGGTCAGCCGATCGCGGTTCGTGTTTCCGGCAGGCTCAAGTCCGACAGCTCGGAAGTGCTTCTCTATGGCGCCCGCGCGGGTCTCGGCATTGCCAGAGCATCGCGCTCCCGTGTGATACACGACCTCAGTCAGGGCGCCCTTCGCGAGGTGTTGCCTTCATTCGATGTGATGTCGGAAAGCGCAGTCTGCGCTTTGTATCAAGGCAGCAAGCACATGCTGCCGAAGCTCCGCGTGTTCCTGGATTTTCTCGGGGATTGGTTCCGCGGTCAGCAAGCTCCGCACAACGATGGCCAAGCCATGCTGGGTGCCATGGCCGTCACTGCGCGGGGATCAAAAGCGCGGATGTCATGAGCCGATCGCGGCTTCTGCGGCTTCGAACGCTTCAGTTGCCAATAGCCAGTCGTCCTCAGCTGCGCTAAGCGCTTTGGCAAGCTGGCCGCGATCAACAGCAAGCTTCCGGGCCTTCTCGGCATCGCGCGCATAGAGCATCGGATCAGCGAGTGCCTGATCGAGCTGGGCCACTTGCGACGACAGCGACCGGACGCGATCTTCCGCTTCTTGCATCGATTTGCGCAGCGGCGACAGCTCCCGCCGCCGCTCAGCCGCATCTCGCCGCTGGTCGGCTCGACTGCCTTTCGACTCGCTCTTGTCGGAACCGTTTCTTGCCGCGCCCCCCGGGCGTCCAGCACCTCTCTCTGCAAGCAGCTCGGTGCGATAGCTCGCCATGTCGCCTTCGTAAGCGCGCACGGTGCCGCCCTTCACGATCCAAAGCCGATCAACACATGCGTCTATCAGATGCCTGTCGTGGCTGATCAGGATTACTGCCCCTTCGTAGTCGTTCAGCGCCTGTATCAACGCCTCCCGGCTGTCGACGTCGAGATGGTTGGTCGGCTCGTCGAGGATCAGAATGTGTGGCGCATGAAAGGCCGTAATCGACATCAGTAGGCGTGCCTTTTCACCGCCTGAAAGGTGTTCTGACCGCGTATCGGCCTTATCGGCGCCGAAACCCCAGCTCCCAAGCTTCGTGCGCTTTTGCGCTTCCGTCGCATCTGGCATCAGCATGGCGATGTGATCATAGGGCGATGCCGCTGGGTTCAAGTCGTCGAGTTGATGCTGCGCGAAGTATCCGACCGACAGCTTGGCTGCGCGCCAAAGCAATCCATCAGTCGACTCGAGCCGCTCGGCGATCAACTTCGCGAACGTTGACTTGCCATTGCCGTTCTGACCGAGCAGCGCGATGCGATCGTCATGATCGATGCGCAGATTAAGATTCTTGAGCACCGGCCGGTCCGGATCGTAACCCGTTGCCGCGTTCTCAATTCGGATCAGGGGACTTGCCAGCATCTTTTGAGGCGCGGGCAGCGAGAACGGAGTGACACGATCCTCGATCTGATCCGCGATTGGCTGCATGCGCGCCAATGCCTTGATGCGGCTCTGCGCCTGCGCTGCCTTGGATGCTTTGGCCTTGAACCGCGCAATGAACGCCTCGATGCGCCGCCGCTCGTCGTCCTGTTTCCTCTTGAGCTTCAATTCGAGCCGCTGACGCTCGCGCCGCGCTTCTTCGAAGTCGTCGTACCCGCCCGTGTAGAGCGTAAGCTTACCGCGCTCGAGGTGCAGGATATGGCCCACGGCGCGATTGAGAAGGTCACGGTCATGACTGACGATCACGACCGTGTGGGGGTACGTGCGAAGATAGGACTCGAGCCACAAAGTTCCCTCGAGATCGAGGTAATTGGTCGGCTCGTCCAGGAGCAATACCTCGGGCTCGAGGAACAGAATAGCGGCCAAGGCAACGCGCATGCGCCAGCCGCCCGAGAACTCTCGGCACGCACGCTGCTGCGCAGCTTCGTCGAAACCGAGACCGGCAAGGATCTGCGCTGCCCGTGACGGTGCCGCGTGCGCATCGATGTCGACGAGCCGTTCCTGAATCCCGGCAATGCGCTCAGGGTTGGTGGCCGTCTCGGCTTCGGCCAGCAATGCCGATCGCTCCCGGTCGGCTGCGAGAACCCACTCGATCAGGCTATCGTCGCCTCCTGGTGCTTCCTGTGCCACGTGCCCAATGCGGGCACTGGAAGCCGTCGTGATCGATCCGTCGTCGGGCGCCAACTCTCCCGTGATGATCTTCAGCAGCGTCGTCTTACCGGTGCCGTTGCGTCCGACCAATCCGACCTTGTGCCCGGTCGGAATCCCGGCCGTGGCCTGGTCGAGGATCAGCTTGCCCTCGATCCGGAAAGTAAGATCGTTGATATGCAGCATGGCGCGGTGAAATACCCTTTTAGCCGCTGCTTGTCACGACCGCTTGGCTGGCGCTTCAGTTGGGCGGGCCGAAAATGGAAACCCGGCACGCAAGGCCCCGAGATCGGGTCACCTGACAAGGTGTCGATGGTTCGGAAGTCGGCGCAGAGCTGGTCGAGCAACTCAGATGAAGCTCGTCCCTGCGGCAGGCCGATTCAAAGTCAAATGCTGGGCAATACTGGCACCGATATCAGCGAATGTCGTGCGAGTGCCGATGGACAGGCGCGTGTATCGCGGCGTGATCACCAGAACCGGTACGCGCTCGCGGGTGTGGTCGGTGCCGGGCCACGTCGGATCGCAGCCATGATCAGCCGTAATGACGAGGAAATCGTCGACCTGCAGTATGCCGGCCAGCTCTGGAACCCGCCGGTCGAACGCCTCCAGCGCGCTCGCATAGCCGGCGACGTCGCGGCGGTGTCCGAACAGCGAATCAAAGTCGACGAAGTTGGCCAACAGCAGCCCGCCCTCCGGCAACTGCCTCATACCCTCGAGCGTGCGGTCGAAAAGCTGCTCGTTGCCATCGGCCTTGAGCTCCAGCCCCGTACCGGAATGGGCGAAAATATCGCCAATCTTTCCGACGCTGATAACAGCCCTGTTCGCGGCGGTCGCAATGTCCAGGATTGTCGGCGCGGGAGGGGGGACCGAATAATCGCGACGATTGCCGGTTCGTTGATACGGTTGCCCGTCCCCCCCGAGGAATGGTCGTGCGATGACCCGCCCGATACGGAGCGGATAGACCAGTCGTCGTGCAACGACGCAGACGTCGTAGAGCCGATCGAGCCCGAAAGCATCTTCGTGTGCCGCGATCTGGAAGACGCTGTCCGCGGATGTATAGCATATCGGCCGCCCAGTCCGCTGATGCTCCAGCCCGAGCTCAGCAATGATATCGGTCCCTGAGGCATGGCAGTTCCCGAGAATGCCGGGAAGATCTGCTTGGCGGCAGAGTTCTTCGATCAGATCTCGCGGAAAGCAAGGATCCATTCTGGGGAAGTACCCCCAGTCGAACTCGACTGGAACGCCCGATAGCTCCCAATGCCCGGAGGGCGTGTCCTTGCCCCTCGATATTTCGGAGGCACAGCCAAACTTCGCGTCGTTGGTGGGCGCTCCATCCAGGCCATAAGGGATTGAGCCCGACGCAAGGCTGCATGCCTGACCAAGACCCAGTCGCATCAAATTGGGCAGTGCCAATGGACCCGATCTGCCGCTGCGATCAGCTCCGCCACGCCGGCAGGCCTCAGCAATGTGCCCCACCGTATTTGCGCCAGAATCTCCGAAGCGTTCAGCATCAGGTGCCCCACCAATGCCGACTGAGTCGAGGATAAGGACGATTGCTCGTGCCATGCGTCACAGCTCCTCACGACGGAAGAGATAGGTGCGCTCTTGGGTCGGGGCTTGCTGTTTGGATGCTGGAAGGTGTGTACCGTAACGTCATTGCCCCACAGAATTCCGCGAAGTCCTCGGGTCGCCTGGGTGGACTCGTGTGGTGAGGCGCAATGCCCAGGTGCTCCGGTGTAAAGCAAAAAGTCACCGTGACCGAGAAACCGCTCAACGCATCCATTTGCCTGTCGAACCAGTCGAGCGCATTTGGCCTGAAGCTATCAGCCCACGAGAGCCCAGTGCGCAGGTGCTTCACGCCGAGCCGCTTCATCCAAGCCACCGCATCGTCGAGCCTGTGGTCCTCAAAGTGGAACCACTGGCAGATTCCGAGCTCCGGCGTATAGCGGTTGAACCTCGACAATGCCTGCTTCGGAGTGCCGTCCTCGCGCAGCAACCCCATGTGGAAGTGACGGTAGTACGATGATCCTTCAGCCTCTCTGTGCCGTGTTGTCGCCTCCCATGTGCGCGGCAGGTCGTAGAGGCTATACCAATGAATGCGATCAGCGCGACCAGTGAGCAGCTCTGCCGTGCGCTCCAGCCCCCAGGCCTGCACCTCCTCCGCGCCGAAAGACGAAACGCCGACCTCCGACACCCAGAGCGGCAACGATGTAGTCGCGCGGATCTCCTCGAGCTTCGCTGGCCAATCGTTGATCGGCCATAAATTCCAGTCGAGTGGAAAGCCGTGCACCGCAACGGCGTCCATCTCGTCCAGCACGCCTTTCGCCGCCATATTGCGGATGAAGTGCGGGTCAATCGGAGAAATGCCGCCGAGCACGCGGGTCAACGAAAGATTAGCCTCTCGAATCTTTCTTGCCGCCTTGATGGCCATATCCGCGAAAATGTCCCAACTGGGATCCAACTCTGGATCCCAATGAGACTTGTTGTTCGGCTCGTTCCAAATCATCGCCGCTTCGATCATGTCTTACTCCGCGCCGGATAGGCGGCTCCGTCGCCCTCGGAATCGCGAACCCGCCCGCAAACGTAGACTTCCGACTCAGGGTGATCGAGGATCTCAAATCCCGAGCTGCGGAGCATGGCTTCGGTGCATGCGCGATTTGGCACCCACCAATTGGTATTATCGCCGGCGTACTTGTGCTCGATGAAATGCAGCCGCGGATAACTTGGATCGTCGAAATGCTCGGTTGTCGAGAAGTCATAATCGTCCTGCACCGGCACAAGGTCTGTGCTGCCGCGCTGCATGGACTGGAAGATGAGAAGATCGTCGGCAACGTGCGCGTTGATCAGATCGAGCGCGAGAAGTGGGTGCCGCAGGTGGTATAGAACCCCCATGAAGAGCACAACGTCGAAGCGCTCACCGAGCTTCGCAATGTCGTAGACAGACATACGTCGGAAATCGATGCTGGTCGCACCGGCAATCTCGGCGGCAAAGCGCGCCTGCGCGAGATAGTCCTCGTCGCTGTCAATCGCAACCACGCGTGACGCGCCAAGCCGTTCCATCTCGATCGAGTAGAAGCCGCCGTTGCATCCGATGTCCAAGACGCTCCGCCCCGCAATTCTGCCGGCAACGGCGCTCGCGAATCGCTCCCACTTTACTCGGGGATAGTCGCCCAGAGGGTGGTTTGGCGCGGTCATTACACCGCCAAGATCGATATTATGAAACCATGGCCCGAGCGCGTGGACGCGGTCGCGAATTCTTGCTCTTGTCATCCTGACCCTGGCTCTCGAACTGTTGTGAGTTTGAACGGGGCTCATGATCCAACCTGCTGGCTCGAGGCAAGCAATGGAGCTCGTTGGCTGAGCTCACTCGTGTTGCTCGGAGAATTCTCCTTGACTTGATCCAGCAGCTGCAGCGCCTTGCGATATCCGTCGAGGGTGCCGACATCGACGTACGATTCGCCGGCTTTGATGCCCAGAGCCGACCCTCCTTGAGCCAGGTAAGCGTTGATGAGCGTGCCGATGTACTCGTCGCGGCAGTCGCGCTTGCGCCAGAGATCGGTCAGATCGTGAAGGACTGCACCAGGCATCTTGAATGCGCCCCAAATCCAGCTCGAGGCCGCGTCGGACTGCTTGACTTGAATCTCTCGCACTGCGCCATCCGCATCGAGTACAACGGCGTCGAAGAGCTCGGGATGCTCCACCGGGAACAGAAGGAACGACAGCACGTCGTCGGGCAACTTATGAAGTGCGTCCTTCGGAAACCAAACGGTGTCAGGCAGTCCAACGATCACGGTTTCGTCGCGAGCGACGAGCGGCGTAGCTCGAAATATCGCATCGCAAAGGCCGATCGGGAGCGGTTGCACCACGTATGCGGTGGTGGCATGCCCATACTGGCCAAAGTACTCGAGAATGTCCGACTTTCCCGGCGCAATTACAAAACAGAGCTTGTCGGCGCCGGCGAGCACCATGCGGTCAACCAGGTACTCGCTGACTGCGCATGGCCTGTCGGCGTCGCCGAGCGAATGTCTTCCCATCGGGAGCAGCTCTTTCGAGAATCCGAGCGGTTGAATACGGCTGCCGCGGCCAGCGGCTGGTACAATGCCCCACATGTCACGCTCCTGCTTCGATCCATTTGTGTTGAGTTGCGTGCGGCATGTCCTCCAGCAGCCTCAGTAGCTCGGCCGCACGGTGCGCTGATGTATGCTCCGCCAGGGTTCGCTCGAGCGCCGCTTCGGCAAGCATCGCAAGCTCGAGATCGGTTCGCTCGAGAGCGCCAATAACGTCGTTCGTCGATCGGGCTATCATGATCTCTCGACCCTCGGCATAAAATGCCTCGAGCCCCTCCCATTCGTCTGAAATGAGCGGCGTCCCACATGCGGCAGCCTCGAACAGCCTGCCCGATGGGCACCATCCTGATTTCCGCATCGACTCGCGGGTCACATTGAGCGTTAGGCGGGATGACGAAAAAAATGCAGCATGCTCTCCCGGCGGGAGATGCCGGACGAAGTAGATGTTGGAGTGCCACGGGAACTCGCGAGGGTAGAGCGTACCCCCGATCAAGAACCTCGAGGCGGGTCTGAGCCGCGCGGGGTCAACCAGCAGCGCCTGCAGCACTCGCTGGCGATCTTCAGCGTAAGTGCCGAGGTAGGAAAGGTCACATAGATACTGAGGTCGAGGGTCCGTACGCCGGTGCACGGCAGGGTCAACATGGCCATAGAGTGGCGCCACGCGCTTCGCGCCAAGATACTGCTGCAGCTGATCGAGCGCCAATCCGCCTGTAAAGCTCAGAACAATATCGAAGTCACGCAACCCGCGAGGCCCGATATAAGGCACGTGCTGTCCAGTGGTCAGCAGGCTCAGCGTCACTGGCGTGTCGAGATCGTAGAACACTGACACTCCGCGGCATTCGCCGGCAACGAGCTGAGCGGCTTCGACTGCGTCGGGACAATAAGATGTGACGATCCCCGCATCGCAACTGCGGAGCTCGCGTCTCGCGGCGGCGCTCACCGAATCCCAATGATCGTAAAAGACCAGCTCGGCACCCGGCAACTCGGAAAGGTCTCGATTTGCCTTGTAGTAGGGCATATCGCGTTCGAAGAAGATGACATGGCAACCGCATTCCGAGAGAGCGCGAACCAAGCCCCTCCACAGCGTCGCGTGTCCGTTGCCCCAAGAAGAGCTGATCGTCAGTCCAAAAACGGCGATTTTCATCTCACCGCCAATCCATCGCTCGATCGGCGACATGGAACGAGTTCAGTTCCAGCCCGAATCGGGTGATTGAGGCTGGCGGAACGTCAATTTGCGACCATGCGTCGATTGGTAATTTCATGAAGTGCAGCGCTGCCGCGCGAATGACCTCTGCGTGTGTCACCATCACCAGGCAGCCTTCGGAGAAGCTCTCTCGCGTTCGCCGCAAATGCGTGACAATGCGGCGCTGTGCCTCCTGCATGGTTTCGCCGCCGCCCGGCGGGCGCACTTTGGACCGCTCCGAATTCCAGCGGACCCAGTCGGGATCTCGGGCGAGAGAGGCGAAGGTTCGACCGGTCCACGATCCGAAATCCAGCTCATCCAGCGCACCGCAGACCTCCAATTCCGCTTCGCCCTTGTCCGACATGAGAGCAGCGGTCTCGACGGCGCGCTGGCGCGGGCTCGATTGGATCTGAATACAATCGATCCGGGGCAGGTGTTCGCGCAGCTCCACTGCCTGCCGCCGGCCATCGCGATTCAGCGAGACCCCGTCCATGCGTCCAGCCAGGATGCGACCGAGGAGATCATGCGCGGCGTGCCTCACCAGCAGACAAGTGATCATGCATGGCTCCGCCAGTCAGGGACCGCCAATGAACTGAAGCATCCTCTCGCGCGCTTCATGATCGGTGAATTGCTCTGGAGGCGACTTCATGAAATAGCTCGAAGGCCCTGTCAGAGCGCCGCCAATCCCCCTGTCAAGGGCGAGCTTCGCGCAGCGGACTGCATCGATGACAACACCCGCGGAGTTAGGCGAATCCCACACCTCCAGCTTCAGCTCCATATTGAGCGGCGTGCCCCCAAACGCGGTACCTTCCAATCTGATGTATGCCCACTTCCTGTCGGTCAGCCATGGCACGTGATCGCTTGGGCCGACGTGCACATTCTCCGGTTGCGGCTCGATCGCGAGTTGCGACATCACTGATCTCGTTTTCGAGATCTTTTTCGATTCAAGCCGATCACGTTCGAGCATGTTTTTGAAGTCGGCATTGCCGCCAAAGTTCAGCTGATACGTGCGATCCAAGCGTACGCCACGCTCTCTCATGAGATTCGTGAGAACTCGATGAACCATCGTGGCGCCGACCTGACTTTTGATATCGTCACCGATGAGTGGCAACTTGTGCTCCTCGAAGCGCGCACGCCAGCTCGCATTGGAGGCGATGAATTCGGGGATGCAGTTGACGAATGCGCACCCTGCTGCAAGCGCCTGCTCTGCGTAGAACTCGGTTGCACGCTTGGAGCCTACCGGCAAATAGGAGACAACCACGTCTGTGCGGCTCTCCCTCAAGACGTGCCGGACGTCGACCGCCTGATCGCTACTCTCGGGCACCTCCTCGCGCAGGTAGCGTCCCAGCCCGTCGAGTGTGGGCCCCCGGGAAACGCGGTGCCCGGTCCGCTTCACGGCTGCGAATGTGCAAGTATTGTTGGGAGGGGCTTCGATCGCCTCGGCTATGTCGCGACCGACCTTGCGCGCGTTCACATCGAAGGCACAGGACACTTCGATGTCGCCGACGCTGTAGTCGCCGACCGTTGCGCTCATCAGTCCAGGCACCGGCACGCTTTGGCTCGAGTCGCGGTAGTAGCTCAGTCCCTGAACGAACGACGAGGCGCAATTTCCAACGCCGATGATCCCAACCCTGACTTTTCCGCTGCGCGAGCTGCCGGTACGGCCAGTGAGCATGTCAGACCACGTTTGGTAGCGCCACGTTGTGCGGCAGGTGAGGAACAAACGTTGTGAGTCTCCGCTCAGTTCCGAAAATACTGGTCCGACGGAACAAGCGCGCGCCATCCGAGTTGCAGAATCAAGTACGCAGGACCAGCAGCAAGGAACAGCGTCATGAGTTCGGCCAAAAAGACGACAGATCACGAAGTCATTCGAAGCTGGGTTGAGGAGCGGGGAGGCCGGCCGGCTCGAGTAGCGGAGACCGCACCGGGCAAGTCGGACGCAAAGCGCGGTTCCGGCGGAATTCTCAGGATCGACTTCGCGGAGCCCGATGAAGCGCTGGAACAAATCTCGTGGGACGAATTCTTCCGTACATTCGAGCGAAACAAGCTGGCCTTCCTCTACCAGGATGAGAAGGGCAGCCGATTCCAGAAGTTCATCGATCGAGACTGAGCGGTTCAGCTCGGCTCGCTAGCAACTCTGATTTGGGGAACTTACCTCAAGCAGCAGCGTTCAAGCAGTAACGTACACTCGTTGCTGTGCTCGGCCGTCCGTCACCCGCCGATAGGAGAGCGCCGATGAACGTCCTCATTACGGGGGGTGCCGGCTTCATAGGCCGACACCTAGCGAACGTTCTGCTTGATAAGGGTCACCATGTTGTCCTGCTCGATTCATTCATCGAGCAGGTGCACCCGACCGTAAACTCGGCACAACTGCCCCCAGAGGTCGAGCTGGTGCGCGGCGATGTTCGGGACGCGGATGTCGTCAGGAGGGCACTGATTGGAATCGACAAGGTTGTCCATCTCGCTGCAGAGGTCGGTGTCGGCCAGAGCATGTACGCTGTCGAACGGTACACCAGTGTCAATGACACCGGAACTGCCGTGCTATTCGAGCAGGTCGCCCGGTCACAGGTGCAGCGCGTCGTGGTCGCTTCCTCGATGAGCATCTATGGCGAGGGGCTGTACCGCACCGTTGACGGACTGCTGCTTGATAACGTGCAGCGGTCCCACGTGCCGGGACAATGGGATCCAGTCGACAATATTGGCCGTCCCCTCGTGCCGGTTGCGACACCCGAGAGTAAACATCCGTCGCTGGCATCAGTCTACGCGCTTAACAAGTTCGTGCAGGAGCGCATGACACTGATGCTGTCCAGCGCATATGGCATCGAAGGCTGTGCGCTCAGGCTCTTCAATGTATTCGGTCCGGGTCAGGCACTGTCGAATCCATACACCGGAGTGCTTGCAATCTTCGCATCACGATTGCTCAACGGCCAGCGTCCGCTGATATTCGAAGATGGCCGCCAACGCCGAGACTTCGTCCATGTAGAGGACGTTGCGCAAGCGTTCGTTGCCGCGCTGGAGACTCCGCAGGCCGTTGGCTGCGTGTTCAACATCGGCAGCGGCCACAATTACTCGGTGATCGAGGTTGCCGAGCAACTGGCCGAGGCGATGGGTCGTCCGCATCTCAAACCGCTAGTGATCGGCAAAATACGCAGCGGCGACATACGTCACTGCTTTGCCGACATATCGCTTGTCCAAGACAAGCTCGGGTATCAACCGCGCCATCGGCTCGAGACCAGCCTCGGCGAGCTTACCGATTGGGTGAAGACGCAAACGTCGGTTGATCGGGCGGATCAGGCACGACGCGAACTCGAGCAGCGAGGATTGGTGGTATGAGAAGGAGGGAACAGTCCACCAACTACGCCAGCGGTCCAGCGTTGCTGCGCACAGTACCGCTATTGGTGACTGGTGGTGCGGGGTTCATCGGTTGCAATTTGGCGGACCGACTGGCCTCAGAGGGCAGACACGTCATCATTCTGGATTCATTGAGCCGCCCCGGTGTCGAGCGCAACCTCGCCTGGCTGAAGAAGCGTCACCAAAAACGCATCACGCCCTACATCTCAGACGTGCGCGACGAGGCGGCGGTTGAGTTGGTGCAGGACGTTTCTGGCATTTTCCATCTCGCAGCTCAGGTCGCAGTCACGGCCAGCTTGCATGTCCCGAAAGAGGATCACGAAATCAATCTCGGGGCCACGCTCAATCTGCTCGAGGCCGTTCGGCGAAGAAGTGATTCGATACCCTTCGTGTTCGCAAGCACCAATAAGGTCTACGGCGATCTGGCTGACGTCCATCTCGAAGCGAGCCCCGATAGATATCGCCCGTCAGATCACGCGCTTCGGGAGTTCGGCGTCAGCGAACAGCGGCCATTATGCTTTCACACCCCCTACGGGTGTTCCAAGGGTGCAGCCGACCAGTACGTGCTTGACTATGCCAATACGTTCGGGCTGCCAACTGCCGTGCTGCGTATGAGCTGCATCTATGGTCCGCGTCAATGCGGCACCGAGGATCAGGGGTGGGTTGCACATTTCATCGTCAGGACCCTTGAGCGTCAGCAGATCACAATATTCGGTGATGGGCGGCAGGTGCGGGACATCTTGCACGTCGACGACGCGGTGGAGGCGTACGTCAGAACGTTAGACCGAATTCGACAAATCGCGGGCCGCGCTTTCAATCTCGGAGGCGGCCCCGCCAACGCGGTGAGTCTTCGCCAAGTCCTGAGTCGAACCGAGGAAGTGCTGCACTTGCGTCCAGATCTGCAATTCGCCGCGTGGCGACCAGGCGATCAGCGTTACTACGTTTCAGATACACGCTCGATCACTCATGCTCTCGACCTCCCGCCACCACGTTCTTGGAAAACAGGCGTTGCGCATCTTGCCAATTGGCTCGCAAAGTCCAGCGGGCATCGAACCCGCCTTTCTGCCGTTCAACTCGAACCACAATTCCGGCCATGAGGGTTGCTCTTGTCAACCCGCATTGGGAGTATCGGAACAGCATCTATTTTGGCTGTCGATCTCCTCATCTGCCGCTGGAATTCGGGTATGCGCGAGGCCTGTTGCAGGCGGCGGGTCACGACACGCTGCTTGTCGACGCACATGCTGAAGGACTGAGCAATCGGGCTGCCGCCGATGCTGTTGCGGCTTTTCGGGCCGAGTTGACCGTGGTGACGACTGCGCCGACTTATCTATTCTGGCGATGTGCACCGCCTGAGCTCAAGATTCCGCGAGCGTTTCTGGACGCTCTTGGCGATCGGGGTGGTAGGCGCGCGGCGGTCGGACCACATGCATCCGTCACGCCCGGGACCACTCTGCGCAAGCTTGATGCCGACATTGCCATCCGCGGAGAGTGCGAGGAGGCCATCGTTGAACTGGCTGAGCGGCCGCTCGAAGATATCGATGGCGTGTATTTCCGAAGCTGCGGCAACGTAGCCGGCAGGGGTGGTGCGCGTGCCGCACGCTTCATGGACTTGCCAGCTCTGCGATGGGAGACGAGCGCCATCGCGCGTCACCACCACCACCATCACAGGTTCGACGAGCCGTTCTATGGATATGGTGCCGAAGTCGAGGCTTCGCGGGGCTGTCCCTATGCGTGCACGTTCTGCGCAAAGATCGACTATCGCGACAAGTATCGCCGCCGCGAATTGCCGCTGCTTCTCGAAGAAATCGATGGGCTCATAAAACAGGGCGTAACCTACGTCTATTTCATCGACGAAATATTCCTGCCCAACAAGCCGCTGCTCGATGCGCTTTGCCGGCGCGATATCAAATTCGGAATTCAGACGCGCATCGATCTGTGGAAGCCAGAGCTCCTCGACCTTCTCGGGAGAGCTGGATGCGTATCGATCGAAGCAGGTGTCGAGAGTCTGACCGAAGAAGGCCGCTCGTCGCTGGACAAGAAGTGCCGCTTGTCCACGGATCAGCTTGCCGAGCTGCTTGTGCGTGCGCGAGAGAAGGTACCCTTCGTCCAGGCGAATCTCATTGCAATGCCCGATGACGAACTCGAGCTGGTATCGAGCTGGCGTGAGCGGCTAAGGCAATTTGGAGTGTGGGCCAACAGCCCCGTGCCTCTCTATCCATATCCGAGCTCGCCCGACTACCGACGATTATTCGGCGCCCCAGACGGCCATGCCTGGGAGCGCGCTCATGAGCACTACCTCGGCCAGTTCGCTTCATTCAGCGACATCCAGGAAGAGCAACCCTTGCCCCTGCCAGTACTGGAGGCGGCGTGCAACCACAATTGACGGCCGGCCTACAGAAGGTCTTCATGACCGCCGACGCTGTCGGAGGCGTATGGACTTATGCTCTTGGCCTCGCGCGAAGCCTGAGTGCGCGGCGCATCTCGACGCATCTTGCGGTGCTTGGTCCAAAGCCGTCCATAAGCCAATTGTCAGAAGCCGCCAGGATAACCGGACTGCACATTGCCGCAACGGGACTGCCTCTCGATTGGACTGCTGCCTCCGAGCATGAGCTTGATCACGCAATTGCGGCGCTTAAACTCGACGCAACCAGCTGCGGCGCAGAAGTGGTCCACCTGAATGCGCCTGGTCACGTGGGGCAGGAACGCTGGACTCTGCCGCTCGTCGTTACGGCACATTCCTGCGTGTCGACCTGGTGGCGCGCGGCGCGCTCGGGTCAACTACCACATGACTTGGCCTGGCGCGCACATCGTACCGGGCTCGGTCTGGCGATTGCCGATGCTGTGATCGCGCCGAGCAGGAGCTTTGCCGCGGAGCTTGCCTCCGCCTATCGCCGCTGCCGACAAATCGACGTGGTCTACAATGCCCGCTATCGATACCCCGCACGCGTTGCGCAGAGGCGTGAATGCGTCCTGACAGCAGGGCGACTTTGGGATCCCGGCAAAAATGCTGCGGTGATCGATGCTGCGTCTGCGCTCATCGACACGCCGGTATACGCGGCCGGTTCCACGCGGGGACCAAATGGAGAGGTTGCAGTGCTGCAACGCCTCCGGCAGCTCGGTCCACTGGATGAAGCCGCTCTTCAGGATTGGTATCAGCGGGCTTCGGTGTTCGTCAGCATGTCGAAATACGAGCCCTTCGGGCTCTCCGTGCTGGAAGCAGCACAGGCCGGCTGCGCTCTGGTTCTTTCAAATGTAGCGACCTTTCGTGAACTGTGGAACAACGCCGCTCTGTTCGTGCCGGTCAACGACAAGAATGCGCTGGCGGCAGCGATCCATTGGCTCAGTCACGATCGTCGCGCTTGTGCGGATCTCGCGCGCCGTGCATCCGAGCGCGCCGCTCACTTCAGCGTCGAGGGCCAACTCGAAGGCACGCTCGCCACCTATCGAAAGGCGTTGACCAGCCGGGCTCGCAGTAGCGTTGTGGGGGTCATTGCCTGACATGAAGATCGCTTACTTTACGCATTCCCTGGTCTCTTGCTGGAATCATGGCAATGCGCACTTTCAACGGGGGCTCTTGCGAGAGCTCGCGAAGCGCGGTCATAAGGTCATCGCGTGTGAGCCGGAGCATGGGTGGAGCCGTCGCAACTTGGCAGCCGAACACGGCGACTTGGCCTGGCAAAGCGTGGCTGCGCAATTGCCCGAAATCGACATTAAAAGCTATGCCGAACGAGCCGACGTTGCGCCGTTTCTTCAGGGGGCGCACCTGGTCATTGTTCACGAGTGGACCGACCCAGATGTGGTTGCCGCCATTGGGGCAGCGCGCAGACTGGGAGGACGTTTCACTTTATTGTTTCACGACACGCACCATCGTGCAATCAGCGATCCCGGCGCGATGCGCCGCTTTCAGCTCGACAGCTACGACGGCATCCTCGCCTTTGGCGAGTCGCTCGCGGCCGTTTACCGGGGCTGGGGATGGGGTGCGCGCGCATACGTCTTCCACGAAGCCGCCGATACGCGGTTGTTCAAACCCGCCCGCTACGATCCCGTGACAAGGAACGGGGTCGGCTGGATCGGCAATTGGGGAGATGACGAGCGCAGTGAGGAAATCAAAGAATATCTGCTCGCGCCAGCCCGCGCAGCCGGATTGCCGGTCGATGTTTACGGCGTACGCTATCCGCGCACGGCATCGGAAACGCTCGCGGAGCACGGCGCCAAATATCGCGGTTGGATCGCCAATCTTAGCGTCCCGGCTGCATTCGCGCGCTATCAGATGACCGTGCATGTACCGCGCCGCTACTATCGCACGCTGCTGCCAGGCATTCCGACGATTCGCGTATTCGAGGCGCTCGCATGTGGCATTCCGCTCATCTCGGCGCCGTGGTGCGATAGCGAAAACCTATTCAATTCGGGGCGAGACTACCTCGTCGCCGGCGATGCGATCGAAATGGAACGTCACATGCGCGCGATCGCAAGCGATTGCGAATTCGCGGCGGAGCTTGCTCGCAATGGCGCGCGTTCGATCAACGACAGACACACGTGCGCACACCGAGCCGATCAACTGCTGAGCATCGCCGCGCGGCTAGAGCCAATTGCTGCGGAGGCGATCTAATGCACGTCGCGATCTTCGGCTCGAGTCTTCTGTCGAGTTACTGGAACGGCGCCGCAACCTACTATCGCGGTTTGATCGCAGCACTTTCCCGCCATGGTTGGCGCACGACGTTTTACGAACCGGATGCGTTCGACCGGCAGCGCCACCGCGATATTGATCCGCCTGAATGGGCCGACGTCGTCGTCTATCAACCCGACGTGGAGACCGTACGTTCTCTGTGTTTGCAAGCGGCGCACGCCGATGTCATCGTCAAGGCAAGCGGCGTCGGTGTGCTCGACGACGAGATACTTGAAAGTATTCTCACTCTCGCGCCACCCGACAAGCTTCGCTTATTCTGGGATGTCGATGCGCCGGCGACGCTGGCCGCACTTGCGAGAGACGAGCGGCATCCGATCCGCGCTGCCCTTCCCGAGCTGGATGCGGTGATGACCTACGGCGGAGGGCCGCCTGTCGTGGCAGCGTACAAGCGTCTCGGCGCAGAGCTGTGCGTGCCAGTGTACAACGCCCTCGACCCATCGACCCACCACAAAGCCGCGCCTGATGCGCGTTTCGAAGCTGACCTCGCGTTTCTCGGCAACCGGCTTCCGGATCGCGAACAGCGGGTCGAGGACTATTTCTTCTCGGCCGCGCGGCTGCTGCCACAGCATCGATTTCTGCTCGGGGGCGCCGGTTGGGAGTATCCCCGACTGCCTCAGAATGTGCAGTACGTCGGACATGTCTCTACCCGGGATCACAATTCCTTCAACTCGACCCCGCTCGCGGTGATCAATATCGCGCGCGAGAGCATGGCGGAGGTCGGCTTCTCGCCTGCGACGCGCGTATTCGAGGCAGCCGGTGCGGGCGCGTGCATCATCACTGACGCATGGTGCGGGCTCGATCAATTCCTCGAGCCCGATCGCGAGGTTCTGGTCGCAAATGATGCGACTGATGTCGCCCGCCACCTTATGACTCTTTCGCCCGAACGCGCTCAGGAAATCGGCGCGCGAGCACTCGCCCGTGTGCTAAGGGACCACACTTACGATCAACGCGCCTCCCTCGTCGTTCGCCACCTGGAGCATCTGGCGGCTGCCAAGCGCAGTATGGTGATTGCATGACCACGCCGAGCTTGAGCATTGTCGTTCTGGGACTCAGTCTATCGTCGTCTTGGGGCAATGGGCACGCTACAACCTATCGCGCCCTTCTCAAGGCTCTGGCGGAACGCGGCCACCGCATACTGTTCCTCGAGCGTGACGTGCCTTGGTACGCTCGTCACCGAGACCAGTCAAAACCCGCCTACTGTCAGCTAAAACTCTACGACAATCTCGATCAGCTGCGAGCCTTCGAAGCCGAGGTGACTAACGCCGATGCCGTGGTGGTGGGATCCTACGTGCCGCAAGGCACGGAGGTCATCGATTGGATCCTGAAGACTGCACGCGGCACGACTGCGTTTTACGACATCGACACGCCGGTCACGTTGAGCGCACTGGAAAATGGTGAGTGCACCTACCTTCGCCCCGCCCAGATTCCTCGGTTCGATCTCTATCTCTCATTCAGTGGCGGGCCGATGTTGGAGCAGCTCACCGTCCGCTTCGGCGCCAAAGCCGCGGTTGCACTCTATTGCTCTGCGGATGCAGATGTTTATCGGCCAACACGCGGAAAACGAGCGTGGGATCTCGGTTACCTGGGTACCTACAGTCGGGATCGGGACCATACCCTTGACCGCTTGCTTCTAGGACCGGCTCGACGGCGGCCGGATCTGAGATTCGTCATTGCCGGCCCGCAATACCCGTGCACTTCACAATGGCCCGAGAATGTGCAGTACATTGCTCATCTCGCTCCGTCCGAGCATCCGCGCTTCTATTGCAGTCTGAGATGGACGTTGAATCTCACCCGCGCTGACATGGTGCGGGCCGGCTACAGTCCGAGCGTCCGATTGTTCGAAGCTGCAGCATGCGGAACCCCTATCATCTCGGACGAATGGCCCGGCCTCGAGACTATATTCACCGCACGCGAGATTTGTCGTGCTGACCGTACCGAAGCGGTTCTTGCCGCTTTGGATTTTCCAGAGCATCGGCGTCGCGAAATCGGTCAGAGGGCACGAAAGCGATTTTTGAGTGACCACAACTCGCGTCGGCGGGCCGCTGACTTAGAGCGGCTCCTTCTTGCGATGCGCGGCCGTACGGCCGTGAGGTTCGATGAAACGCGATGCATCGAGGTAGCGCGAACGGAACCGAACCGTAAACCTTACGTTTCAACCCCAAAGCTACTTACCTAGGCTCATCATACCGGAGCAGCATTCATGGACGGTAAGCCACGAAAAGTACTGGTTGCTGGTGCTGCCGGCTTTATCGGTTCCCACGTCTGCGACTCGCTGCTCGCGCGGGGAGCATCCGTGATCGCTCTCGACAACTACTGCACTGGACGGCCTCGCAATCTTGAGCACCTCGCAAGCAATCCCAGCTTTTCGCTTCTGCAGCGCGACGTCATCGATCCGATACCGCTCTCCATTCGTGCCGATATCGTGCTCAACCTGGCTTGTGCCGCCTCACCCCCGCACTATCAGGCCGACCCCGTCCATACAATGATGACGAACGTCTTGGGCACTCGAAACCTGCTTGCACTCGCTGCGGATTGCGGAGCTCGCTTCGTGCTTGCATCGACGAGCGAGGTCTATGGCGATCCACTCGTTCACCCACAAGTGGAGAGCTACTGGGGCAACGTCAACCCATGCGGGCCCCGCGCCTGCTACGATGAAGGGAAACGTGCCGCCGAGACATTGTGTTTCGACTATCTCAGGACCGGCCGGGTCGACGTCAGGGTGGCACGCATCTTCAATACGTATGGTCCGCGGATGCGCCACGATGACGGGCGCGTGGTCTCCAACATGATCACTCAGGCACTGCGCAACGAGGACATTACCGTTTACGGCGACGGCACGCAGACGCGCTCGTTCTGCTACGTGGACGACCTGGTGGATGGGCTGCTGCGGCTCATGGATCGGCCTGAGCGCGTTGCGCAGCCGATCAATCTTGGCAATCCCGCGGAGATGATGGTCGCAGACCTCGCGGAAAAGATCTTGGGTCTGACCGGCTCACGCTCACGGATCGTGAGAAGACCGTTGCCGGTGGACGACCCCAAGCGTCGCAATCCCGACATTGCAGCGGCCGAAGATCTTCTCGGTTGGGTGCCACGCGTCGCACTCACGAGCGGGCTGGCCCGCACGATAGACTGGCTCGCAAACGATCCAGCCGTCATGGGCAATCAAGTGAGTACGAAGCCCAAATCCCGTGCTTCCAGACGCGCGGAGACCATGGTCAATTCGGCCTGAACGCATTCGGCCCTGCGAGACGAATTGGCTTGATCGTCTATGGCGACATCCCACTTGCAGCCAGGCTCGTCGACTACGTCGACTGTTTTGCGCGCCGGTTGAAGCACGCAAGCACCAGCATCGACGAGCTGCGCGTCAGGCTTGTATTGGCAGGTCAACTCCAGCAAGCATCGGAAGACGCCGGCCTCGACTGCGCTGGTTTGTGTAGCGCGCTGACCTTCGCAGCGGCTCAAGACTTCATCGCTTCCAACAGGTCGTCATCCAGCGACCAGGGCCAGCGCCTGCTGACCCTGCTGAAAGAAATCAGGCAGATCGCAGCAAGGGCCGATGTCGCGCTGACCATCAAGACGCCCGAAGGTTTTGCCTGGTATGCGCTCTACCCCGAAGCCTACGCCCAAGCGGCCGATGGCTGGGCCGCAAGCTCTTTCAACTCTGGGCGTGTTCTCGTCATTGGAATCAGAAGCATCGGAACGACGCTCGCTGCAATGGTCGCCGCCGTACTCGCACGGCGCGGGATTACCGTCGCATCCCTGACGGTGAGACCATATGGGCACCCGTTCCGCCGCTCGACCGCCTTGCCTTCTGATCTGCCGGTTGCAGAACATGTGCTCATCGTCGACGAGGGCCCGGGCCAATCTGGCTCATCCATGGCATCGGTGGCCGAGGCGCTCGCCACGCGTGGCTTCAACCCGGAACGGCTCACCTTTTTCCCCGGTCATGAACACGGTCCCGGCCCGCAGGCGACTTCCTCAGCTCGACGGTGGTGGTCGACGGTGCCGCTGCACTGCGTACCTGTTGAATGCGTCCAGATCGAGAGCCGCCCTCTTGGTCAGGCGCTGATCCAAAGCGCCGAACAGATGCTTGCTGAGCCACTGCATAACAGGCTGGCAGATCTGGGCGCAGGTCGATGGCTGACCGAGGCCAACCATCCAGCAGATTCGGTGATGGCGTCCGCCCCGTATCTCGAGCAACCCAAATTGCTCGCGCGCGGCCGGTCCGGCCGTGGTGTACTGTTCAAATTCACAGGCTTTACGCTGGCGCATCAACAGATCCGGGGAGCGCTGCAAACCGGAGCCGAGAGGCAATTTGCGAAGTTGAGCGAACTTGCAGACCGCAATTTCACTGTGTGCCCGCTGGCCCTCGCACATGGCTGGCTGGCGATTCCCTGGCTCGAAGGAAAGCGGCTGGTGCCGTCCGACGCCGACGAGCCGATGCTCGAGCGTCTAGGCAGCTACATCAGGACGGCCGCTGGCGCCCCGCTTGAGCCGTCCGAAAACGAGAGCGCGTTCGAGCGCGCCAGCGACATGCTGATCTGCAACACGCGGGCCTTGCTTGGCGACCAGGCTGCGGAACGCGCTCACGGTCTCGTCGGTTACCTGGCCCGCAGCAACGATCGGCTTGATGTACCCAGTTATGGAGATGGCCGGCTCGCGCCGCACGAATGGATTCGTTCTGACACCGGCGTGCTGAAGCTCGACGCAGCCGGGCATCAACATGATCACACGGCAGTTGGCCGTCAGCCCATCTGGTGGGACATCGCCGGTGCCGGAATCGAATGGAAGCTCGAAAAAAGCCAACTGGCAAAATATGTCGGCTTTCACGACATTGGTGCCGAAACTTTCTACAGGGCCGTCTACGCGTGTTTCAGGGCAGGCATCGCACACATGGGAGCGTCAATCGCTCACGAAACGCGTGCTCGCCGTGCCTATGAAAACGCAATGCATTTCTACCGCCAAGCCCTCATGCGCGAGCTGAAATAGGGCGGTTCTTCCAGCAGACATCGGCCAGCACTTCAAGCCGCAGTCTTGTTCCGTTCTGTGCTTGCCTCGTCTACCTGCCCTTCCAGGAGCGCAACCACTGCGCGCTCCTCGGAACCGAGTTCCAGGTCTTCGGTGAAATCGGTCAACTCGAACGCGGCCGTAAGCCGTCCCGCGGCAAACGCTTCGAGGACTTTCGGATGGACGTAGCTCTTGCGGCAAACGGTGGGAGTGTTTCCGAGCCGCGCCGCAACCTGCTTCACCGCCGCGCTGATGACCCGCTTGGCGTGCGTCGGACTGCCCGGAGGCTCGGCGTCTGCCAAGGCAACCGCCGTCATCACGGTACCAGCCCACGTGCGGATGTCCTTAGCGCTGAGTTCTGCGCCTGTGGCCTCGCGCAAATAGGCATTGACGTCGTTGGACGTGATTGCGTAGCGCTCACCGGCCTCGACATATTGGAACAGGAGCTGGCCAGGAAGCTCCTGACAGGCACGGACGGCATTCGCGACACGGCGGTCGGAGATGGCGAGTTGCCACGTCTTTCCTGATTTGCCGCGGAACTCGAATCGCATCTGGGTGCCTTGTACTTCGACGTGCTCGTCTCGAAGCGTCGTCAACCCATAGCTGTCGTTTGCTTTGGCGTACTTGTGATTGCCGATGCGGATCAGCGTTGTCTCGAGCAGACGTACGACGGTCGCGAGGACGCGGGGCTTGGAGGGAGCAGGACGCCTCAAATCCTCCTCGATACGCGCCCTGAGCAAAGGAAGAAGACGAGCGATCTCTACCAGCCGTTCGTACTTGCTGCCGCCCCGCGCTTCCTGCCAGTCCGAGTGATAGATGTATTGCTTGCGGCCTTTTGCGTCTCGGCCCGTTGCCTGAAGATGCCCGTTCGCGTCCGGACAAATCCAAACGTCAGTCCATGCGGGAGGAATTGCTAGGGCCCGAATCCTGGCCATGGTCGCCGCGTCCTTCACAGTGGCGCCATTCGGATCGATATAGGAAAAACCTTTCCCGCGGCGCTGGCGCTTTATTCCTGACATCCGGTCAGTGACATAGGAAAGGTCTGCCGCCGACGCCGCAATCTCCGCGCTCATTGCTTGCTTCCCTGGGGTGCGCGGTAGCTGTTGAGCGCCGATCGCTTGCGCCGACTGTCAACGTTGCCACTCCCGGACGTCCGTCCCGAGTTCAAGACATTATCTGCCGGTCCTCCTGCCAGAGGCGGGCTTGCGCGCACGCCGCTGGGTCGGCTGCTTAGTACTCTTTCGCGCACCGCCGCGAGCTGATCGATGCCGGCTGGCACTCGTGCGACGATGAGGTTTGCCACCCTTCTGCTGCGTTGGCCGCTGCTGGCGACTTCTGGTGCGTCGGCTGGACGATGGGTTTCGGCTTTGTGTCTGCGATCCTCCGCCCGACCTATCCGATGGGGTCGGCGCCCCGTTATCGATTGCGCCGTCGTTGACCGATTGCTCGGCAAGCCGATTGAGCAGCTGATTGGCGTTGTGCTCCTCCTTCAGTGTTTGCTGCAGGAGTCGCAAGGCCTCACGATGTCCCTTTCTTCGTGCCCAGGCGACCAACGTGCCATATCGAGCGATTTCGTAATGCTCCATAGCCTGTGCATCCGCAATGATTGCTGCATCACGGACCTGCTCGTCGCCGACTTGATCCATCATTTGCTCAGCCTCGCCGATCAAGCCTTCAGCTGCCTCGCAGATCTCGCTCTTCGGCCGGTCCTGCTTCATGACCCGAAAAATGGCTTCGAGACGCTGAACCTGCTGCTTTGTCTCCCTCAGATGGGATTCGAGTGCCCGGCGCAAATCGCGGTTAGAAGCCCTGCGGGCGAGACGCGGCAGTGCTTTTGCGTGCTGTTTTTCGGCCTGATAAGCGTCGCTGGCCAAATGCATGAAGAGATCATCGAACGTTTCAATTGCCAAGTTTCCGCTCCTGGTGCATTTGCCCGCCGCAACTCTGATCAACGGTCGGAATTCAAGTCGGTTCCAAAGAGGCGAAACGAATCGAATGCATGCGAATAGCGCATCCGGAGCTGTCACGCCCTTGACTCGACATCTTGTGGCGCAAGCCAATACGCGCTGCAGTCGATCAAGCTGCATCAGACGGTGATAAGACATCTTCGATTATGTGCAGCTCGAAACGGATTTGCAGGCGATTGAATGGAGCCAAAGCGATAAACCAAACGTACAATCCTCATTCGAGTTCCCGCGCGCGTATTCATATTTATGGCATTCGACTCTGCGTTGTTTTGATGCGATTTTGTACTTACCTCAGAACCAACTTACGCAGCTGGTGCTCGTTAGAACGGCGCTCCGTATTCGATTTAGTGCAGCGTTGGGTGTCGCCAATCTCGGTCCCGCACCTCCTCATGTTTTGGCCTAAGTTCAAACACGCGAGGCACAGTGTGATGCTTAAGCGCCCCCCTTTCGTCTTCCTGTTGGTGTTGTTGTTCGGCTCGGCGACGGCCGTTCCCGCCGCTGCACGGAAGCGAGCCGCCTTGGTGATCGGTAACGTCGCCTATTCTTCGAAAGTGCGCCTCAAGAACGCGATCAATGACGCAAACTTGGTGGCTGGAGCGCTTGCGAACGTCGGTTTCGGCAAGGTAGAGCCGCGCACAGACCTCACCCTTGCCCAATTCCGGCAGGAGCTTCGCCGTTTCCGGTCGGATGCCGATGGCGCAGACGTAGCGCTGATCTACTACGCCGGCCATGGCATGGAGGCGCACGGGTCCAATTGGCTCATTCCGACAGATGCGACGCTCGCGCAACAGCGCGACCTGGACTATGAAGCGGTCAACGCTGAACTGGTCCTAAGCGCACTTTCAGGTGCGCGTTTGCGCATACTGGTGCTCGACGCTTGTCGCGATAACCCGTTTGGCAGGGGTTGGACGCGGGGTATCAGAAACATCACACGAGGGCTGCGGGCTGTCGACACCGATGGTGTGCTGGTCATTTTTTCTGCAGCGCCGGGGCAGGTGGCAAGCGATGGCACGGGAGCCAACAGCCCGTTTGCCGAAGCATTCGCAAAACGGCTGCCTGAGGCCGGATTGGCGGTGCAATTGCTGGGTGGCCGCGTACGCGATGACGTGCTGAGTGCAACAGGAGGATCACAAAGGCCTTATGTGAGCGCCAGCATTACGGGAGAGCCGTTTTATTTCGTAGGAGCAGCTCCTTCACGACTGACACCTCCACCGCTGCCCCCGGGCCAGCAAAGCGCAGCAGCCGAGGCTTGGGTGCACGCGCGCGATAGCAAGTCCGTTGCCGAGCTGGAGGTATTCGTGCGGCGTTTTGGTGAAACCTATTTTGGCGAGATTGCGCAGCAGCGGCTCGACGAACTGAAACTGGAAGTCGAGCACCATCCGCAGACGGTGCTCCGGACGCAGACGCAGACCAAGGACGCGAGCAAAAAATCCGAGCGTCGCAAACCCGAGGACAAGCAGCTTCAGAGCAGATGACGGACCTACTCAGCAGTGAGATGGCGTCACTGAGACGATGTCCCGTCCGCTGAGTACGCTAACCAATGATTAACGCGGCGCCCTTATCAAGGGCGAAGCCTGCGCCGCCTCTTATCGCTTTCCCAGGCGGAGAGGCCCAATGAGCCCGGCTGCGCACTTCGGAGGGACCGCGTGAAACCGTTCGACAGCTTCGTATCCGGGCTGGCCGCTTTCGAGGCAGACAATGATCCAGCGCCTGCGCTCGCCAGCATGCCCGCCATGACCAATGAGACGCGCATTCTGCTTCAACTGCGTGATGAGATTCTACGTACCGGTCTGCTTATTGCAGTTGCTTCCGGCATCGCCAATGCGCTGGAGAGCAATGCGCCGAAGATCAATCCTTATCTGCTCGAGGTCTACTCACCTTCGGACTCACCGTACGTCCGAACTCTGCTCGATGCTTTGCTGATCGCGGCAGTTCCGCTGAACGTTAGCCGCAGCATCCAGGCATTTACCGCGCACCTGACGTTGGCCCAGCGGATGAGTGGCGCTTTCGGCTCGCTCGCGCCCATACAGACGGGAGCATCGAGCGTGGTCGATGCCGAGGTGCTCGCCGACGCGTGGCGCCGCACGGCTATCGCGACATTGGAGGCTATCGGAGCCTTAAACGCCGCATTGCGCAGCGCCGATTCCAGCAACGCGCTCGTGCCGTCCGCCATGAAGGCGACGATGAACCTGCTCCATCACGCGACACTCGGAGAATCGGTGTGCATCGACGCGGAAGGCAGGATCTCCATTCCGGGTTGGGCCGAGCGGCGCAGCGCGAAGCGCACCAGCTTGGACTTCGAGGCAGTCGCGATCGTCGGCGACGTGCTCTACCCGGTCCGGGTTCGCGATGCTTCGACAACCGGCCTTGGCCTTCTCGGAAGCCTTGAAGGCAAGCCGGGAACCAGAATTCAGATCAGATTGCCCGGTAGCCGCCAGTTTTCTGGTCGCATCACCTGGAACGATGGGCAGCGGACCGGAATCGAGCTCGAAGAGCGCCTCGACGTCGCCGATCCCTTGCTGCAGTGCAATTGAGTGCGCGTGGCGCCGTGCCGAAGCGTATCCATGCGGCATACCCGCGATTTTTCCCGAACGCTGCGCCCTGACAGCGCGATCGTCCTCCAACCTTGTTGCGTGTGCAACAGGCCAGCGCGGAGCGAAAATAATGGCGGGTCAGGATATAGGAAAATTGGCCTAGCGAAAAAACGCCCGAATTTGGGGTCTACGCTGCACGTACGTGAGGCTGGCGAGGGGTGTTTTTTGGTGGCTACTCCCCTACCTGCTCGGCCGGAAGACGCGCCTGCGTCGAAATTCGCCCATGACAAATCGAAATCGTTTGGCGGTGGTGGGTGGATTCGACAAGACGGTACCGATTTCGCCAGCTATGAACACTGATTAGTTGCAGATCGGAGCCACTCGTGCGTGCGGCCTATCCTGCTCCACCAGAACGATGTGCAACTGGGCAAGCCGATTATGCTGCCAGCGCCCGTTTCAGCTTGGCCACTGCTGCCCCAGGGCTCGTCAGTATGGGCTGCTTGGTTCGTGTGGACACCAACGGCGCCGCGACGGACGTCGAAAATTGCGCCAGCATGACGGCGTCGCACCCAGCGAGCTGCGGGACCGCCTCCGCCAGCAGCCGGTTGTGCGTCTCCTGATCGCCTTTCTGCAGCGCCGGCATCGCCGCAGGCACGCACACCGACCGGATCGTGGCGCTGAGCCCACGTTGCGCGACGAGCTCCCGGAACTCTTCCTCCATGGACGGAATCGACCGCTCGAACGTCGCCAGCATGCCAATGGTTGTGCCCCGTTCCAGGGCCGCCTCGAACATCGCCTCGTTGGGCTTGAGGACGGGCATGCGGGACGCTCGCGCGACCGCCTCGATCGCCGGCCCAAATGCCGAGCACGTGTAGAGAATGCCGTCTGCGCCGAGGTCGCGGCCGTAGGCGGCGAGTCGCGCGATCCGGTCGCTCATCGCAGGTGTCAGCAGATCCGATTTCGCCCGGTCGACCGACAATGAGTCATCCAGCAAATTCACGCACTCCGCCTCCGGCCAAAGCTCGCGAAACGCTTGCTCGACCGGGGCCATCGCCACCTTCACCGCATGTATGAGCGCAATGCGTTTTTTCATTTGATCACCCCCAGTCCACGATCGAGCAAGGTCGTGAAGTCAGTCGTCGACACGCATCAATTCCGTGGCCCCGGCAGTGGCACGCCGCTGCCGGACGCGCCACTCGGCCCAGGCAGCGGATTCGATCGCTGAGTCGGAAAGTACGCGGGCGGCGGCTGTCCGCCGGCTTTCGCGGCCCGGGCCCGCTCGTAGAGATCCTCTACCTCCTTGAGGTGATCCTTGATCAGCTGAATCCGGGTCTCTCCCGCCGGGTGAGTGGAGAGCCACTGCGGCGGGGCGCCTTTCGCGGCGCGCCCCATCTTCTCCCAGAGCGTGATCCCGGCCGCCGGATTGTAGCCCGCACGCGCGGCCAGCTCCATGCCGACCAGGTCAGCTTCCTTTTCGTCGTCGCGCGAGAACTTCAGCGTCAGCAGATTGCTGGCACCGGCCCCAATGGCCTCACCGGCCTGCCCAAAGATCAACGAGCCGATGATGCGCCCACCGACGTTGGTGAGTGTCGACTTCGCCGCCCGCTCCCGGGCATGCTCACGCAGTGCGTGCGCAATCTCGTGGCCCATTACCATCGCCACTTCGTCGTCAGTCAGCTGCAGCTGATCCAATATGCCGGTGAAGAATGCGATCTTGCCGCCCGGCATGCAGAACGCATTGATATTGTTCGACTGGATCGCGACGACCTCCCATTTCCATTCCTTCGCGCGGGGATTCCACTTTTCCGCAAAGGGCAGCAACTCCCGGGCGATCCGGCGCAGCCGCTCGTTCTGCGGGTGATTTGGCGGCAGTAGCGCACGCTTCGAGTTGGCCTGCTGCTTCAGGGCTGTGAACTGCTGCGCGGCGGAGTTTTCGATGCTTGCGACCGGCACCAGCTTGCGCAAGATCGACGGGTTGCCGACGGTGACGCCATCGGGCTCCCGGGCGCCGGCAACCGTCGTGCCCACCACGGCGCTGATGAGCACTGCTGCCGCAAATCGAGATCCCCGTTTCATGTCGTCCTCCAGTCGGAACCGCTCGCGCCTGGAATGTAGCGATTTTCCGGGCCGGGAAAAGGCGATGCAGATGCTGGGACACTCATCCCAGCACTTAAAATCCTGGACCATTGCGCAAACCCGGATTTCTTGCCTTAGTGCGCGCCGACGATCCATTGGAAGGCATGGCTCATGACCTGGTCGATTATCGCCCGCGATCACCGAACAGGCCGCGTCGGCATTGCTGTCGCCACGTGCGCGTTTGCCGTCGGCGCCCGCGTGCCGCATATCAGGCCGGGCGTCGGCGCTGTCGCCACCCAGGCACTGACCAATCCCTATTACGGCCCCCGCGGACTTGCGCTCCTCGCCGCAGGTGCATCGGCGTCCGACGCCGTACGACTGCTGCTGGCGGCCGACGACGGGCGCGATCATCGCCAGATCCACGTCATGGACAGCGGCAGCCGATTCGCGGCCAGCACCGGCGCGGCTTGCGTGCCTTGGTGCGGGCACCTGATCCGGGAAGACCACTCGGTTGCCGGCAACATGCTGGCCGGTGCCGCGGTGATCGAGGCGACTGCGGATGCCTACGCTGAAGGCGCAAGCCAGGGCATGCCGTTCGCCCGCCGCCTGATCGCGGCGCTTCAGGCCGGCGAGGCCAAGGGGGGCGACAAACGTGGCCGGCAATCGGCGGCGCTGCTCATTCATGCACCCGATGAAGATTTCGCGCTGCTGGATCTACGCGTCGACGACCACGCCAAGCCGCTCGACGAGCTGGCGCGCCTCGAAGCCGTCGCCCGCGAACGCTTCGTCCACTATCGCCGCTACACGCCGTCCCGGACCGACCCGATCGGGCTCACGGACCGCGACGCGCTTGAAACCGCAATCAAGCGCTCGATCACGGAGCACTATGAATAGGAGCGTGGCTCGCGAACTGGGCGACCTGCGCGCAACGTGCCATCATGGGCACGGTCTGGGGTTTCAGCTCAGGAGCATCCGATGCCCGACGCACTCGGCTGGCGCCGCAAATTCGGTGTCATGGCGCCTTCGACGAACACGATCGTCCAGCCGGACCTGGATGACATGCGTCCACACGGCGTCACCAATCATTACAGCCGTATCTTCACACCCAACAACAAAGCGCTGAGCAACGAGAGTTTCCGTGCCGGCGTCGACGTCATCGGCGCCAATGTCATGGACTCGATCAAGAGCGTCATGACGAGCGAGCCCGACTATCTGATCATGGGCATCTCCGCGCTGTCGTTCTTCGGCGGCATCAAAGGCGCGGATGCCTTCGTGAAGCAGATCGAGGAGACGTCAAGTCGCCGCGTCACGGTTGGCAGTCATGCGACGGCCGCCGCCATCAAAGCCTATGGCGGCGTGAGGCGCATCGCCGTGCTGACCCCTTACTGGCCGGTCATGAACGCGGAGGTCGCCCGCTACTTCGGCGATGCGGGCTACACCGTTGTGCGCGACATTTCCCTGCAATGCACGTCGTGGACCGGGATTGCCGAGGTCACCACAGCGCAATGCCGCGAGGCGCTCCTGAAGCTCGACGGCGACGATGTGGATGCGCTGGTCCAAGTCGGCACCAACCTGTCGATGGTGCGCCTCGCAGCCGCGGCCGAGCTATGGCTGAGCAAGCCGGTGATCGCCATCAACACGGCTACCTACTGGCACGCACTCCGCGCCAACAGCATCAGCGACAAGCGCCCGGGATTCGGGCGCCTTCTCGAGGAGTTCTGACGCGCCGGTTGCGTCTCGTGAGCCGCGGCACGCCTTTCGCCGCCGAGGACCACGATGATCAAGCCGCCTTGATGTTCGATCGTTTCACGTGGTCGAGGTTCTTGCCCTCGATGCGGATCAATTTGGTCGGCGCCTGGCGGTTCGGCGAGTGAACGATGCCAACGTCGTAGAGCTGGCAGTCGCCGCGTTGCATCGTGTAGACTTTGGCCGGCTCGACCAGGGTTGGCATCTCTCCTTCGCCCTTCTTGACGATCTTCCAGTCCGTCATTTCGGTCATGCCCTGTGCCTGGCCATAGATGGCCCAGCTCGAGCCGTGATCATGCGGCTTTCCGACGGCCTTGTCCTCATGCACGTGCCCGCAGATGCAGAACCCCAGCTCCGGGTCCTCGTAGAGCACCTTGCGCGGCCTGCACTGGTCGGCTGTCAGGTGCTTGGCGACGAATGCGTCGTCCAGCAGTGCCTTCGATACAAGCCCGCAAACCTTTTCTTTGCCGCTCTTTCCAGAATCGGCCTTGAGGGTCGATCGAATGTCCGATGCCAGCTGTTCGAGTGAGTAAGCCATCGTGATATCCTCCTCAGTCATGGCGTGAGGCACATGAGCCCCGGGGGCATCGCAGGTCGGCTGCGACGCGAATTCCGAGCCTGATCCTCTATCGGCCCGAGTGGGAGATCAAGTCCCGAGCGGAATAGAATTCGCCAGATCTCGCCGCGCCCGACTATTCTCTACCCGGCTGGCCTCAACCGCGAGGTTTAATGTCCCTGACGGGCGCATAAATGAGCAAGCAGATCAAGGCTGCCGTCGCCTGCGCGGCAAATGCTGCCCGATAGGCATGCTCTGGCGGGGCGCCGTCGACAGCCGCGAACAACCCAACGATCCATCCGAACCCGAGCTGCACAGTTGCAACCGCCACCATGATGCCCATGTTCGTCACCGAGACGCCTCGTCCTATGAGATGCGCGGGCACCAATCCGCGCGCATGTGCGTGCACGATGCTCGGGTAGGCACTGGCCAGACCGATCAGGCAGAACAGCAGGATCACCAGAAGGAGGGGCGGCTTGGTCATGATCGCCATTACGCCCGATGCCATTACGCCGAGACATCCGCCGAAAATGATGATCCCCTTCAGCGTGTTGAAGCGCCGTGCAAGCTGCCCGTAGATCACATGGCCGAACATGGCGGAGACCGCCATGATGAGCAAAATCTTGCCACGCCACAGCTCATCGACGCCGTGCACGTGCATCAGATAGGGCGCTCCCCAGGCGCCGGCCACCGTTGTCGCACCCGACATCGGCAAGCCGACGACCAGCAGACGCTTCAAGCCGCGCTGCCTGAATGCCTCCCGCACGCCGCCGAAGATTTGCCGGAGCGATTCGTCCTTGGCCTTGGAAGGTGGTTTACCCGGCGGGCCATCACGCATCACGAGGACAACGGCCAGCGTGAGCAGTCCCACGGCGACAGTGAACGCCCAGTAGCTGTAGCGCCAGCCTATCCACGCGATCAGCGCCGCGAAGGGCGCCGTCGCGCACAGGTTCCCCAGCGAGGCAAATCCATTGAGTGTGCTGGTCCGCGTGACGAGCCGATCCGCCGGTTCATACACCGCGAGGACATAAAATGCTCCGGTGAAAACTCCCGCGCAACCTATGCCCATCAGCACCCGCCCCGCCGATAGCATTCCGGGCGTCGTTCCGAATGCAAACAGCGCTGCACCGAGCGTCGTGAACAGCATAAGCGCGCTGAGCGTACGGCGCGCTCCGAACCGGTCGAGCAGCATGCCCGTCGGGACTTGCATCAGAGCGTAGGCGAAGAAAAACGAGCTGGCGATCGTCGAGAGCATCGCAGGTGTCAGGCTCATTTCCCGTGCGAGGCTCGGAGCCATGACACCGAAGCTCGAGCGCAAGAACAAGTTAGTGAACCCGAGCATATTGAGGACAAGCAGGATCGGCAGGAACCAAACCGCTTTCGCCGTCAGAGCGTCGCCGCGGGACTTTTCTCGGTCGGTCACGACAGTTGCGGCAGTAACCGCCGCTGCCGTCAGCTCGATACCAGGCGCCACGATCGCATGCGATGCCGATCCATTGGCGTCAGCACCATCCGCGATGCCGGTCGCGGCTGGGTTCGGCGCAATGGCCGCAATCGGCATCTCTCGATCGAGCGGCTCAGCCACGAACGATGTCTCCGGCCAAGCCTGACATCTTCATCCAGTGTCTACACAAAATCATACCAGCGCAATCGGGCGCACAGGACATCCCGTCGCGCCTTTGAATTTCACTGCCGACAGCATGAAGCAGAAGCTTGTTCTCCCCTTTCACCAGTTTGTCCATGAGAAGATTCTCAATGATGTAGACACCTGCCTCCGCCAAGCAATGCTGGTGCACCGGCATGAGCGCTTCAGGGTGATTCGTTCCCGGCAGCACCTCCAATGCCATGTTGTCGGCGCCAATCGCGACCACGTCCTGCGACGTCAGCCACTGCGCCGCCTCGAGATCAATCCCCGGCTCGCCATGGACGTACCTATCGTTGTCCTTCATAAAAAATTGCCCCCAACCCGTCTGGAGGCACACTACGTCGCCCGGCTTGATTTCCAGCTTGGCCTTATCGAGCGCACGCTTCAGGTCGTCGACGCGCACGGGACGTCCGGCCTTCAGATGTGTATCGCCATCGAAGCCTGAAACATCAAGACAGATGCCGCGCGTCACCATGGGCGGGCAATGTTCAATGCCGAGGTTGAGCAGCCCGAAGTCGTCGACCGTGAGATCTGCGCTGTACCCGCCGTGCATCCGGTCGCCATACGTGAAGTGGCCCAGCGAGTCGATATGCGTGCCAACGTGCGTCGTCAGCTCGATGCGCTCCAGGTTCGAGCCCGCGTCGTTTTTGGCGCCCATTTTCCGACGCCGGCGGATGCTGCCCCGGGAGGATGGACCGATCTGCATCAGGTACGGTGTTTGGTTGGGTGCAATGCGCGGCGCGCCAACTTCGATGACGTGGCTCATGTCGATGATCTGGCCACGCTGCACAGTGCGCAAGGCGGCCAGCGTCCGCTCAGGCGTCAGCAAATGACCGGCGCCAAGCTGATCGCCCTTCCCCCACCGGCCATGGTCGTGAATGCAGTTGGTCATTGCGCCTCGCCTTGATAACCTGATGCTGTGTCCAATGATGTCTACACTTGAAGCATTCGGCAATTGTGGCATTGCCGCGACGGTTACGAATCGCAAGCCGCCATACCTCTCATGCTCTCCGATTCGTTAATCGCACAGTGCCCTTGGGCTCGCCCAGCCCGGCTGCACCGCTGACAGATCCCTGGAGCCTCCCATATGTCAGAAATCAAGCGCATCGGCCCGTCCCGCTACTCGAACACGCGCAGCCGAAGCGTCACATACAACGGCGTCGTGACCACTGTCGCGACCTCGACCGAGAAGCCGCCGTCGCTCTACGATCAGTCGAAGGGGGCCTTCGCCAATCTCGACAAGCAACTCGCGGAAGCCGGCACGAGCAAGAGCCGCGTGCTGATGGTGATGATCTACATCACCCGCATCTACGATAAACCCGAGTTCAATCGCGCGTGGGACGAGTGGGTGGATCGCTCCAATCTGCCGCTGCGCGCCTGCGTTGGCGCTGACCTCGAAGGCGAGGACCTCGTCGAGCTGGTGGTCACCGCCGCCCTACCTTGAAGAGCAACCCTGCGAGCCTCAAGTCACCTGCACGTTCATGTGTCACACGGGCCACGCCGCAGCCTGCGCGAAATACCGAGCTTGCCGTTCGCCGCGGCAGACCGGTCGGGCGATGATCAGCGTTGCTGAATCCGCACCGATGGCAGATTCGCCGACAGCCGCTTGCACGACTCTGCCTGAAGTCTGAAAGTGCCACACGGCAGCCACAGAGTTGCGATTGGTATTTGCGATGCGCAGTGCGAGAACCGGTCAGGTTTGAGCAAAGCGTATGCCGGAAAGCCAGCGCTGCTGCCTTTCCGAGGGAAATGAAGTTGCTATGTGGCGGGCGCTTGCTCGCGCAACCAGGGGTTCCTCCATGATGAAGACTTTCGGCCTCGCCGCAGGCCTGCTTGTGGCTGGCGTGGCTTCGGCCGCAGCGCAATCGGTCACGCTGCGGATTGGCCCACCGCCGCCAGTGCCCGTCTGGCGGCAAGACCTGCATCCCTATGCCCGGCGCCATCACGACGTGTGCCATCGCAAGGCTTGGCGCCTGCGCGAGTATGAGCGATTTGCGGCATCGGATGGCCGGCTGTCCTGGCGCGAGCGTCGCGAGCTGGATTCGCTGCGTTATGATCTTGACCGGACGTGCGGCCGTTGGCGCTGGCGCGGGTGATCGCGGCGCGACCCGAAGCGACAGTGGGCTGGCTCGACGCCGGCCCATTTCATTTCGGGCGCCCGTGAAGCGAGGGCGTTCAGAGCAGCGCGCGTGTCTTGCGCACCAATTCTTGCGTTGCGGCATAATCGATCTTACCGGAGCCAAGCACGGGTATGGCGCCGACGACCAGAACGGCGCGCGGGATCCAAAGCTCGGAAAAGCCATCGGCCTTGGCGCGTGCCATCAGCTGCTCTCGATCAGCATCGGGCTTCTCCGTGACCAGCACCAGCTGCTCGCCCTTGCGGGCGTCAGGTAGCGAGATCACCACGTGAATGATGCCCGGCCAAAGGCCGGCCACCATGCTCTCCACCGCCGCGAGCGAGATCATCTCGCCGCCGATCTTGGCGAACCGCTTGGCCCGGCCCTTGATCGAAACGAATCCGTCGCCGTCGATCTCGACGATATCGCCCGTGTCGTGCCAGCCGCCGGCAGGAGGCACGATTTCACCGGGCTTGTCCTCAAGCAGGTAGCCCGACATGATATTAGGCCCGCGCACTTGCAGCCTGCCGCCCTCGACGATGCCCTCGACCGGCTCGAGTCGCGCCTCGATGCTGGGCAGCAGGCGGCCGACGCTGTTGGCCTTCATCGCGTCGGGCAGGCTGCAGGCGATGACTGGCGCGCACTCGGTGGCTCCGTAGCCTTCAAGAATAACCGCCCCTGTCTTGGACCAAAGCTGTCGCGTCTGATCCTTGACGCGCTCGGCGCCGGCGATGACGAACTTGACGGAAGCGAGATCGCTGGCGTCCGCGGCCCGGGCGTAGCCCTGCAAGAAGGTGTCGGTTGAGAATAGAACCGTCGCCTTGGTCTCGGCGATCAGCTTGGGCACCTGCCGGTAGTGAAGCGGGCTCGGGTAGAGCACGACCTTCATGCCGGCAAACAGCGGATACAGGGTCGCTGCAGTCAGTCCGAACGAGTGAAACATCGGCAGCGGGTTCATGACGATGTCGGCCGGCGTCAGCGCGCTTGCCGCATGCCGTTCGATCTGGCGTGCATTCGCGACGAGATTGGCATTTGAAAGCACGACGCCTTTCGGTGCGCCCTCCGTGCCGGATGTGAACAGGATCACCGCCGGCGCGTCAGGATTTCCGGCGTAATGTGCCGCTCGACGTGGCGCCAGCATCGACGAGACGACACCACCGATTTTGTCCTTGAGACCAAGGCTTCCTCGAATATCCTCGAGATAGACGATCTGCACCTTGCCACCGCGGGGCGCATCGCACTCGATGAGGGCGGCGACCACGTCGTCGAGCTTGGCGTTGTCGATGAAGCGGCGTGACGTGACGATGGTACCAATGCGTCCGGTGACGACCGCCGAGCGCAGGTTCTTCACGCCAGCGGTGAAGTTGAGCAGTGCGGCGACGCGACCATACGCGTTGAGGCCGAATATGGTGACGACCAGCCCGTTGACGCTCGGCAGAAGGACGCCGATCGCCTCGCCTGGCGCAGCAGAGCCACACAAGCGTCGACCCAGAACGAGACTTCCCAAAATGAGCTGGCCATAGCTGAGCGGCTTGCGCTCGGGATCTTCGAGCACGTTTTTTTTCTTGCCGTGCCGCCGGGCAGCTTCGAGCAAGGCCGAGAACAGCGAATGCCTTGTCGTTGCAATATCGATCGTCGGGAGGGATTTTTGCATCTCGCGGCTCGTGTCTCGCGGCGGGCAGGCGGTAGAAGTGTTGCACGCTCGGAAGGGTCCCGCTAGCGTCCCTGCGGTTCGACCAACCGCGCTTACTCGAGGATCCCATGACGACAAAGCGTCCCCAAGCCGTTCCGACCGTGTTCATCGACGACGCCCGCGCGAACGTAACGGAATGGCGCTTTGCACCGGGGGCGGAGACCGGCTGGCATAGGCACGGGCACGATTACGTCGTTGTGCCGATGACGACGGGCCAGCTCAAGCTCGAGCTGCCAGGCGGTCAAGAGATGATTGCCGACCTCACATCAGGCAAGCCGTATGCGCGGCAGGAGGGCGTCGAGCACAATGTGATCAATGCCAGCCCGCACGAGTTCGTGTTCATCGAGATCGAGATGAAGCGGACGTGAACGTGTACGCAATGCAGGTCACCCCGGGTGGGACTTCATCGCAGCTTCGAGGTCGGCGAGGCCGGTCTTATCGGCGGCGATGAACCAGTCGGCGATCTCTCCCGATGTCACGAAGATCGTGTCGCTGCGTCGCTGCAGCATGTCGAGTGCTTTCTCGAGATAGTAGACGCGATGGGGAACACCAGCGATGTGCGGATGAAGACCGATCGATAGCACCCGCGGATTCTGCTCCAGTTCTCGCTCGAGCACCGCCAGTGTCGCCTCGAGCCGCTTCACGAGTTCGTCGGAGGATTGCCCCTGGACGGCCCACATGGGCACGTCGTTGATCTCCCAGGTGTAAGGCAGGCAGAGCAGCGGGCCCTCGCGCGTGGTCATCCAGCAGGGTAGATCGTCGAGCAGCCAGTCGTGCGTGAACTCGAGCCCGCAGCGCTTCAAGACCTCCGGCGTGCTCTTCGTCTCGCCGCCGCCGGCGCCGAACCAGCCGCGAACACGTTTTCCGGTGAGCTTCTCCAGGCGGGCGAGCGAGCGGCGCACTTCCTCTTCCTCGTTCTCGACCTCCTTGAGCGAGCGCTGGTACCAGCTGTGGCCGACGAAATCCCACCCCGCCTCCGCCGCACGCTCGGCAGCGGACGGATAGACATCGGCGCACTGTGCATTCATCCACGCAGACGCCTTGATACCGCGCGCGCCCAGCACATCGAAGATGCGTGGCAGGCCGCACCGTATGCCGTACTCGACCCACGAGTAGTTGGCGACGTCGGGTGGCTCGCTGGGACGGCCATGGGGCGCCGGAAGAATACCGCGCGGCATCGGCCGATCGAACGGCCAGTACTCGATGGCAACAACGGGATTGACCATCAGCGGACGACCCTTGAGGGGATCGAGACGCTTGCGATCGCTCGACATCTGGTAGGGAATGCGCGGATTGGGCCACATGGTTTGGGTCCTGTGCAGGCTCGAAACTGACGCTTGCACCATGGAACTATCGACGTAAGGTTCTGGCAATCCTGTTTTGATCGCGATCAGCCAAGAGTGTGCTGGGGGGCCATTCATGCCAGCGGTGAAACTGATGTCGGGCTTTCCGCCAGAGCCCGCCGGACAAGTAACGCTTGCCAACTGGCGGACAGCGCCATTCAACCAATGGGCATTCCAGCATGTGCGGGAGATCGTGCCGTCGGCAGATATCCCTCAGGATCCGGCGAGGGTGCGCGAGCTCACAGCCAAGCCGCAGGATTTGGCGCGCCTGAAGGTTGGCCCGACGACGCTCGGCAAGGCACTCGAAGCGACGTCGACGGACGGCATCGTCGTGCTGCATCGCGGTGCGATCGTGTTCGAACGCTACGCCAACGGCATGACGGAGCGTACGCCGCACATCCTGATGTCGGTGTCGAAGTCCATGCTGGGACTGCTGGCCGGCATTCTGATCGGAAAACGCGCCTTGAAGCGCGATGCGCTCGTCACAAGCATCATTCCTGAGGTCAAGGGCACTGCATATGACGGCGCTACAATCGACCAAGCGCTCGACATGCGGGTGGGGATTCTCTTCGACGAGGATTATCTCGCGACATCGGGACCGATCGTCGAATATCGGAAGGCAACCAATTGGAACCCGCTCGCGCCCGGCGACAAGCCATCTGATCTCCGGTCCTTCTACAAACATCTGAAGAAGAAGGACGGGCCGCACGGCGGGCGATTCCATTACGTCTCCCCGAACACGGACCTGCTCGGGTGGATCATCGAGCGGGCAGGCGGCGCACGCTATGCCGACCTGATGAGCAAGCTGCTCTGGCAGCCGGCGGGCGCCGCGGAGCCCGCCTACATCACGGTCGACCGGCTCGGCGCGCCGAGGTGCGCCGGCGGCATGAACACAACGACGCGCGACCTGGCACGTGTGGGTCAGATGCTGGTCGAGGGTGGCGCGTGCGGGCGCGCGCAGGTGGTTCCGGAGGCATGGATCGACGGCATCCTGAACAAGGGCGATACCGAGGCTTGGAAGGCTGGTGCGTTCCTGCCCTACTACGGCGATGCGCCGATGCATTACCGCGCGAAATGGTATGTGGAGCGGGAGAAGCACCCGCGCCTGTTCGGCATGGGTATTCACGGGCAGAACCTGTTCGTCGACCCGAAGAACCAGGTCGTGATCGCCAAGTTCTCATCACAGGCGCCGCCGCTCGATCCCGGCCTGATCGGAAAGACGACTGAGCTGGTCACCGCGATACGTCACGCGCTGACGTGAACGCGACCGCCGTGCTACGGCAGCTCACCTGTCGAGCCAAACGTTGACGAGATCCTGTGACAGGTAGTGCGTCGGCGTCATGTGCCAGCCTCTGACCACCTTCGGCATCACGACGATGCGCTGCGTCCAAAGGTAAGGCACGTTGTAGGCCGTGGTCATGACCAGCGTATCGAGCTCGCGGGCAAGGCGGGTCCGCTCCACCGGGTCGAGCGCGCGCCGCTGCTTCTCATAGAGCTCGTCGATCTTGGAGTCCTCGTGGCCGGAGTAGCCGAGCGGTGTCAGCTTCTTGGACAGGAATTTCACGAAATTCTGTGTCGGATCGTCGAGGTAATCCGAGATGAACTCCATTCCGACGTCGAAATTGCCGGTCGAGAACGCCTCGAAGTAGAGCTTCGATTCGAGCTGCTCGTGCGTGGCCTTGAGGCCTATGCGGCGCCACTGATCGACGGCGTAAATGCCGCCCGTCGTGTAGCTTTCGATGCCAGCGCGATTGAGAAACTTGAACTCGAGGTTCTCAGCGCCCGCCTCTTTGAGAAGACGTCTGGCCTCTGCCCGAGCTTGCTCGGCATCCTTGCCATAACCCGGCAGCTTGACGAGCTCGGACTCCGGCAGCGCCATGGCCGAACCGGGCCGATTGACACCACCGACGAACCGTAACGACGAAATCTTCCCGATGTTCTCGCCGCCCGTCCAACGGTCGATGGCGAGATTCAGCGCCTGGCGCACGCGGATATCGTCGAACGGCTTCTTCTTGGTGTTGAACACGAAGATGTTGCCGCCGAGCAGCGGCGTCTCGTGGACGGTCGCCTTGTCACCGAGCTTCTCCACCAGTGTATTGCGCTCGGGCGGCGTGACGAAGCGGAACTCGGCGTCGAACTGATTTCCGACGAGACCCGTCACAACAGCAGTCGATTTGATGAAGAACGCCTTGAAGCCGTCGAGATAGGGGCGGCCTTCGCGGAAGTATCCGTCGAAGCGCTTCGCGGTCCAGTGCGAGCCCTGCACGTGCTCGACGAACTGGAAGGCGCCGGAGCCCATGATCTCCTTGGCCGGATAGTTGCCGCCCTTCTCCAGCTTGGCCTTGCTGTAGACGCAGTTGAATGGCGAGGCGAGAAGCTCCATGACGCCAGCAATGGGCGTTTTCATCTTGAAGATGACCGTGTGATCATCCGGAGTCTCGATATCGCCGAAGTCGCTGTAGTACGACTTGCGCACGGAAATGACGCCCGTCGGAGGGCGGATGATGCGTTCGTACGTGGCCTTGACGTCGGCCGACGTCAGCGGCGAGCCGTCGTGGAACTTGACGTTCTTGTGCAGTTTGAACGTGTAGCTGGTGCCGTCCGGTGCCGCCGTCCAGCTTTCCGCCAGATCGCCGATGATTTTCGGGTAATTCGCCTCGTCCACCTTCACCAGCAGCGAATAATGCGGGGCGACGGGATGCACCATGCCGAACGTGATCTCGGCGTGGCAATCGTAGCTCGGTGGGCTGGCGACGACGCCGAACGTCAGCGTGCCGCCGCGCTTGGGTGTCTGCGCTGCCGCATCGGATACCGCTCCGAGACCCAGGCCGAGAAGCGCAACGGTTGTGAATGCCGAACGTGCCCACTTCATTGCTGCCGCCTTTCCGCTGAACGCACTCGTTGCGATGAACAGAGCGCTCAGTGGATGCGGCCGTTCGCCCAAACGCAATGGCGGTACTGTGCAGCGCAACAGGCAGCGATAGGCGGGTGACCGGGATGCAAAGCTGGCGAGTTGAGGGACTCAGGAGCTGTGATTTTTGAGTGGTGCTGCCAGTGAGGATTGAACTCACGACCTCTCCCTTCATCACACCGACGCTTTCGCGTCCGCCGGGGCCCTCACGCAAGGCATTGGCGTTCGTGTGCTGGACCATCCCTTCATCATAGGTTTCGGGGCCTTGCGGCCCCTAGACCCTTAGATGCCACCCGTCTGGTCTCTACACCTTCCCGATCTCGTTTCCGGGGCGGGCTTGGCTCGGGATTGCCGTGGAGCGATGCCGACGGTTTCCCCGAATTTGGGCGGTGACATCCCGGCAGTTTCCCGCCGGGCAGGCAAGCAGTTACCAAGGGAGTGCTCTACCACTGAGCTACGGCAGCAGGTCGGCTTGGGCCAACGGAACGGCACAGACCGGCACTTCATGCGTCTAGTGCCATAGCACCAGAGAGGTGGCAAGCAACGATACAGTCCAAGCATTGTTGTTCTTGAATTGTTCCAGAACTGGTGTATACCTCAGGCAACGCTCGCCGTGCTGCGCACTTGTGCCGGCCGGGGCCAAGCTCGCTATCGCCAGGAACAGTGATGTCGTCCAAAAGGCTCGTAAGTGAGGATCTGCGGCGTGGACGCGGCGCACGCTCCAACCGGGTGAGCCGCTACGATTCACAGAGCCGTGATAACTTCGACGACGGCTGGGAGACGCTCGCCACTATCGATGCCTTCAAGACAGACGTGAAAGTCGAGCAGGCGAGGAGCATCATTTCGAGCAACGACAGCCCCGACCTGTCGTTCGACCAGTCGATCAATCCCTATCGCGGGTGCGAGCACGGCTGCATCTACTGCTATGCGCGACCGACCCATTGCTACCTGGGCCACTCCGCCGGCCTCGACTTCGAGACCAAGCTCTACGCCAAAGCCAACGCCGCTGAGCTGCTCGAAAAGGAGCTCGCCAACCCCCGCTACATCCCGAAGACGATTGCGCTCGGTGCAGTGACCGACCCCTACCAGCCAATCGAGCGACAGCTTAAGCTGTCGCGGCAAGTCCTCGAGGTCCTTGACCGCACGAGTCATCCCGTCGGGATCGTCACCAAGTCTGCCGGCGTGGTACGGGACATCGACATCCTGTCGCGCATGGCCTCGCGCGGCCTGGTCAAAGTCGCGATCTCCGTTACGACGCTCGATCCGAAGCTGGCGCGCAGCATGGAGCCGCGGGCTGCGACGCCGCCGAAACGGCTGGAAGCAATACGATTGCTGTCCGAGGCCGGCGTCCCAACCACGGTCATGGTGGCGCCCATCGTGCCGGCCCTGAATGACAGCGAGATCGAAAAGATCCTGGAAACCGCTTACGAGGCGGGGGCCCGATCAGCGTCTTATGTGCTGCTTCGCCTGCCATTGGAGCTGAAGGAGCTGTTCCGAGAATGGCTGGAAACCGATTTTCCCGAACGCGCAAAGCGCGTGATCAGCGTCCTGCAATCCATGCACGGTGGGCGCGACTATGTCTCCGAGTTCGGGATACGCCAGCGCGGCAGCGGCCCCTACGCCGAACAGATCGGCGCGCGGTTTCGGCTTGCGATGACAAGGCTCGGCATGGGTCAGCGCAATCTCGCAGGGGTCAGAACCGATCTGTTCCAGCGGCCAGGAAAGCCCGGCACTCAGTTTCAGTTGCTGTGATGGATGGCATAGCGCCTTTTGCAAGCGCCCGGCAGCATGTCGGATCGAAACGATCTTAGCGCGGCGTCGGCTTAACCGATCTGCAGCCCAAATTGCGTCTTTTTCCGCCGCTCTGCGTCGCGTACCGTGCCACTGCATGGGAGACAATCGATGCTGCCGCTCGTTCTCATTCTTGGCGTTGCGTTCCTGCTCATGGTGCTGCCACAGCTCTGGATCACGCGCGTGATGGAACGTCACGCCGCGGAGCGTCCCGATTTGCCCGGAACCGGCGCGGAGTTCGCGCGGCATGTGCTCGACCAGCTGAAGCTAGGCCACGTCAAAGTGGAGCCGACTGAGCTTGGCAACCATTACGACCCGGACGCCCGGGCGGTGCGCCTGGAGCCGCGCTTCATGACCGGCAAATCGCTCTCGGCCGTCGTCATCGCCGCGCACGAGGTGGGGCACGCCATGCAGCACGCGATGGGGCTTCCGATGTTCGAACGACGCATGCAGCTGGCGCGCCGGGCTCAGCTCTTCGGCTGGATTGCCTCGGCGTTTGCCTTTGCTGCGCCATTGTTGCTGCTTGTCGGAAAGACGCCGGTTGCGCTGCTCTTCAATCTGATCGGCTTCGCCGGCATGACCATGATGTCGATCGCGACGCAGATCACTACGCTTCCGGTCGAGTTCGACGCGAGCTTCAAGCGCGCTTTGCCGTTGCTGGAGAAGGGCAAGTTCATCGATGACGCCGATCTGCCCGCTGCTCGCAACCTGCTCAAAGCGGCCGCCTACACCTACGTCGCCGGTCTGCTCCGGACATTGATATCGATCCCAGGCCTCGGGCGGCTGCCGAGACTATGATCCAAGTGGCGTAATGCGCGCCGTACCTTTCCAGAAAAGCTGGGGCGATTTGTTGGTTGGCATGGCTCGGACCGGCGGAGCCCGGCATCAAACAGGGGTTTCCCCTGAGCAGTTTTGCCTGGGGTTTTCGGCCCGGCACCCGGCGGATGACGACCTTGATCAAGCCTTGTTTTGGTGAAGAACATCACGTGCGAGCTCGCGTACGAATGCGATTGCCGCTTCAATGTGCGATCGGCCTCGTATATTTGTGGGACACACGCAGAGGCCCGGGAAGGGACTGCGGGGGAAGAGACGGTTCAATGGATCGCAATGACAACGGTGCGCAAGAGCGAGGCGCAAGGCCCGTCCGTGGGTTAAATCAGGAGGCTGGTGCCGGGCTTTTTCTGATTGCGCTCGCCGCCATCGGCGCCCTTGCCGCATCGCCGCTGCGGCTGACCCTACCTTCGGGGCTCGGTCCCGGCATGATGCCGATGGCAACCGCGCTGATCCTCGGTGCATTCGGCTTGCTGCTCCTCATCCACGGCATGACCTCGCTCGGTCACCGGCTCGAGGCCTGGTCGCTTCGGGGCATGTTCTTCCTGTTCGGCGCGGTCGTGCTGTTCGGTGCGCTGGTGCGACCACTCGGGCTGGCGGTTGCCGGGCCGGTCGCGATCATCTTTGCGGCGCTCGCGGACAGAGAGACCCGAGTTCGCGAAATCGTTCCGTTCGCGCTGCTCCTGACCGGCTTCTGCATCGTGCTCTTCAAGTACATGCTACGGCAGCCGATACCGCTGGCACCGTTATGGCTCGGCTACTGAGGGCGCCATGTTCGATCTCTTCGACAAGCTGGCGCTCGGCTTCAAGACGTGCTGGGAAGTGGTCTGGATCGCGGACCCCTACACTGGCATCACGTGGCCGATCCCGACCAACCTGCTGCTCTGCTTCCTCGGCTGTCTTATCGGCACACTAATCGGCGTGCTGCCGGGTGTCGGTCCGATCGCCACCATCGCGATGCTGCTGCCGATCACGTACAGCCTGCCGCCCATCGGTGCGCTGATCATGCTGGCGGGGATTTATTACGGCGCGCAGTACGGAGGATCGACGACGGCGATCCTGGTCAATATTCCGGGCGAAGCAACGTCGGTCGTGACAGCGCTCGACGGCCACCAAATGGCACGGCAAGGCCGCGCCGGCACCGCGCTCGCTATTGCGGCAATCGGCTCTTTCATTGCCGGCAGCATTGCGACGCTGGTGATCGCGGCGCTGGGCAAGCCGATGCAGAAGATGGCGCTGCTGTTCGGACCTGCCGACTATTTCGCCCTGATGGTGCTCGGCCTGATGTTCGCCGTGGTGCTGGCACGGGGCTCGGTGCCGAAGGCGATCGCGATGATCGTGCTGGGCATTCTGCTCTCCACCGTCGGCACCGACCTCGAGACGGGTGAGGAAAGGCTGACCCTTGGCTGGTCGGAGATCTCCGACGGCATCGATTTCGCGGTCGTCGCCATGGGCATCTTCGGGTTTGCCGAGATCTTGAAGAATCTCGAGACGCCGGAAGCGCGCGACGTCGTGAGGAGCAAGATCACCGGCCTGATGCCATCGGCAGCGGAGATGCGGCAGAGCATCAATCCGATCCTGCGCGGTACGTTACTCGGCTCGATCCTTGGCATTCTTCCTGGCAACGGCGCGGTGCTGGGGCCGTTCGCGTCCTATACGCTCGAGAAGAAGCTCGCCGATGATCCATCGAGGTTCGGCCAGGGCGCCATTGAAGCCGTCGCGGGACCTGAGTCGGCCAATAACGCCGGTGCACAAACGGCCTTTATTCCGCTGCTCACGCTCGGCATCCCACCCAACGCCGTCATGGCGCTGATGCTTGGGGCAATGACGATCAAGAACATCATCCCGGGACCGGAAGTCATCGACAAGAACCCGCAGCTGTTCTGGGGCATGATCGCCTCGATGTGGATCGGCAATCTGATGCTTGTGATCATCAACCTGCCGATGATCGGGCTCTGGGTGCGGCTTCTGAAAGTACCGTACCGACTGCTTTTTCCGGCGATCGTCCTGTTCTGCTGCATCGGCATCTACTCGATCAACAACAATCCGATGGACGTCTATCTGACGGCGCTCTTCGGATTCATCGGCTACGCCTTCATAAAATTCGGGTTCGAGGCGGCTCCGCTGTTGCTGGGCTTTGTCCTCGGACGCCTGATGGAAGAAAAAATGCGGCAGGCGCTGCAGATATCGCGGGGCAGGTTTTCGACTTTCGTGCAAGAACCGCTGTCAGCCAGTCTTCTGCTACTTGCGCTGCTGATGGTCATTGTCGCAGTGTTGCCATCGATGCGTCGCAATCGTGACAAAGCCTTCGCGGAATAACCGCGCGCGAAACCGTCAGGAAGTGGGAGAAATCAATGAACTTGACACGCCGGTCGCTTGGGCTCGGCCTTGCGACATCCGCCCTTGCTACGCAAGCTTTTGCGCAAGGATATCCCGCAAAGCCAATCACGGCGATTGTTCCGTTTGCGGCCGGCGGTCCGACCGACGTGTTCACGCGCCTCGTCACCGACCATATGGCTCGCACACTCGGCCAGCAGTTCATCGTCGAGAACATCGGCGGCGCCGGCGGCTCGACCGGCATGACGCGCGTTGCCCAGGCGACGCCCGATGGCTACACGATCGGGGTTGGCAACATGGGAACGCAGTCGGCGGCGCCGGCGCTCTATCCCAATCTCAAGTACGATCCTGCGAAGAGTTTCGAGCAGATTTCAATCGTCAACTACACGCCGCAGACGATCGTCTCCAAGAAAGACATCGAAGCCAAGGATCTGAAGTCGCTGCTTGCGTATCTCAAGGCGAACGGCGACAAGATCAGCTATGGGCATGCTGGCGTGGGCTCGATCTCGCATGTCTCCGGCATCGTGTTCAACTCGCAGGTCGGGCTCAAGCCGGCGCTCGTCGCCTATCGCGGCACGGGACCGGCGATGCAGGATCTCGTCGCCGGCAAGATCGACTACATGGTCGACCAGTCGAGCAATGTCATCCCGCAGATCAAAGCCGGAACCATCAAGGCCTATGCGGTGGCGGCGCCGGCGCGCCTGAAGAGCCTGCCTGACGTGCCGACCACCAAAGAAGCCGGTCTGGACTTCATCTTTTCGGCCTGGAACGGGATGGTCGGTCCAAAGGGGATGCCGGCGGACGCTGTTGCCAAGCTCGGGGCGGCCCTCAACAAGGCGATGGACGATCCGGCCGTGCAGGCCAAATACGCAGAGCTCGGCTCGACAGCGCCGCAGGGCGCCGACCGAGGTCCGGCGGGGCTGCAGAAGCTCGTCGAGAGCGAAGTCGCCCGCATTTCCCCCGTACTCAAAGCGGCGGGTGTCGTCGGCCAGTAACAGCCGACATGCCGGTGTCATGTACTTATCCGATACTGCGGCCGCCAACCAAAGCCGGGTTGTGCGGCCGTTTCCTTTCGTGACACGATAGCACGATCAAGATGATCCGTTCCCAACAAGACACTCTAGGCTACAAGGGAGAAACTCACATGCGCATGTTCTCCGCTGCACCCGGTGCTGCGGTCCTGGCATCCGTCCTCTTTGCCACGCCAGCCGCGGCGCAAATGGAAATCCAGTGGTGGCACGCGATGACGGGTGCCAATAACGACGTCATCGTCAAGCTGGCCAACGATTTCAACGCGACGCAGAAGGACTACAAGGTCGTCCCCACCTACAAGGGCAGCTACGCCGACACGATGAATGCCGGCATCGCCGCATTCCGCGCAGGCGGCGCGCCACACATCATGCAGGTGTTCGAGGTCGGGACGGCCACGATGATGTCGGCCGGTGGTGCCATCAAGCCGGTGCATGTGCTGATGAAGGAGGCCGGTGAGACATTCGACCCCAACAGCTACCTGCCGACGATCACCGGCTACTACTCGACCTTGAAGGGCGAGATGCTCTCGTTCCCATTCAACTCGTCGTCGGCGGTGATGTGGTACAATAAGGACAGCTTCAAGAAGGCCGGACTCGATCCGGACAAACCGCCGAAGACATGGCCTGAGGTGTTCGAGGCCGCGAAGAAACTGAAGGCCAACGGGCATCCCAACTGCGGCTTCTCGAACGCGTGGGTTACCTGGGTCAATGTCGAGCAGCTGTCGGCCTGGCACAATGTGCCGCTGGCGACCAAAGCCAATGGCATGGAGGGTTTCGACACGGAGCTGAAATTCAACTCCCCGCTGCATGTGAAGCATCTCGAGGCGCTGGCCGAGCTGCAGAAAGACAAGACATATGATTACTCGGGGCGCACCAATACGGGTGAAGGCCGCTTCACATCGGGCGAGTGCCCGATCTTCCTCACGTCGTCGGCGTTCTTCGGAAATGTGCAGGCCAACGCCAAATTCGACTTCGGCAATACCGTGATGCCGTATTATCCGGATCAGCCCGCCGCGCCGCAGAATTCGATCATCGGCGGAGCCTCGCTCTGGGTGATGGCCGGGAAGAAATCAGATGAGTACAAGGGCGTAGCCAAGTTCTTCACCTTCCTTTCCGATACCGACCGGCAGGTGGAGCTCCACACCAAATCAGGCTACCTGCCAATCACCAAGGCAGCGTATGAGAAGGTGAAGGCGTCAGGCTTCTACAAGGACAAGCCTTATCTCGAGACGCCGCTGATTCAGCTCACCAATAAGCCCCCGACGGAGAACAGCCGTGGGCTTCGTCTCGGCAACATGGTGCAGATGCGTGATATGTGGGCCGAGGAATTCGAGGCTGCGCTTTCGGGCAAGAAGCCGGCGAAGCAGGCCCTCGATGATGCAGTCACACGCGGTAATGCGGTGCTGCGTCAGTTCGAGAAGACGGTGGCGAAGTGACAAGCGAAGGAGGAGCAAGGCTCCTCCTTCGTGTTTCAGCTCAAACGATGGCGATCGGGCGTCCCGGGGAACCGGTGGCGCCTTTGATGCGCAACGGCAGCATGATGTAGACGAAGGAGCTGATGTTGGCTGCGGCCAACTCGGCAAAATCCAAGTTCTCGTGAATGAATATGCCGTTCTTCACGATCAGCTCCTGATGGACGGGGAAGGCCAGCCGGTTATCGGGGTTCGGCACGGCTTCGACGCCCCACGTGTCTGCGCCGACGACGCACGGCTGCTGCTTGATGCACCACTGACCGGCCTCCATGCCGATTCCAGGTTCACCCTTGCCGAACTCGGCGTTGTCCTTGCCCCAGAGCGCGCCCCAGCCTGTGTTGAAGAACAGCGCGTCGCCGGGCTTGAAATCGGCGACGTTGATGTTCTGCCGTTTGATTGCGGCCTCGATGTCGGCCACCTTGATCTCCTCGCCGATGTTCATGCGACGACCTTTGACGGCTGCCATGTCGAACAGCCAGCCGCGGGTGAAGATCGGCTTGATGTGCTCGATGCCGAGCTTCTTAAGACCGTAGGCATTGCCGATTTCGGCGGCCGTGAAGCCGTTGTAGAAGCGCATCTCGGCCTTGTCCTCGCCGCGAATGGCGACACCGATATGGCCAAGGCCATCGAACTGGGTGCCTACCTGGCCGATCTCTGTGGCCAGGAACTCGTCGTGCCACACAATCCTGTTCTCGCCGAGCGGTCCGCCTGTCGGCGTGCCGGGGATGCGCAGCGAGAAGGCGCGCTCGCCAAACTTCGGCATTGTGCTCTCGTAGACGCGGCCGATCTCGTAGACTTTGCCGGTCTTGATCGTCTTCATCGCGTCGAGGATCTTCTCCGGCGTGATGTGATTGGAGGCGCCGGCCTGATCCTCCGGCCCCCACTTCGACGGCCACCATTTCTCACCGATCGGTGTGCCCGCGCCTTGCGCACTTGCCTGGCCGAATACGCGAAGGCCGGAGGTCGCTGTGGCCGGCGTCGACGAGCCACCCATCAGCGCCGCGATCGTGCCGCCCAATCCGGCGGTCAGAAGCTGCCGACGCACAGTGTCGGGGCCGCCCGTCTCGTCGTGGTGCTGAGGGACCTGTTGAACGTCTACGGGGTTCGACATGACATGCTCCTCGGTTAAGCTGCGGTCAGGCCGCAGACGCCATCAGCCTAACAGAAAAAGGCAGAATTTCGCTGGAGCCATGTCATGGCCATCAGGACTTTGATCCCGATGCTCTCCGTCGCCAATCTCGAGCGGACGATGGACTTCTATTGCGGGCAGCTCGGCTTCGAGGTGTTGAGCACGTACAACGGCGGCTATGGCCGCCCTGATCCCGTCTGGTGCATGCTCGGCCGCGACGACGTGAAGATGATGTTCAACTTTCCGGGCGACTACATCCAGGCGGACCTGCCGCGGCGCGCCAAGGATTTCCAGATCTACTATTTCTATCCGGATGATGTACGCGCACTGCACGCTGCATGGAAGGAGGCCGGCGTACCCGTGTCGGATCTCAGAGTGGCGCCGCATCAAATGCGTGAGTTCGAGATCCGCGACCCCGACGGCTACTGGCTATGGTTCGGCGAGAGCACAACGGACGCGCCGACGGAGTGTGATTAGAGCTCAGAGGGGTCTGACCAGGTCTGCCCCCGTGGCACCGTGGCGTCAGCCGCCGCTGCCGGGGTAGTTCGGGGCCTCGCGGGTGATGAGGACGCCGTGGGTGTGGCTCTCGCGCATGGCGGCGGGCGAGATCCGGATGAAGCGAGCCTTGGCGCGCAGATCATCGAGCGTCTTGGCGCCGACGTAGCCCATGCCAGCGCGTAAGCCACCGACGAGTTGATGGATCACCGCGCCGGCAGGTCCCTTATAGGGTACCTGGCCCTCGATGCCTTCGGGCACCAGCTTGAGTTCGTCCTTCACCTCCTGCTGGAAGTAGCGGTCGGCGGAGCCGCGCGCCATGGCGCCGACAGATCCCATGCCGCGATAAGCTTTGTAGGTGCGGCCCTGGAAGAGATAGGTCTCGCCGGGGCTCTCGTCGGTGCCAGCGAGCAATGAGCCGACCATCACGCAGCTGGCGCCGGCCGCTATTGCCTTGACGATGTCACCGGAAAACTTGATGCCGCCGTCGGCGATGATTGGAATCGACCGCTTCTGCGCCTCGTCAACGGCGTCCATGATCGCGGTAAGCTGCGGGACGCCGACGCCTGCAACGATGCGTGTCGTGCAGATGGAACCCGGACCGATGCCGACCTTCACCGCGTCGGCGCCAGCGTCGATCAGTGCCTTGGTCGCCTCGCCCGTCGCCACATTGCCGGCAACGACCTGAGTGCGGTTCGAGAGCCGCTTGATACGCGTCACCGCGTCGATCACCCGCTTCGAGTGGCCATGTGCCGTGTCGACCACGATCAGGTCGCAGTCGGCTGCAATCAGCCGCTCGGTGCGTTCGTGGCCATCGTCGCCGACGGTGGTGGCGGCGGCAACGCGCAGGCGGCCCTTCTCGTCCTTGCATGCGTGCGGGTGGTGCTGCGCCTTCTCGATGTCCTTCACGGTGATCAGGCCGATGCAGCGGTACTGGTCGTCGACGACAAGCAGCTTCTCGATTCGGTTCTGATGCAGCAGACGCTTCGCCTCCTCGCGCTCGACGCCTTCGCGAACTGTGACCAGACTTTCCTTGGTCATGAGCTCGGAGACGGGCTGGCGCGGATTGGTGGCGAAGCGCACATCGCGATTGGTGAGAATGCCGACCAGCTTGCCGTCGCGCTGGCCCTTTTTAACGGGCTCGACGACCGGAATGCCGGAAATCTTGTGGCGCGCCATCAGATCGAGGGCATCCTGCAGCATTGCCGTCGGGAGGATCGTCACCGGATTGACGACCATGCCGGATTCGAACTTCTTCACGGCTGCGACCTGATCGGCCTGCTGCTCGGGCGTCAGATTACGATGCATGACGCCGATGCCGCCGGCCTGCGCAACGGCGATGGCAAGTCGGCTTTCGGTGACCGTATCCATGGCCGACGAAAGGATCGGGATCCTGACGTCGATCTCCTTGGTGACGCGCGAGGCGACATCGGTTTCGGCCGGAAGCACCTCCGAGCCGCCAGGGACCAGCAAGACATCGTCGAACGTGAGGCCGATGTTTTCTTCGATCATGGAGCGGCGGGATGCCATGCGCTAATCCTCTTCTCGCGTCTCGTTCGCGTCGCCCGATCGCCAGCGGTGACAGCGGCGCCTGCCGCCGGTGGCGCCCCCCTGCCGGGAGTGAGCGGCCGAGCTGCAGATAGCCGAAATCGCACGCTCCAGATATCTGGGGCGCGGGCGCAACATTCAATCCTGTCAGATCATGGAATCAGGAGCCATCGCTGCCTATAGCAAAGGATTTCGGCGAGAGAAAGCATGCCGGTGCCGGGATCCCCTGCGCCAGCAACATGCCTTGGCATCGAGGTCTACGGCCGGCAACCGCCAATCAATTCAGCCGCGGGCGCCGAAGATCGCCGAACCGACGCGCACGTGGGTGGCGCCGAGCTCGATGGCAGCTTCGTAGTCGGCGCTCATGCCCATGCTGAGCTTCGGCAATCCCAGCTCCTTGGCGAGCTTGGCGAGGAAGGCGAAATGGACGGCTGCCTCCTCATCCTGGGGCGGGATGCACATCAGGCCGGCGATTCGGAGACCAAGCTCTTCCCGGCAGTAGCGCACGAACTCGCCCGTCTCCTTCGGCGGGATGCCGGCCTTTTGCGGCTCCTCGCCGGTGTTCACCTCGACGAACAGCTCGAGCGTCTTGCCCTGCTTATTCATCTCGTCGGCAATGGCTTTTGCGATTTTCGGCCGATCTATCGTGTGGATGACATCGAAAAGCTCCACCGCCTCCTTGGCCTTGTTCGACTGCAGGGGGCCAATCAGGTGCAGCTCGATTCCGGCGAACTCCTTGCGCAGGCCGGGCCACTTGCCCTTCGCCTCCTGGACACGGTTCTCGCCGAAAACGCGCTGGCCGGCTTGCAGCACGGGGCGAATTGCCTCGGCATCGAATGTTTTCGAGACGGCGACGAGCGTGATGCCGGCCAGATCCCGTCCCGAGCTTTTCGCAGCGGCCGCGATCTTCGCTTGCACGGCGGCCAAACGACCGGCAGCGCCAGGTGTGGACTTCAGGGCAGTATCGTTCACGATCGTTCGCGCCTCATGCCATGCTGCCGCATGATTCAATGCCGCGAGCTCACCCGCCTCGGCAATCCGACCGCGCAAGCACGCGACGGCTCAAGCTCCGTCACGACTGGCTCTCGATGGCCGCGAGCAGGCGCTCCAGCGCTTCGAGGCCGAATACGCGCATGTTCTCGGCCCGGTTGCTGCTGCCGGTTTCCAGCGTGAACGCCGCTTCGACCGGACCGGATATGCCGACGCAGGTGTGACCGGACTTGTCGCCGTAGCGATTTCCGGTCGGCCCCGCGGCGCCGGTTTCCGACAATCCCCAGGTCGCGTTGTGGCGATGGCGCATGGTGCGCGCGAGGAGCTGCGCATAAGGTTCGCTCGACGAGCGGATGCCCTGCATCTCGGCATCGGTGATGCCGGCCAGCGCGCTCCGCGCCTGCCGCGTGTAGATCACCCCACCGCCGAGGAAATAGGCTGACGCGCCGGGGATGGAGAGCAGCGCAGCCGAGATCAGGCCACCTGCGGACGACTCCGCCACAGCAATGGTCTCCTTGCGGGCTTTCAATCGCTGCGCAACTTTCTCGGCGGTCGGAATGAGGATCTGCATGAGCGACTCCTTCGATCAGCGCCAGGTGCGCCAGCGCGCAGTCTAGCCCAACTCATAGTTCCGCGCGCATGCCGGGAGCGCAGGTCTCTTCAGCGTGCTCCCTTGGGCGACAGAGCAACGGCGGTTCCGATCATGCTGTCGCGCGTAATCAATTTCACCAGCTTTTCGGCGCTCCAGCCCTTGGTGCCATCCGGCCGCTCCGGCAGCACGAGGTAGCGGCAGTCGGCAGTGGAATCGACGACGCGAACCTCTTTGGATTCGGGTAGCTTGGTGCCGAACTCGGTGAGCACGGCGCGCGGCTCGCGTACGGCACGGGAGCGGTACTCCTTCGACTTGTACCAGAGCGGCGGCAAGCCCAGAATCGTGCGCGGATAGCAGGAGCAGAGCGTGCACACGACCATGTGGTGCACATCGGGCGTGTTCTCGAGGACGACGAGCTTCAGGCCCGGCACCGCGAAGCCCATCTCGCCCACAGCCTTATTGCCGTCAGCGAGGAGGCGCTTCTTGAAGGCGGGATCGGTCCAGGCGCGGGCAATGATGCGGGCGCCGTTCTCGGGCGACTTGCCGTCCCACTCCTCGATCTTATCCTCGATCTCGCGGGCCTTGATGACGCCCTTCTCGATCAGCAGCTCGCGCAGCGCGATCTCGAGGAATTCCCACTCCTCAGAGGGTTCCTTGATATCCGGCTGAAAGACGGTGTGCGGGTGGCTATGGTCGCCATGATCATGGACGTGGTCGTGATCGTGATCATCGTGATCGTGATCATGGTGGCCGTGGTGATGATCGTGCGCATGGTGCTGCCGGCCGCCAGCTCTCACTTTGCTTGCCATTATGCGCGTCTCCCCTTGGCGGCCCTGGCGAAGGGCTCAAGCCAGTGCTCGTAGATCTCGGCGACGACGGTGTCCTTGTCCGCGTAGCTGCCGTTGCCGCCCCACACCTCGTCCATAGTGAACTGGACCCAGTAGTTGGTTTGCTTGGGTAGGCCAGGCTTGCCGTAGGCCAGCAGCTCAGGATTCTTCCAGGCGCCGAAGTCGCGAAGCACCACGCCACGCTTGCCGCGCAGATAAGCCGGCGTGCGGATGTGGCCGGGCGGATAGTCGTTGCGCACGATGACGCGATCGCCCGGCTTGAAGCGCGCGCTCATCGGCTCCGCCCTTTCGATTTCGCGGCGGGCGATTTGGCGGCGCTTCGGGGGGCAGGTGCGCTTACCGGTTTCTGCTTGGCAGCAGGTTTCGCACCGCTTTTCGCAACACGCGCTGCAGATTTCGCGCGACCCGATTTGCCGCGTGCGGCCTTGCCAAGCCGCGCTTTCACGTCCGCCAAGCGCTTCTCAATCTCAGCTTCGGTCAGGACGCCCTTCTCGATGAGGAGACCGCGCATCGCAAAGGTCCAGCGCTCATAGTAGGTGCTGTCGCGATAGTGCTTCGGCGTCAGGCTCTCGATCGTGCGCCGGTTTTCGTCGGTGGTCCAGAACGAGCGGGGCTTCAGGCGCAACAGCTGCATCATCGCGTCGATGCGCCGCTCGGTCATGGTCGGCGTATGCTCGTGCGTATCGATGGCGCCGGCAGCTTCACCGCCCATGTCGTGCACGCCTCGCTTCGGCATCGTTCTCCTCGCGGCAATGCTCTGGTCGGCCCGCTCCGGCAGGAGCACATCTATCGCAATGACTGGATCAGTCGCGCACTTTTCGGACCAGACGCACCATCACGTCGACGTGGCTGATCGCGGTTCCCTCGGGCGGCGCCGGCAGGCCAGCGACCGTGATGGCGCCGCTCGGGATGTCCATCACCTCACCCTCGCACTCGAGGTAGAAGTGGTTGTGGTTCGAAGTGTTGGTATCGAAGTAAGTCTTGGCGCCATCGATGGCGAGCTCGCGCAGCAGACCGGCAGTCCGGAACTGATGCAGCGTGTTGTAGACGGTGGCGAGGGATACGCGTTCACCGGAGCTCCGCGCTTCGGCATGCAGCATCTCCGCTGTCACATGCCGGTCACCCTGGCCAAATAGCAGCGTGCCAAGCAGGATGCGCTGGCGCGTGGGCCGGAGCCCCGCCGCCTTGAGCAGGGTGGGGATATTCTTCGGGTCGGCGGTCTGGGCGTTCGGTTCCATTCAGTCGTCGTCCGTTCTTGCTGCGGGCACTCCGAGCCTCAACAGGCATAGATTCCACAATAATCCGACCGCGATCCGCTCGCAAATCGTGATTTGCACCGCGCTGAACGTGAGCTGACCGCAAGTTTCGCTCCATCGGGCTCGTGCCTCGTCCACCGAAGGCGCTGCTCTGGTCGGCGGGTGACCGGCGGGACGAGAGCCGAACGGCTGATTGTTAACCACATCCCAAAGCCCGGCTGGCGCGAATGAGCAGCGATGGGCAAGCAGCGCCTTCGGCCCGCGTGGAGCGGGCCAAGTGCAGGTCGGCGAAGACCGATGATTGCAGCTCGAGGACAGAGGGTAGGCACGCTGCACCGAAGGATGTGCAGGCAAACGCAGGAATGCCGAAATGCGCCGAATAACAAGCCCGTCCGCCACCTCGATGGCTATTCTCGGTCTGGCTCTCGCGATAGCGATGACCGACTCCGCCATAGCTGGCCGCGAAGAGGTCAAGCGCGCACGGAGCTGGAGCTATCAGCTCACCGGGGACCTGTCATCGACCAAACGATCCAACTCCGATATCGCCGTCCTCGACCCGGACCTTGCAGGCGATGCTGCCAAGTTCAGGATGAAGCCCAACGGCGGTACCCGGCAAGTCATCGCTTATGTCTCGATAGGTGAAGCTGAGGTGGGCCGAGCATACATGAAGAGCTCGAGCCAGTCCTGGAACACCGGAATAACCCAGGGCTGGGCCGGCAACTACGCCACCCGCTTCTGGCAACCGGAATGGAAGGCGATCGTCAAAGCGCGGGTTCGCGAGGCGCTTGGCAAGGGTTTTGACGGCATCTTCCTCGATCGGGTCGATACCTACGAGCGCGTCAAGCCGCCGAGCGGCTCCGCCCGCCAGGAAATGATCAATCTCGTGAAGGAAGTCGCAGCCGCGGCCAAGTCGGCCAAGGGAGGTGCCGTCGTCCTCGTCCAGAACGGCGAGGAGCTGCTCAACGACAAGAGCTACGTCGCCGCCATCGACGGAATGGCCAAGGAGGACCTCTATCACGGCATCCAGCATCGCGGTGAGCGCAACAGCACGGCCAACGTGAACTGGAGCCGCAGCTATCTGCAGAGCTTCAAGGCGCAGGGCAAAGCCGTGCTGGTCGTCGAGTATCTGAGCGGCAGCATCGCGGACAAGGTCGCGGACGAAGCCCGCCGTGACGGGTTCATCCCGTACACGAAAGCCCCGCGAAACCTGCAGTACGTCAACGACTGAGCTCGTGCGATGCCGCTTTGGCTTGGCGCGGTCGCGTGGGCGACAGGGCGGTGCCAAGCTGAAGCAGGGACCAGCTCACTTACGAACCCGTCTCCTGGCTCGCGAACCAGAGCTTGGGATCGGCGGCCCGGACCCGCGCTTCCGGCAGGCCCAGCTCGCGGCGGACGATGTTGGTTCCCTCGACCAGTGCCACCGTCTTGTAGAATGCGATCCGGCGCGACAGGCCTTCGCGTCCAAAGCCGCAATCGGTCGAGATGACGAGCTTCTCCTTGGGGATGTACTCGAGCGCCTTGCGGATCAGAGTCGCCACGTGCTCGGCAGGCTCAACCACCGTGTTGCAGTGATTGACCACACCAATGCCGATTTTCTTTTCGGTCTTGATGTTCTTGAAGAGATGCAAGTCCTGCCCGTCGGAACTGGCGCACTCGATGGTGAGCACATCGCAGTTGAGCTCAAGCAAGTGAGGCAGGGCACGCTCATAGCTCGGCACGTTCCAGTAGACCCGCTGCTGGTTGGGGTTGCCCCAGCAGGTGTGCACCCAGATTTCGGCGTTGACGCCCTTAGTCTGACGATTGAAGGCCTCGGTCAGGAACTGCATGTCGGCGTCGGTGGTCTCAGGGCGGAGGGCGCGGGCGTGATGCGGCGGCTCCTCGACCTGGATCAGCGGGCAGCCCGCGTCGGCCATGGCGCGGAACTCCTCGTTCATGATGTCGCAGAGATCGAGGATCATCGCCTTGTCGTCGACGTAGTGCTCGTTCCAGAGCATCGATGCGATGGCCGGCGCGCAGATGGCGCCGAACTTCACGGGACGATCGGTCAAGCGCTGAGCTACCTGCCAGAATGCCGTGTAGTCCAACGGACCGCGCGTCAATTTCTCGGTCACCACGCCCGGCTGATAGGCCTCCTGCACCTCCCAGAGGATCTTGCCGGGCCGGAGGCCGTGCCGCGACATCCAGCCCTTCGAGGTGTCACGATGACCGCAAACACCGCCAAGGCGCTCGATCGGGTAGAAAAACCACGACTTGCCGCCGACGGTCAGATCGAAGCGGCTATCGCCATCGGTCACAATGTCCAGGCCGGCGGCCTCCTGCTCGGCGATGATCGACGCCACGGCGTCGAGGTATTGCTCGCGAAACAGGCTGTCGCCCATCGCGGATTTGAACGAGCGGCCTTCGAGACTTTTGTCGAACCAGAGTGGGCGCGGATAGGAGCCGGTAATCGTGGTCGGCAGGATCATATCGCGGGTTACGGTGAGCATGCGGGCCTCCTGTGGTGGTCGTGTTAGGGTGAGACTCTCTCAGTCCGTCCCTCGTGAGCATGGCCGTGCCAGAGTGTCGGGACGCGGGCTTGTATCCAACTGAAGGTGTGACACCACCTCGAAACCAGAGCGGCTGGAATTCACGCCGTTCGATATTTCCTGATCATTGCCTCATCGAGCGCGAGCCCGAAGCCTGGTCCGGTCGAGACCGGCACGATGCCGTCCTTGATCGCCGGCCGATTCGCCCACATGGCCTGCCACACGGGATCGCGCGCCGGGTCGGCGAAGCACTCGATGTACGTGCCGCCCGGAACGGCCGCGAGCAGATGCTGAGCAATCTGGCTCTCCTCGTGGTGCGCAAGCTCGATCCCGGCCGCCTGACAGAGCGCGGCCGCGCGGCGCCAATCCGTGACGCCGCCGCATTCCGAGACGTCGTAGTTGACGAGATCCACGGCGTTCGCATCGATCAGGCGACGCACGCCGGCGAGCGTGATCTCAGACTGGCCGGCATTGATCGGAATGCTTGATTTCATGCGCACGCGCGCCATCAGCGCCACATCGTCATGCCACACGCACGGCTCCTCGAACCAGGCGATATCGAACTTTTCAATTAGGCGGGCAAAGCGGATGGCGTCCTGCGCGCTCCAGCCCCGGTTCGCATCGACGGCGAGAACGAACTCCGGACCCGCCGCTTTCCGCGCGGCCTCGACACGCCTGGCGTCCTCCTCGGGTGTCAGACCGCCGACCTTGAACTTGCACCCTGCCATGCCGGCATTGCGGTACATTTCCATTTCGCGGCCGATGTCGGCGAGCGTCTTGCCTTCCATGTAGTAGCCGCCAATCGAGATGATCGGGTTCGACTCGCGATAGCCGCCGAGCAGCTCGCGTACGCTGCGCCCGGCAGCCTTGCCCATCACGTCCCAGATGGCGCAGTCCACGCAGGCGATTGCCTCGAGCAGGGTCTTGCGGTCGCGGTTCGCGGTCGACAGCTGGAACATCCGCTGCCAGAGCCGCTCGTAGGTGTAGATGCTCAGCCCCTTCAACAGCGGCTGCAGCTCGTCTCGGATGATGCGCACGATCTCCGGGCCGTGCTCGCGATTGTCGCCGTTGTAGACCTCGGACACGAGGCCGTCCTCAGTTCTCAGGCGCGTCACGACGGTCGAGCGCTTGAGTACGGCGTACGTGCTGCCACCGAAGTTCTTCGACAGCGGAATGTCGATCGCAATCGCCTCGATGCTGTGAATGCGCATGGCGCCCAGTCCCCGTTGAACAGTGTTGGAGGAGGAGTGCAACGATCATAGGCCATCGGAGGCGCAACGTGCCATCCGGGCGCTGCGCCCCGGCCATGCTGCGTCGCACGGCTGGGGCGTGCTTTTTTTCAAGGTTCCAGGCCCCAGGTCTGGCACCCGGTTCGGGAGCGCTTTAGGATCAGGCACTGGAATGGCATTCTGCCCGTCAGGGTTCGAACCCCGAGGAGCTTCAGATGGCCGTCATCGCAATGACCCGGGAAATGGCAACGCGCGGGCGCGACGTCGCCGCAGGACTTGCCGAGCGTCTCGGCCTGAAAATCGTCCATCACGAGCTGGTGGCTCATGAAATTGCCGAGCGTGCAGGCATGCGCGAGAGCGAGGTGCATCGCTTCCTGGAGGGAGAGGCCTCGCTGCTCCAACGCTGGCGCGTCGGCAACAACCGCATGTCGCGGTATACGTCCGATGAGGTCCTGGCACTGGCCGCGCAGGGCAATGTGCTGATCCGCGGGTGGGGTGCCACCTACCTGCTGCGCAATGTGCCGCACGTCGTTTGTGTCCGCATTTGCGCGCCGATGGCGGAACGCGAAACCGTGCTGATGCAGCGGATGAGCATGACGGATCGCTCGGCGGCCCGCCGGGAGATCGAGCGCAACGACAGTGCTCACAACGGCACCATGCAGCGGCTCTTCGGCATCGACTGGCATGATCCCGAGCTTTATGCGGTGGTGCTCAACACCGCGCGGGTGCCGGTCGAGGCCTGCGTCGATCACATCGAGCGGCTCGCTCTGTCGCCCGCCTTCAAGGAGACCGACGCCTCGCGGATGGCGCTGATGGATCAGGTGATCCGCTCCAAGGTCTATACGGCATTGGACCGGCGGTTCGGCACGACCAGCAGCGCGCTAGGCATAGACGCCGAGGTGAAGGACGGCCGCGTGATCCTGAAAGGCGCACTGAGCGACGAGCGCCTGATTGCCGAGGCCGTACGGCTGATGCACTCGGTGCCGGGCGTCAACGGTGTCGAAAGCCGGATCGGCCATCTCGGCTTCACGCGCGAGTTGAGTTGACCGCAATCACCGATTGCGATTCGTGAAACTATGCTCTCCTAGGTAGGGTTGACTGACTCGAGTTGCATGCGCGCCGATGAAAATCGGGAACTGGCGGCCGAGGGTCGACCCAGAGACGTCGATCTTCTCGGTTGAATTTCAACGCTGGCGCGTTTTCGGGCCGAGTGGCTATGGGGGTAGCCTCCAAAAAACACCCCTCGCCAGCCTCACGTACGTGCAGCGCAGACCCCAAATTCGGGCGTTTTTTCATTAGGCCAATATTCCTATAATCTTTGTCAGACTCGGGCGGTTTGGTTGCCGCGGCAACATCATCCACGGGGCTCGCCGGACGAGCTCGGGTTGCATGTGCTCCACCAAGCTGCGCGATGCCTGGCCGAGCGCCATTTCCCCGGCTCAGGCTGCCTGGGCCCGCTCCTTCCGGAGCTTGGCCTCGCGGTGGGTTATGTAAACCGCCGAGCTGAACACGATCGTCGCGCCGACCCAGGTCCAAAGATCGATCGCCTCCGCGAAGAGCCAGTAGCCGATCGCCACCACCATGGGGAGGCGCGAGAATTCGAATGTCATCACCAGCGACGCGTCGGCGATGCGGAAGGCGCGCATCAGCGCCATGTGACCAAGCACGCCCGTCACGGCGACGAGCAGCATGACCGGCAACAGCTCGAGACCCGGTGTCCTCCAGACGAACAGCGCCGGGATCAGGGACAGCGGCGTCATCATCAACGTGGTCAGGAACACGATCTTGTCGGGATCGTCCTCGGTGGTGAGGTGCTTCAGGAGCGCCGCGATCACGCCGCCCGAAACCGCGGAGATGATCGCGCACGTCTGGCCGATGCCCAGCGACGAAACGCCGGGCCGCAGAATGATCATCGCGCCGATGAAGCCGATGATCAGTGCCGTCCATCGCCGCAGCCGCACCCTCTCGCCGAGAAACACGATTGCCGCCAGCGTGCCGAAGAGCGGCGAGAGAAAGCCGATCGCCGTGATCTCGCCCAAGGGGATGTAGGCAAGGGCGTAGAACCACGAGGACATGGAAACGAGGCTGATCAGGACCCTGACACCGTAGAGCTTGATGGCCCGCGAATGAAGCAGCGAGGCGCCGCGCCACGCCAGCATCGGCAGCAGCAATACGAGCGCGGAGAGATTGCGCAGGAACACCACCTCGAGCGAATGATAGCCCATCTCGATCGCCATGCGCGACCCAGCAGCGAGGCCCGCAAACAGCACCATGGCCAGAGTCACCCAAAGAAACGCGGCTACAGGTGCGCTGACAGATGCGAGCCCAAGGCGTTCAGCTAGGCTCGGCGTCGGCGCAGTCAGGCGGGTCTCGAGTGTCGGCACTTGGCTATGTTCCTTCGAGCATTCTGCTGCGACGGCAGATCCTGCCCGAGGTCAGCGATTCGATCAGTCGGAACAGTCTCGCGCATCAGTGGCAGCGGCAAGGCGGAACCCGTCCCGCTTCGCGGGTGGCGCCATGCACTCAGCGCGCGACCACGTTTAGGATTCATTCAGGTTTGCTTTTTCTCACCTGCCCCGGGCATCATCAGACGGCTTCTGGACAAACGAGCGGGATCGCATGCTGAGCGAAATCGGGGGCACTTTTGTCAAGATTGCGTTCGCCAGCGAAGCGGACATGACGCTGCTGCGCAGATGCACGGAAAGGCCGCCTGCGCGCTTCAATCGGCCCGGCCAGGACGCGCTTTATCTCAGCCCTGACGAGGAGAGTGCGCGTGTCGGAATCGGCGAGTACGTGAAGGAGGGCGATCCGCCGCGTGTGTTGCTGCGTTTCGAGGTCGAGCGTTGCCAGCTCGTCGACCTGCGCCATTGCGATGCGGCGCCTCTCTATGCGCTGGCCGGGCAGCCGTGGCGCAGGCCCCTCGCGGCCGGAATCGAGCCCAATTCCTGGCGCGCCGCCGATCAGCTTCGCCGTGCCGGCCATGCCGGTTTGATCGATCCGTCGCGGCGGCGCCCCGGCTTGTGGCACATCACGCTTTTCAGATGGAACGAGCCGGGTGCGCCGAAGGTGATGCCAGTTGGCAGGCAGCTACCGATCACGGTAGCGCTCGACTATCGGTGACGGATTTCCGAGGCGCTGGAAAACCCCAAGCGCACGACCGTGTTTCGTCGCGTGCACGACAATAACGGCGATCTCGTCCCTTCTCCCCGTTCGCGGGCGCACTGTCATGCCGCGGGCGAGGCATCGGACGCGCGACCGGGGAGAGGTGAAAGGCGCGTGGTTTTGTCGAGCGACGAAGCAGGACTGCGACTACGGGGGGCGCAAAATCGTCTGCGCCACTTGAGTGCGGCTCCGCCTCGGGCAACAATCGAGCAGCCAATGCGGAGCCTCCCGATGCGCCTACTGACCGCTGCCGTTGCTGCCGGTGCCCTACTCTCTTCGTCTCCAGCCGTCGCCGGCAAGGGAATGACACGCTGGTCTGGTCGACGGACCGCGAGGTCGCAATCGCCGACGCCTACTATTTCAATGCGCGAGAGAACATCATTCTCTCGCATCACCTGATGGACACGTTGGTGGTTGCCGATCCCGCCAACGGCGAAATCAAGCCGCTGCTTGCGACCAGCTGGAAATGGACGTCGGATACCACGCTCGAGATGGAGCTGAGGAAGGACGCCAAATTCCACTCGGGCAAAGCATTCGATGCCGATGACGTCGTCTACACGCTGAACTTCCTCGTCGACCGCGAAAACCTGATCCTCACCTACACACTGCTCAACTGGATCAAGTCGGCGGAAAAGCTCGACGCGCACAAGGTGCGGATCAACCTGACCAAACCGTTTCCAGCCGCGCTCGCCTATCTCGCGGGTCTCGGCTTCATCCGCGAGAAGGGCCACTACGACAAGGCTCCGAAGAAGGCGGACGGCAAGCCGGATTTCGGCGCCGTTCCCGCCAACGGCACGGGTCCCTATCGCCTCGCCGAGCTGAAACCGGGAGAGTATGTGCACATCACGCGCAATCCCGACTACTTCAAAGACGGCTACAAGGGCACGCCCACTATCGGCAACATCCGCTACCGCACGATCAAGGACGGCAACACGCGTCTCGCCGAGTTCATGACCGGCGCTATCGACTGGATCTGGGATGTTCCGAAAGATCAGGCGGAGCGGCTCTCGGCGCATCCCAACACGATCGTCGAGAACGCCAAGACGTTGCGCATCTCGTTCATCGGCTTCGATGTACCAGGCCGAAGCGGGGTGAAACACTTCACCGACAAGCGCGTGCGCCAGGCGGTGATGCACGCGATCAATCGAGAAGCGATTGCGAAAAATCTTGTCGGCCCATCGTCGGTCGCGATTCATTCGGCGTGCCATCCCGACCAGCTCGGCTGCGCCACGGACGTGCCGAAGTACGAGTACAACCCCGAGAAGGCAAAGCAGCTGCTGGCCGAGGCTGGCCATCCGGGCGGCCTCGACTTCGAGCTCTATGCCTATCGGGAACGCGAGTACACGGAAGCGGTGATCGGTGATCTCGCCAAGGTGGGCCTGCGCGCCAAGCTCAATTTCATCCAGCTGGCACCGCTGAACGAGCTGATCCGCAACGGCCGCGTGACGATCCATCACTCGACATGGGGGGCGAACTCCATCCCGGACGTTTCGGCTACGGGCTCGCAATACTTCACCGGCGGCCAGGACGACCTGGTGCGCAGCGACGAGCTGAAGAGGATGATGGAGGAGGCCGACAGCTTCACCGACCCCGAGAAGCGCAAGGCGGCCTGGGCGAAAGCACTGACCAAGGTCGCCGAGGAGGCTTATTGGATGCCTGTCTTCACGTACGCCAAGTATTATGCCTGGACGAGGGGGCTCGAGTTCAAACCAACCTCAGACGAGGTTCCTCAGTTCTTCAAAGCTCGCTGGAAGTGAGCTGGGCAGGCCGGGACGGTTCGCGGCGGCTTCGTTTCGCCGTTTAACGGGAGGTGGCACGCATCGAGCCGAATTGGCTGCTCAATCGAATGCGGGATCAGCGCGCCGCAGCGCTGGAATGCCGCAAGTAGAAAGGAAGACACATGGCCAACGACGCCCCCGTTCAACTGCGCGAGCGCGTGAAGTCCCCGCCAGCGAAAGCGCTGGTCGAGGCCTACTACGCGCCGGCCGTCGCCAACGCACAGAAATTCATGTTCGAGCCGGAGATGCGCATCCACCTCGCGCACGCGCTGATGCTTGCCGAGCAGGGCATCGTCAAGCGTGCGGACATCGCCGCGATCCTGCCCGTGATCCTCGACCTCAAAGAGAAGGGGCCAAGCCTGCTCGCGGTCGACTACAGCCAGGAGGATCTCTACTCGTACGTCGAGCGCTACATCGTGAAGGTGCTCGGCCCTGACGTCGGAGGACGCCTGCACACCGGCCGCAGCCGCAACGATCTGAACATCACGACCTGGCGCATGGCGCTGCGCGAGCGCCTCGTTGGTCTGCTGGGAGATCTGAACCGGCTGCGCGGGGTTCTGCTTGCCCTCTCTCATCGCTACGCGACCGCGGTGATGCCGGGGTACACCCACACGCAGCACGCTCAGCCGATCTCGCTCGGCTACTACCTGCTCTCGGCCGGCGATGTGCTTGCCCGTGACTTCACGCGCCTGGCCGGTGCGCTTCGCCACACCGATCAATGTCCGCTCGGCGCAGGCGCGCTGACCACCACCGGCTTTCCAATCGATCGCGAGAGCGTGTCGCGGCGGCTTGGCTTTGCGACACTCCTCGAGAGTGCCTACGACTGCGTGTCGAGCCGCGACGATGCGCACGAGGCGGCAGCCGCATGTGCCGTGCTCATGACCGGACTTTCGCGCGTCGCGGCAGATCTGCAGAGCTGGAACACCGCGGAGTTCGCCTTCATCGAGCTCGCCGACCAGTTCTCCAGCGTCTCGAGCATCATGCCGCAGAAGAAGAACCCGCAGGCGCTCGAATACACGAAGGCCGCGGCCGCGCAGGTGACCGGCGCTCTCACCGCCGTACTGGCCGCCTCGAAGAACACCTCCTTCAGCGACGTCAACGACGGTGTCTCGTCGGTCAACGTGCCGGTGCTGGAGGCTGCGGACAAGACGCGAACCACACTCGCCGTTATGCAAGGTGTTCTCGAGACGATGACGGTCAGGACCGAAACCATGGCTCGATCGGCCGCCGAAGGCTATGGCACGGCGACCGAGCTCGCCGACATCATCGTGCGCGAGAGCGGCCTTTCCTTTCGCATGGCGCACAACATCGTGGGCCGCGTGGTGCGCGAGGCCATCGAGGCAGGCCGCACTGCGCCCGAGATCACGACAAGAGATCTCGACCAGGCGGCGCAAGCGCTGTTCGGCAAGCCGCTCGGCATTTCCGCCGACGCCGTCCGCCGCGCGCTCGATCCGGCTGAAAACCTGAAGACTCGCACCGTGACGGGCGGTCCCGCCGCGACCGAGATCGAGCGCATGCTCGACGCACGCCGCAGCGCTCTGCAGCGGGAAGTGGAGCAGGTGGCTCGAACCGAAGCGCGCATCACCACGGCAGCCGAAGTGCTCGTTGCCGAGGCGCAGGCGTTCAAGGCTTGAGTTCGAAGCAGATCGGCAGGAGCCAGCAATGAGTGAAGCGCAGACGGGCGCAGACCGAAGCGCGCGGCGGCTCGTTGCCATCGTATGCGCCGCGCAGGTGCTGGTGCAGATCGGCGCGTTCTTCTGGCCAGCGCTGCTGCCGACGATGATGCCGCTCTGGTCGCTCACCAACAGCGAGGCGGGCTGGATCACGGCGATCTTCTACGGCGCCTACATGATCTCGGTGCCCGTGCTGGTGACGCTGACCGACCGGGTCGATCCCAAGCGCGTCTATCTCTTCGGCGTCGGCGCAACCGTGGTGGGGCATCTCCTGTTTGCGCTGGTGGCCGAAGGGTTCTGGTCCGCGCTGGCGACGCGGGCGCTCACCGGCGTGGGCTGGGCCGGCACCTACATGACCGATCTCAAGCTGCTCGCCGACCGCGTCGACCCGAAGATGATGTCGCGTGCGACTGCCGGCCACGCCGCCAGCATCGGCATCTCGGGCGCGGCCTCGTTCGCGACAGGTGAGGTCCTGACGACGCTCTGGGGCTGGCGTTCCGCGTTCTTCGTCGCGGCCATGAGCGCGTGCATCGCCTGGATCATGGTCGCAGTTGCAGCACCTGCGCAGGCGAAGAAGGGGGCGGCCAAGGATGGGCAAGGTCTCTACGATTTCCGCCCCGTGCTCCGAAACCGCTCGGCCATGGCCTACGCCCTGGTCTATTGCATTCACACGCTGGAAATGAGCGCGCTGCGCGGCTGGGGTGTCGCGTTCCTTGGCTTCGTTGCCGTCAGCACGGGCGCGGGCCAGGCGGCGGCTTGGCTGACGCCGGCCGTGATCGCGACCGGCCTTGGGCTCATCGGCACGGCTGCGAGCGTCGCCGGCAACGAGGCCGCGATCCGGTTCGGACGGCGACGGCTGATAACGATCGCCATGCTGGCCTCGATCCTCATCGGCGGCACGATCGGCTTTCTCGGCAGCTCGTCCTATGCGCTGGCCGCCGCCCTGCTGACGATCTACGGCGTCGTGATCTGGCTCGATTCCTCCTCCTTGACGGCTGGGGCCGCAGGCACGGCCGAGCCCTCCCGGCGCGGCGCCACCCTCGCTGTGCACTCCATGCTCGGTTACGCAGGCGGCTTCGTCGGTCCGCTCATGATTGGCTGGACCCTCGACTGGGCGGGCGGCATGAGCCCGAAAGCCTGGGGTCTCGCATTCCTCTCCGTCGCGGTGCTGATGACCGTGGCCTGCCTCGCCTTCTGGCGAATCCGGCCAGAGGAACTGGCGGGTGACCGCGGAGTGGCATCGGCTCGAGCGCGCGAATCAGCTTGAGTGCGTGCATAGTGTTTAAATGCAACTAAAGATGGAAAACTCGTGCGTCTAGCGCGCCTGCGGCCCGGGCCGTCTTCAGGATCAACTAGCTGATTCACTTGACATCGCTCGGCGATGGCGGCTCCACAGATTCGACATCGTTGAATCTCGCGCTCGTCACAGACCACTGGCAGACTCAACCAAAAGTGAGTCTGCCATGCTCGATACAACCTTAAAGACCTATGCAACTCGTCACCTGGGCTGTTTGGCGCTCGGAGGCGCGCTGGCCCTGGGCTTAGCCCTGGTCAGCGGCGGCCAGGCCCGTGCACCCGGTTTCGCTGGCTCTGCCAGTAGCCACTTTTCAGCGGGTGCCCTCCACGCCGGGCGCCCCCTGATTACCGGCGCGGCCCGGGTGCTCGACGGCGACACGATTGCGATTGGCGAGACCCGGATCCGCCTTGAAGGCATCGATGCGCCCGAATCGGGTCAAACCTGCGTCACCCGCATGGGCCAAATCTGGCACTGCGGCGTCGAGGCTAGCCACACGCTGGCGCGGCTGATCGGCCGAAATCCGGTTGCCTGCGCCGATCTTGGCCTGGACAAGTACGGCCGCACGCTCGCTTCCTGCTCCGCTGGAGGCGTTGACCTGAACGCCGAAATGGTGCGGAGGGGATACGCCTGGGCGTTCGTGCGCTACTCGACAGCCTACGTTGCCCTGGAAGCCGAGGCCCGGCGCTCGCGAGCGGGCATATGGGAAGGCGATGCTCAGCCAGCCTGGGATTTCCGCGCCGGACGGTGGGGTACCGCTGCCTCCACTGCTCCTCAGGGTTGCGCGATCAAAGGTAACGTGACCAGCAGCGGCAGAATATATCACGTGCCATGGAGCCCCTGGTACGACAAGGTCAAGATGGATGGCAGTCGCGGCAAACGCTGGTTCTGCTCTGAAGCAGAGGCGGTGGCGGCCGGATGGCGACCAGCACATTCGTTCTGACGCAGTACCTGCAGTCATTGCTGACCGATGCCTTGTCCTCCATGTTGGTGGCGCTCGGTTTCGTTCATCTTGCGACAACTTGACCAACTTACCGCCCGCTTTGGCGGCCCGTAAATGAGCCCCGATCAGCGCCGGAACATCGTCCATGACCTACATCGTCAACGAGAACTGCATTAAGTGCAAATACACCGATTGCGTCGAGGTGTGCCCCGTCGACTGTTTTTACGAAGGCGAGAACATGCTCGTCATCCATCCTGACGAGTGCATCGATTGCGGTGTGTGCGAGCCCGAGTGTCCGGTCGACGCTATCAAGCCGGACACGGAGCCGGGGCTCGAGCGCTGGCTCGAGCTCAATCGGGAGTACGCAGACAAGTGGCCCAATATCACGGCCAAGAAGGCAGCCCCGCCCGATGCAGACAATTTCCGGGACGAGAAGGGAAAATTTGAGAAGTATTTCATCGACAAGCCCGGTGAAGGGGACTGATGGCCTGCTCGATCGGGTCGATCTGAACGCATGCCATTTAGACAAATTGTCTCGGAACTGCACAGCTCGCAGCAATTCCGTTTAATCATTTTTCCGCTGATTTGCTCGCGAAACCGCACGCGACCGCTTCATTTTCCGTGAAGAATGTGTTACATACTCACGCAGCGGCGCTGAATTCGAACTCCAGTGAGCGTAGATAATACGCGCATGGGTTTTTGTGGTGCGTAAGGAGATCCGGGCGGCCTTGGGGGCGGCCGTCAGTTCGAGGTCACGTTGCTCAGCACAAATCGAGCCGTAAGGGGGCGAGGCGAGGCCGTTAAGGTTCGTCTCCTGAGGCGGGTAGCGCCGGAATGCAAGTTCCGCGGATAATAGGGTCGTCTCGAACGACCGGTGGTTCGGCGCGCGAGCGCCGGTAGCGAGGATGGAGTTGAAATCGCAATGGCACCAGTGAAGAAAACTGCGAAGCCAGTGAAGCCAGTAGCAAAGCCTGCCGTTTCCAAGTCCTCCGCCGTCAAGAAGTCTCCGCCAAAGGCTCCGCCACCCAAACCGTCCTCGAAGTCGAAGTCGGCCGTTGTTGCGAAAGTTGCCGCACCGAAGGCCGCAAAAGGCTCACCGGCCAAAGCACCCGCTGCCAAGGCCCAAAAAACCAACCCGAAAGCACAGGCAAAACCCGTGGCTCGTACGCAAGTAATCAAGAAGGTCGTCGAGAAGCTCTCTGATAAGGCCCCAATCAAGGTGGACAAAAAGCTCGCCGCTGCTGCCGCAAAGCCGGCGGCTCAGCCGAAGGCCGTTGCTCCGAAGGCGGCTGCTCCAAAGGTTGCAAGCCCCATTCAGCCCAAGGCTGGCCAGAAGCCCGTCGCTACGCAGCCGACGGCAGCGCCGCGCGCGATGCCGGCGGCGGTCACGACCAAGCCGGCACAGCCGAAGCTGACGTCGCCAGCACCGGCAGCGAAAGCTCCCGCCGCGCCGGCTCCGGCTGCGCAAGCGCCGGCCGCGCCACAGGCCCCGAAGAAGCCCGTCAATTCCCGTCACGGCTTCCGCACCAACGAGTCGATCGTCTATCCAGCGCACGGCGTCGGCCGCATCATCGGCATCGAGGAGCAGGAGATCGCGGGCATCACGCTCGAGCTGTTCGTCATCCAGTTCGAAAAGGACAAGATGACGTTGCGCGTTCCCACCTCGAAGCTCGCCAGCGTCGGCATGCGCAAGCTCGCCGAGGACAACGTCGTGAACAAAGCCATGGAGACGCTGAAGGGCCGCGCGCGCATCAAGCGCACGATGTGGAGCCGCCGCGCACAGGAGTACGAGGCGAAGATCAACTCGGGCGACCTCGTGTCAATCGCCGAGGTTGTCCGCGACCTCTATCGCTCCGAGGCTCAGCCCGAGCAGTCCTACTCTGAGCGTCAGCTCTACGAGGCCGCGCTCGATCGCATGGCGCGCGAAATCGCCGCCGTCGACAAGCTCGACGAGCGCGGCGCCATGCAGCGCATCACTGAAGTGCTCTCTAAGAGCGCCAAGGGCCGCCGCGCCGCGGAGGAAGACACCACTGAGGACGAGGCCGTCAAGGCGGCGTAATCGTTGCTGCCCGCAGGAAGTGCGAACGCCCGGTTGGACCCGGGCGTTTTGCATTGGGCGGCGCGTTTCGCAGCACTTGCGCGACCGAGCTGTATCTTCGCGCTGAGGCTCTCCATTCGGTTTCGCAGGGACTTTACTCTGCGGGAGAAAGTCGGCGGACAATGACTCATTGGCGCATGCGGCCTCTGCCGCGCGCCGTCATAAGCGCATCAGGGCACTTGGGCAGTTCGGTATCAGTCCCGGTTCTCTGGTGGCGACGCAGCCCCGCGTGGCCTGCCGATCGACCGCGGCGTTGATCGCGGCTCGCCGTCGCTGGCCGCGTACCGAACCTCGATCTGCTCAGGAGCCAGCAGCTCGATCTCTGGATGGCCGCGGCTCTCGATCCAGCCGCGCACGAGCACCTGGGCGCCGTTCAGTCGGCTCGTATCGAGCTGCTCCCGGAAGTGCGCGGCATTCCGCTTCCAAACGATGCGCATATGTGTTGCGCGTCGTCGCGAGCCTTCGATTGGCGCCGGCTCGCTGCTGGCAAGCTCCAATATGACGAGCGCCTGGCTTCCAGTGACTCTCCCGACGGTGCCGGTCACAAGCTGGTAGGTCCCGGTATAGCGGCTGAGCTCGGTTGGCCGGTCAGCAGGGCGCAATTGATAGGCCGCGTTCGACCAGAGCCCGATTGCGGTTTCCCGCGCTTTTGCCTCGGCAACGACAAGACGACCGAGGCATGCGCCCGCCCCTGGAGGCGCGTGCACCCGGGCGTGGCCTGCGGCCACCAGCTCGCGCTGAACCCACGCTGGCTTTCCGTCGAGATCAGTGAAGAGATGCGCAATGACGCGCTCATAGCGGTCCGTTCGCGCACCGGTGAAGGCGAGCGACACCGTCCGACCAGCGACGATGGCCTGCAATGCGGCTTTTGCCGCCTGCTCCGGAGGCCACGTGCCGCGCGGCGCACCGGCGTCGAATGCGCGGGGCGGCAGAATTCCGGCGAGCTTCACGACTTTGCCGTCGTCGAGCCGCAACGTGTCGCCGTCGATCACCTCGGCAGCGGCGCGCGTGGGGCCAGCCTCGAGACCGCAATCCAGCTGCTCGGCGGTCACGGACTCGGCTGCCGCTGGCGAGTCGGGCGCATGAACGAAAGCGAGTGAACCGGCGATCACGAGCAAGAGGTGCTGGACGGCCGCGAGTGCAGCAGCGCCGCGGCGCGTGCCGGAAATCGAGACTGCGCTATGACCACTCCGTTCTGCCAGCGCTCGCGGTGATGACACCGGCATTCGAAGTACCCCGGCTCAAATTCCGATTCTAACGGCACCACCGTCGACCGGAATGTGCGCGCCGCTGATGTAGGCGGCAATGGGCGAAGCCAGGAACGCAGCCAGGTTGCCGAGCTCCTGCGGCTCCCCGAAACGGCCGGCTGGGATGTTCTGCTTGATGTAGTCCTGCCGTGAGGCCTCGGTGGGATGCAGCCTCTCGAGGATCTGCACCGAGTTGATCCTGCCCGGCGCAATGCAGTTCACCGTGATCCCGAACGGGGCCAGCTCAAACGCCAGCTGCCGCGACCAGGTGAGCAGCGCCGCCTTCGCCGGGCCCGCACCATTGATCGCCTTGCCGTTGATCGCACCCGTGATGTTGATGATGCGGCCGAACTTGCGCGACTTCATGCCCGGCACCAGCGGCTTGGCGAGCCGCCGCGCCGCCATGAAATTGAGCGTGATCGCCTCGTCCCAGAACTCGTCCGTCTCCTCGCCTTTCAGCGGTCGCGAGCCACCGGCATTGTTGACCAGGATATCGACGTGGCCGAGCCCCGCCTCGGCCTCACGCGCCATCCGCGCAATATCGGCTGTCTTGGTGATATCGGCCGTGATCACGACCGGTTGTGGCGCGCCGGTTGCCGCGAGTCTCTTGGCCAGATCTTCGAGGGCTGCCTTGTTGCGGCCGGCAAGCGCAACCTTCGCACCTTCCCTGGCGAGGCACTCGGCAATCCCGACACCGATGCCGGCACTCGCGCCAGTGACGAGCGCGGTTCGCCCAGTGAGCTGCAGATCCATGGGTCACTCCTAAAAACGTGCGTTGGGTGCAGCCTGACCGATGTGCGCCGAAGTGCACGAGACGATCGCCCAAGCTGAACCCATCATCGTTGGCGCTGCTGCTTACTTCTTCGCAACCTTGTCCTCGTCGAGCACACCGAGCAGCCGCGCCTTGTAGTCCTCGGGCGCTTGCCGGCCGGCATCGTCGTAGGCCTTCTTCACAGCCGCGATCGACGGCACGAAGATATCCTTGCGGCGATCCCGCGCCCAATCCCGCGAGGCGAAGACTGCATCGACCGAGCCCTGGAACTTCGGCATCACCCAGCGCGCGAAGAGCTCGAAGCTTTCGAGCGTATGACGGCGATTGGCCCACTCGTGCGCGCGGAACATGAACCCGCCGCAGCCGCCCCGCGACAGCTCGATCAGCTTGTGGAGACCTTTGACGATGGTCTCCGGCGAGCCGACCAGTGTGGTGCCCATCTTGACCCCCTCGCGCAGGGGATCGTCGGCCCGACCAGCAGGACGGCCCAGAGTCTCCTCGAAGTAGGTGAGCGTCTCCTCACGCTCGCCGGCGCGCACCTGGCGCAATGCTTCCTCGTCGTCCTCGGCGCAGTGCATGTTGACAACGAGGCGCCACTCCTTGCGGTCCATCTTGCGGCCGTGCTTGGCCGCCTCGTCCTCGGCGATCTTCCACTGCTGCGATAGTGCTTCCGGACCGCCCGGGATGCCGGCGCCGAGCGACAGCACGCCGAGGCCGTACTTCCCGGCTGCGATCATCGCCGCCGGCGTCTGCGTCGAAGCAACGGCGATCTTGAAGTGCGGGTCCGTATAGGGCGCCATGTGCAGTCGCGCTTCTTTCATCTCGAACCAGTCGGTCTTCATCGTCACCGGCTCCTCGCACTTGAGCAGCCGCGTGATTGCATCGAGCGACTCGTCCATGCGCCGGCGCTGAGTCGAGGCCTCGATCGCAAGCATGTAAGCGTCCGACACGAGCGCTCCCGGCCCGCAGCCGAGCATGGCCCGCCCGCGCGTCATGTGGTCGAGCTGGACGAAGCGCTGCGCCACCATGAAGGGGTGGTGATAGGGCAGGCTCGTAACGCCGGAGCCAAGCCGGATATGCTTCGTGCGCTCTGCAGCGGCCGCGATCACCAGCTCGGGGGAAGCGATCAGCTCCCAGCCGGCCGAATGGTGCTCGCCGACCCAAGCTTCATCATAGCCGAGATGATCCAGCCACTCGATCAGCTCGATATCGCGGCGGATCGCCAGCGTCGGGTTGTCGCCGGCGCGATGGAACGGCGCCAGAAAGATTCCGAACATCATGCCCTTGTGCGCCATTCCGTGCTCCTTGTGCGCTCGATTGTCTTTCGACTTGTGTGGCCAGTGGCGCCGCCAGGAGCGGGCCATGCATGCAGCGATCCATCAAGCGTAACCGGGGATCGGCCTGCCTCCAAGCGATCAGCCGTCGCATCTGCCCTTGACGGGCCGGGAGCAATGAGACAGGTCGGTGGCACAGTTCGACGCTCTTCTTTCCGTCGGCCGTTTCCCGAGCCCTTGGTTGGTCATGCGCAGACTTTCGATTTTCCGGCATGCCAAGTCCGATCGCGGTGCCCCGCGCATGCAGGACATCGACCGGCCGCTCAACGACAGAGGTCGGGCGGATGCGCCGCTGATGGGCGCATTTTTCGCGGAAAACGAAGTTATTCCCGAGCTGGTGCTGTGCTCCTCGTCGGTCCGGACACAGCAGACCGCCGAGCTGGCGCTGAGCATGCTTCCAGAAGATCGCCGGCCGAAAATGGGAATCGAAGCGGTGTTCTATCTTGCCAGTGCGCGCACGCTACTGGCGCGCATCCGAAAGCTGCCGGCCGCGGTCAATCATGTGATGATCATCGGGCACAACCCAGGCCTGCAAATGCTGGCGATCGATCTCATTCACGATGGCGATCCGAATTCGATTGCCGCCATCAAGGGAAAGCTGCCGACAGCGGCGCTCGTTCACATCGCCTTTGCGGTCACGGACTGGTCCGCCGTCAATTCCGACATGGGCCACCTCGATCGCTTGGTGACGCCCAAAATGCTACGTTCGGTCGGCACGGATAAAGATACAGGACACCAATGAAAATCGGCCTCTTCATCACCAATCAGCAGAAGCTCGAGCGGGACATGGTCTCCGCGCTCGATGACCAGATCCGCATGGTCCACCACGCGCGGGATCGGGGCTGGGACTCGCTGCTCACTGGTCAGCATTACTTGAACGAGGGCGACAACAAGCAGCTGCAGCTGGTTCCCATGGTCGCACGTCTCGCCGCGGAAGCCGGCGAGATGAAAGTTGGCACCGGCATCCTGCTGCTCAACCTGCACAACCCCGTCTACACCGCCGAGACCATCGCGACGCTCGACGTGATCACGCGGGGCAATCTCATCTTCGGCGTTGGCCTCGGCTACCGCGACATGGAGTTCGATGCCTTCAATGTGCCGAAAGGTGAACGCGTCAAGCGCTTCGAAACCTATCTGGAGCTGGTGCAGGAGCTCTGGACCGGCAAGCCGGTGACGTTCGAGGATGCGACCTGCAAGCTCGACAAGGTGGTGATGAACATCCGCCCGATCCAGAAGCCGCGGCCGCCGATCTGGATCGCTGCCAACAATGATCCGGCCGTGAGGCGCGCTGCGCGCATGAGCGATGCCTGGTTCATCAACCCGCACTCCACGCTCGCGTCCATCGCGCGCATGATGAGCGTCTACCGCGACGAGCTGAAGACATGTGGCAAGCCGTTCCCGAAGGATCTCCCCGTCTTCAAGGAGATCTTCGTCGCCAAGGACCGCCGCACTGCGATCGAGATGGCGGCGCCGTATCTCGGCGGCAAGTACAAAGATTACGCCACCTGGGGGCAGGACAAAGTGATGCCCGACAACGCCGACTTCTCGAAGTCGTTCGACGAGCTGTCCGAAGGCAGGTTCATCGTGGGCTCGCCGGAGGAATGCTACGAGCAATTGAAGCCCTACTGGGCCGAGCTTGGCTGCAGCCATATGGTCTTCCGCACCAATTGGGCCGGCATGCCCGCCTCGACCGCGCTGCAGAGCATGCGCCTGATTTCCGACGAGCTGATGCCCGAGCTCAGGAAAGCCAAGCCGCGCGCGTTCTGATCGGCATTCCTGCAGCCCACCGGGGCTCCCCCTCAAGCCGGCAACAAACGCAGCACGACAAGCAGGGTCGAGTTATACGCCGCGTGGCAGACGAGCGGCGGCCACAGGCTGCCCGTTCGCCAAAGCAGCCAGGAGAAATACAATCCGAACAGGAACACCTCGATCAGGCCGAGCCACGAGTAGCTGAAATGAAGGGCCGTCCAACCGATCGTTGCGGCAATCGCTGCCGGCCAAAAACCAAGGCGCGTCCCGGCGAGTGGCGTGAGCAGAAAGCCTCGAAATAGCAGCTCCTCGGATAATGAGGCGCCGATCCCAACCGCGAGCGCCGTCATCACGAACGCAGGAGCTTTCGCAATCTGCTGGAACATCCGCAGGTCCTGAACGGCCTGCTCCGACGCAATTATGTTGGCAACCAGATTGAAGACTAGAATCAGCGGCACCATGCCGATGAGGGCGTAGGCCAGAGTGCTCCAGCCATCCCGCGGACGGGCAAGATTAAGTGTTCGGCCGAGGCCGCCGTGCCATGCCATGGCAAGTGTCAACAAGACGATGGCGCCTTGGGACAGCATCAGAAGCGCCATTTGGCCACGATGCGCCACCGGATCGAGCATCCCAGCCGGTCCGCTCGGCCATCCCCGCTGAAGCTGACCGGCTCCGATCCCGAACACAGGCTCCAAGGCCAACGCGGCAAAGGCCTGGGCTGCGACCAGGATCAGCAGGGCCATCACGATCGCCAGAGCTGGTGGCCACGGCGAAGCGGCGACAAATCTGGCAGGACCGAGCAGAAAGGAACGGAATGTCAACGTTGGCTCCTGATTTCCGGTCCGTGCAGTCGAGGCGATCTTTCAATCCAACCGCGGACGAACTATATTACGGGTGCCGGATTCGTCCGGCTATGGCGATAAATGGACGTCGGAATAAGCCCATCGGACCCGGGGGCAGTACCCGGCGCCTCCACCAATTCAGGGATCAGGAGTAAGGGATAGCGATCAGTCGACATCAGCCGCGAGGCAGCGACCACTGATCCTAGTCTCTGATCCCGATCCCCGCATGGGGGCGAAATAGGATCGACGAGGGTGTAAAGGGCGCTCTTTTGCCCGGCATGATACCGCCGTTATCGGGTCATCAGAATAGTTGCCAATGACAACTATGCTGAGGCGCGTCTTGCTGCGTAATGCGGCCGGATTAGCCTAAACTTGAAGCCCTGGCGACTAGCCTCGCCAGGCGCGGTTCGGAGGGCACCGGGCAACAGAAGCCCTCCACTTCCATACTGGCGCCAGAGCCGGTAAGGAGCGCTGGCGGGGGCCCGTGAGCCGGGCCTTGGCAAGAGGTCGGTGGGGAATGACGGCACGCCAAAATATCGACTACGAGGCGCTGGCGCGGGAAGCGATGCGCGGCGTCGTTCGCGCCGTTCTGACCAAGGTGGCTTCATCTGGCCTTCCCGGCGAGCACCATTTCTACATCGTTTTCAATACGCAGGGTCAGGGCGTCGCGCTCTCGAAGCGGCTCAAGGAGAAATACCCGAAGGAGATGCTCATCGTCCTCCAGCACCGGTTCTGGGATCTCGAGGTCAGCGATGAGCGTTTCGAGGTGAAGCTCACATTCGACGGCATTCCCGAACGCGTGGTCGTGCCTTTTCGGTGCATCAAGGTCTTCTACGATCCGAGCGTGCCTTACGGGCTTCAGTTCGAGGAGTCGGAGTTGATGTCCGACGATATCCGGCCTATGCGGCCCCGCGACCCCGAACACACCGGAGAACCAGGACAAGCCGCGCGGAGCGAGAAACGCCCGCTTCGAGCATCACCCCGCAAGCCGCGAGCCGCCGCCGACGCCAAGGCGGTGCCCGCGGAGGCGCAAGCCGCTCCGGTAGATGGCAAGCCACCGGTGCCGGCCAAACCGGCTGCGGCCGCAGGTGGCGAGTCGACCGCCATACCTGCCGCAAAGTCGACCGAACCTCCCAAGGCGGACCAGGACGCCAAGGTCGTCGACTTCAGCAAGTTCCGGAACACCAAAAAATAGCAGCATTGCCGCGGACAAGTCGTTGCAATGGGACGACTGCTTGCGTCTGCCGTTGCACGATGCTCTACCTTCGCCATCGGCGACAAAGGACGTAGGAAGACCACGGCTCATGCATCCCATCGGACTGTTCAAGGGTGAGCGCGCGCTTGTCACCGGCTCGGCGTCGAACATTGGCCGCGCGATCGCGGAAGCGCTGTCTCGCGAAGGCGCCGACCTGCTGCTGGCCGACGTCGACGCCGGTCGGAACGGCGAGACTGAGAAGGCAATAGCAGCGGCTGGCGGCGCCGCACGCGCGATCACGAGCGATCTTTCGGGCAAGGATGGTTGGAAGGCGCTTCTCGACGCCGTTGGTCAGCAGCGGATTGACATGCTCGTTCACTCTGCGGCTCCGGCCCGCAAGGAGGCCGACCACGCGCTGGCCGTCTCCGAGGACACTTTCGACACCATGCTGAACGTCAATGTGCGCTCCGGTTTCTTCCTGGCACGCGAGCTCGGCAAGCGCATGGAGCAGCAGGGCGTCAAAGGCCGCATGCTTTTCATCACCTCGCTCCACGCCGAGACGCCGCGGAACCTACCTCACTATTCCGCTTCGAAGGCCGGCCAGACCATGGTCGTGAAGGAGTTGGCGCGCGCCCTGGGCCCAGCCGGCATTCGCGTCAATGCTTTGGCCCCGGGCGCCATTCCTGGCGGCGGGTTCAACGCCGGGGCCTATGATTTCGGCGGCAAGATCGCGCTGGGCCGTCTCGGCAATGCCGAGGACCTTGCCGGCCCCGCACTGGCGCTCCTCTCCGACCGCTTCACCCGCTACGTGACCGGCACCACTCTCGTCGTGGATGGCGGGATCGCGCTGTTCAACTGGATCAAGCCGACCTGGGCGTGATCTGTCACGGACAAGCCGGCTCGCGCATTAACTGCAAAGAGCGATTGATCAGACGCTCCCCGCTTTCTTGGCATGGCCCTTGATAGTTCGCGGGCATGCGTATTCCGATCAACAAGTCGCCCGTCACCCCTCCACCCGCGCCAAAGACCGTGACCGCGGTGCGATTACCCGTGCTTGCGGACATCATGAGGCCGCAAGACAACAATTTTGCGCTGGTGCGTCTCATGATGGCGCTGGCGGTTCTGGTGTCTCATTCCTGGTGGCTCGCAACAGGACACCCGGGCGCGGAACCGCTCCATAATTGGACACACCACTCGCTCGGCGAGCATGCGGTGCAGGTGTTCTTCTTCCTGAGCGGCGTGGTGGTGGCGCAGAGCCTCCTGAAAAGCCAGAGCGTGCTCGACTTCATTTGTGCGCGCACACTCCGCATCTTCCCGGCTCTGATCGTTTGCGTTCTGGTAACGGCGTTGCTGCTGGGACCCGCCGTCACCGCTTCAGGCCTGAAGGGCTACTTCACTGATACGGGGCTCATCGCCTACATCGTGAAAACGGTGTCGCTGTCGACGGGCTCCGCGCCGCTTTCTGGCGTCTTCGAGGGCAATCCGGTTCCCCGCCTCGTCAACCTGTCGCTTTGGACGCTCAAATACGAGGTGCTCTGCTACGCGCTCCTCGCCGCCTTCGGTGCGCTCTATTTGGCGTGGCCCAGGCTGCGGACCGTGCTCACGTTCGGCCTCGGCTTGATCGTCGCACTCATTTTTCTCGGGGATCCGAAGCCGCCGTCGAGCTACACCGCGCTCGACAACATGCGCTACTTCATCGTGTTCTTCGGCATGGGCACACTGGCCTATCTCGTCCGTGACAGGCTCGTGCTGTCATGGCCGTTGTTGCTGCCGCTGTTTCTCGGCTTCGTGCTCGCGATCGGCACACGCTTCGCCGAGCTTGCGAGCGCTCTCCTCCTCGGCTACGGCACGTTGCTGCTCGCAAGCCTGAACCTGCCGCGCCTGCGCTGGTTCACCAATGATCAGGATTACTCATATGCTGTGTACATCCTGCACTGTCCTATCCAGCAGGCGCTGATCCAGTTTCGACCCGGCATCGACCCCGTCGAGCTCACCCTGATTACCATCGCCATTGTCATTCCGCTGTCGATCATCTCCTGGACGCAGATCGAACGGCCCGCCATGGCAACCCGCAAGTCGCTGGTGTCATGGCTGCGGTCATCCCGGTTCGAGCCCACGCCCGCTCGCGACGAGCCTGCCCGCGTCGCGCCGAGTCAAGTCGAGGGCCGAGTCGCGGCTATTGCCAGCGAGCGCGCGAATGCCTTGGCGACACTCAATCGCATTGGTCCGGAACCGACGTCCGAAGCCGTCGTGATAAAGCCGGCTGCATCGACGCGCAAACGCACGAGCCGAATCAAGCGCGTGCGCCCTGCCGTCATCGCGTCAAATACATCGCCCGAGGCTCCCCATAAGCGTGGATCGCGGATCGCGACTGCTGAACCGGCCAGGCTCTGGGCGCGCCGAGGCCGCATCGTGTCGAGTTCCATTGCGATCGATCGGCTGCCGCCGACATCGAATGGCCGGAAAATGTTGCGAGACCTGTTCCGACAGGTCGTTGCTCGTCGCGACGCGCTGAACCAGCGGCGCTATGCCAAATCGAGAGGCACCCGCATCCAGATCTCCTGAGCAGTGCAATGCCTTGCGCGCCGCGCAAGGCATCTCCGCGACCGCGCTCTCCGGTTGTGATTGCTCCTTGCGCGCGCCCTCGCCTACACTCCCGATCCTAGGATCGCGAGATCGATGAGGAGAAAGCATGCGCCTTCGTGATGCCGCCCGCATCATTCGCTCGAAGAATGCCGGGCCGACGCAGGTCACCATCGACCTGATGTTCGACGACAGGAACATGTACGAGCGTGCTCTCAAGGCGACGAGCCTGAAGCCCGCCGTCGTCGCGCAGCGCTATGGCGTCGCGGAAGCCGAGGTCATCCCCTATCCAGCGGCCAACTCGATCAAGATCGTGCTGCCGCGCCGCGTCATTGCCGGCACGCCCGGCGATACCGACGTCTACGGCGCTCAGCAGCACCGCCCTATGCTCGATGTCGAGATTTGAGACTTGCTTGGGCCCGACTCAAGGGTCTGACCAAGCCTGATCCAATTCAGAAAGTCACACCATGTCCAATTTCAAGCGCGTCATCGAGAAGTGGCAGAAGGAGAAGGGCCCGCTGCGCATCCTCTCCGCCTCGGGCCAGCTCGGCTACGGAATCGCCGAGAAGGCATTCCGCGCGGGGCTCGAACGCGACCTGCACATGATCGGTGCCGACATGGGGTCGGTCGACCCCGGCCCCTATTATCTCGGTTCGGGCAAACTCGCGACGGCCTACCGCACCACCAAGCGCGATCTGCACTTCTGCCTCACCGGCGCGCTGCAGATGAAGGTGCCGCTGATCATCGGCACGGCCGGCACAGCCGGGGGCGACATTCACCTGAGGCAAACGCTCGACATCGTTCGCGAGATTGCGCGCGAGGAGAAGCTCTCGTTCAAGCTCGCGACTTTCACGTCCGAGATCCCGCGCGACCTCCTGAAGGCCAAAGCGCGCGCCGGCAAGTTGACTTCCATTGGTCCCATGCCGCCGCTGGATGACGCGGAGATCGACGGCGCCGCGTGCATCGTCGGCCAAGCCGGCACCGAGGCTTTCATCCGCGCCATCGAGATGGAGCCTGACGTCATCATCGCCGGCCGGGCATGCGACACGGCCATTTACACCGCGCTTCCCGCCCTGCTCGGCTTTCCCATCGGTCCGGCGCTGCAGATGGCCAAGATCATCGAGTGCGCCTCGCTCTGCTGCGAGGGTGGCGGCCGCGACGCCATGCTCGGCACGCTGGAAGGCGAGAGCTTTGTTCTCGAGAGCATGAACCCGATTCGCAAGGCGACGCCGATGTCCGTCGCAGCCCACGGCCTCTACGAGCAAGCTGATCCGCTCTCCGTCGCCGAGCCGGAAGGCGTGCTCTATCTCGAGGAGTCGAAGTTCGAAGCCGTGGACGAGCGCCGCTGCCGCGTCTCAGGCGGACGCTGGGTGCCGGCGAATCAGCTCTCGGTGAAGATCGAGGGAGCGACGCGCGTCGGCGCGCGCGCCATCATGGTCGCCGGTTCCACCGATCCGGTTTTCATCGAGAAGTCGGACGAGATCGCAGCAAGTGTCGAGGCCATGGTGCGCGAGCTCGTGCCACCGAAGCCCAACAATCCCTACAAGATGATCTTCCGCTTCTACGGCAAAGGGGTCGTCGGCATGCAGCCGGTCTCGCAGCTGCCCGAAGAAGTAGGCGTCATCGTCGAATGCATCGGCGAGGACGAAGATGAGGCGCGCGCCGTCGCCGCCACCGCCAAGCAGTATCTGCTACACGCGCCGTTCCCGGGCCGCATCTCGACGGCCGGCAATCTCGGTTTCCCGTTCACGCCGCCCGAGCTCACCGCAGGCGACGCGTACCGTTTTTCCGTCTACCACGTCATGGAAGTTGATGACCTTGCACCGCTTTTCCCGGTGAAGGTGGAGGACGTGCGAGGTTGAGCACGTTCCGGCTCGTATCGCACCTGTTGCAGCGTGCGACGGCGCCCGCGCGCTGATGGCGATCAAAAGTTAAACCAAAGTCATTCCTCGGCGTTCTTACGTAGTGAGATAGAAACGCGCCGAATGAACAATCTCAATCAGGGTTTTGCGATGCGTCGCAGCTTGTCCAGCAGCTTTGCGTAATCGATAGGCTTGTCGATTGTTTCGATCCCGGTGAACTCCGCTGGCCGCGACGTGGAATAGCCGGTTACCACGATGAAAGGGACCTCCAGAGCCCGCAGCTCGTTGATCACCTGTTCCGATGTCTCATCCCTCAACTTGATATCGAGCAGGGCAGCGGCTGGTTTGGCAGCTCGCAACAACGATATGGCTGCGCCTACCGAGGTAGCCGGGCCGATGACCTCGAAGCCATCTTGCGCGAGCACGAAAGCGACGTCCAACCCGATCAAGGGCTCGTCTTCCACGATAAGGATTTTCGTCATCAGTTCCCCGTTACAGGCATCGAATTCTGCTTACCAGCGCAAAGGTTGTCTGTTCAGTATCGAACGGACAAGCGTCCTCGCACCTCGCATAGATCAGACCTCATTTGCACATTGGGCTTGCCTGTCGGGCAGGTTGGCGCGTGGGGGGTTATGCTGAACGCTCGGCCTTTCGGGAATCAGGTTCTTGCTGGCTTGCAGCCCGCAGATCGCGCTCTGGTGGAGCGTCACGCGATGCTCGTAGACCTGTCTCCAGGTCAAGTTCTCTACGAGCCAGGCGACCCGATCGATTGGGTGTATTTTCCGCTGTCCGGGCAAGTGTCGTTGCTGGTGGTTTCCGTGGACGGATTGGACACGGAAGGTGCCGCAGTTGGAAACGAAGGGATTGTCGGCCTGCAAGGAGCCGTGGCCGGCGGCAGCTCGTTCACGCGACAGCAAGTTCTCCTGCGAGGAGCCGCTCTGCGCATCGCGCGCGAGCATTTCGTATCCGCGGTTGAATTCAGCTCGACACTTCGGCGCGCCATTGCTGCACACTCCGACTCGTTTGCCGCTCAACTTCTGCAATCGGCGTTTTGCCTCGGCTCGCACAACGCTCAGGCGCGATTGTCGCGTTGGCTCTTGACCGCGTACGACAACGTAGGTGACAGCTGGCTCGAGCTGACGCAGGACACGATCGCGCAAGCACTCGGATTTACCCGGCCAACCATCACGCTGACGCTCAATAGTGCCGGCGCGGCGGGCATTCTGCGCATCGAGCGTGGCCGCCTCGTGTTGCTCGATCGTGCCAAGCTGGTGAGTCTTGCGTGCTGCTGCTATTCGATCATTCGGTCGAATTTCGATCGCGACTCTCGGGCGCCTGCGAGGAATTGACTTCAGGGTGAGCGCGCCGATTTGTCAGCCGGAGCATGTACCCGCCCCGGAGCAATGGCATAACGAGCGATCATCGAGAGAATGATCCAGCCGGCCATAACAGTACCTTTGATTGTGCCGGAGATCTTCGAGACGCCGATGCGGCGGCGATAGCTCACCGGCACTTCCATCGACCTGAGCTGCAGGATAGCCGCCTTGATCTGCATTTCGACGGTCCAGCCATAGTTGCGATCCGCCATGGACAGCCGGCGCAGCGAGGAAGCGCGTATGGCGCGGAATGGCCCGAGATCCGAATAGGAGACGCCCCAAACCAGGCGGATCAGCCGCGTCGCGAGCCAATTGCCAAAGCGCTGCTGCGGCGTCAGCGAGCCGGATTCGCGTTTTCCCAGGACGCGCGAGCCAATCACCATGTCGGCGCGATCATCGATGATCGGGTCGACCAGCAACGCCATCTCGCCAGGGTGATCGCTATAGTCGCCATCCAGAAACACGATCACATCAGCCTCGCCCGTTCGCGTCAGTGCCGCAAGACAGGCCGCGCCGTAGCCCCGCTGCGGCTCGGCAATTACGATCGCGCCAGCCGCGCGCGAGACCTCGGCCGTGCGGTCGGTCGACCCATTGTCGGCAACCACCACGCGATCAACCCACTTCGGAATGTCGCCAATCACGCGCCCGATGGCGCGCTCCTCGTTGAGCGCCGGAATGACGACCGCGACGAACTGTCCGTTCCTCATTCGGGTGATTTGGCCTCCTACCGACTATCCGAAGGACGTTCCATACGACGGTTCCGCCAATTGCGCCACGCCTCGCAGCCCAGCAGAAGCCATATCGGCAGCCAGACAGCCCAGACGACCTTGTCGCGGAACACCTCGTATTGGCCGATCGACGCGAAATAGAACGACGCATAGTAGAGCGGCATCGTCACCGCCAAGAGCGACACACCGAGTCGTGGCGCCAGAGGCAAAAACGGCAGCGTCCAAAGCGCATACCACGGGAACTGGGCGGGACTCAGCAGCAACAGCGCAAGCGTGAAGAGAGCGACCCGCTCCACCAGCTCGCGCGGCGTTCGCCACGGGTCGCGACTGAGCCAGAGGGCGATAAGCACCGCACATGCTGCCAATATGAGACGTGCGATCTGCCCTGCTCCTATTCCCGGAAGAACCAGCGCGAGCGACTGTCCGAGCGTGTCGCGCAACGCCGGCAGCAACGCCGAATTGGCCTGCCAGTCGCCCGCATACGCCACGAAGCCGGAACGCGGGCCGAGGCCACCGGCGAGAATGGGCCACGCCCACAATGCACATAGCGCCGCGAGAACCGACAGCGGACCAATCGTGCGACGTGGTTCCATCGCCAAAGGGCGCAATAGCAGCGGCACGAGGAGCACCGGCCATACCTTGACACCGATGGCGAGACCGAGAGTTGCGCTCGCAGCCATGAACCGGCGTCGTCCACTCAGCAGCACGGCTCCGACCACCAACGGGATGAGCACGCCTTCCATGTGCGCCGAGTTGAACACTTCCTTGATGACCAGCGGATTCCACCAATAGAGTACCGACCAGAGCGGCGTCCGCCCGCAGTCCGCGAGCAGCCGCAACAGCAGCCACAGCGTCACGCCGTCGGCCACCAGCAGCAGCAGCCGCCAAGCCGTGAGATTGAATGGCGACAACAGGTGTGCGAGCGCAAACGCCGCCTGCGCGACCGGCGGATAGATCGTCGTCAGCGCCGGGTGATTGACGCGCTCGAGCACCGGTGCCGATCGCTCGGCGATCTTGCCCAGCAGCGTCGCCCGGTCCGCCGCCTTGGCGTCATCCGGTGCAATGCGATAGGGGCTGAAGCCGTGCGCGACCAACGCCCCTTCCCAGAGATAGCGCTGCTGATCGTCCTCCAGCGCTGGTTCCGTCGTGAACATGAGCAGCCGCAACACCACGCCGACGGCGAGCGTCAGGGCCAACAAGCCGCGGTTTGATTGCAGCGCCGCGCGAGCGGTCGCTTGCACCAGGGGAGGCAGCAGCACGAACACCACCCCGGCGAGTACGAGCCCTGTCATCAGCGGCAGCGCCGGAATCTGCGGCAACGAGAGCGTCCAATCGAAGCGGTGCCGATGCGCCACCAGCACCAGCGCCAGCGTGAGCAGGCCTGCAGCAATCGCGCCCCATGCCAGCCAGATCCGTTGCTCTTTCAGGCGCACACTGCCGAACCTTCCCGTCACGGCCCGCGCTGACCTCCACATCCTCCGCCGGGCCCACATTGATTGGGTATCCGGCTCATCGGCGCGCCGCTTCCGGAGAAGGAGGTGGGCGGCACCAGCCCCGCACCCGATCCAGATCCTGATCCTGAGCCTGAGCCAAGCCCGGCGCGATCTGCACTGGTGCGACCCTGGCAGCAGCAGCCACCGGAGCCAGAGCCAGACCCGCGGGCACACATTCCACTTGCAGTTTCACGCTCGGGATGCAGGCGGCGTAGCTCGTCTTCGAACGAGCCTTGGCTCGCGCTATTGCCATCGGCGCCGGCATTGAGAACTCCGATGCCTGCACCGGCTCCCACAAATACAATCAGCGACAACAAGCCACCCGCCATTGCACCGAAGACGATCCAGATCAGCCGGTCGCGGCTTCGATCACGTTCAACTGCTCCCATACGTCCTCATGGTGTGCTGCTGCGGCTTTCCTGGGACTATCTTACCAGTCTATCGGACGCACAATGCACAATACGCGCGTGCCGCCCTTATCACCGGTCAACGCTGCATCTGCCCCACGCTCGCATCTGCCACGCACGCGCAACATTGCAGTTTGAGCTTCTTCGACAAATGCTTTATCGGCAAACGCATCGCTCATGGGATTCATCAAGGCAACCACGTGTCTCGAACCTTCATGCTCGGCTGGGAAGAGTGGCTCGCGCTGCCTGAGCTCGGACTGCCGGCGATCAAGGCCAAGGTTGACACCGGTGCGCGCACGTCGTCGCTGCATGCCTATTCTATCGAGGCATTCGGGCCCGCAGCCAGTCCAAAGGTGCGCTTTGCCGTCCATCCCATCCCGGGCCGCGACGACATCTCGATCACTTGCACCGCGGACATCGTCGATCGCCGCGAAGTGACGAGCTCCAACGGCGACAGCGAGACCCGATACGTGATTCGCACGCCGGTCCGCGTCGGCGAACGCACATGGCCGATCGAGATCACCCTCGCCAATCGCGAATCGATGGCCTACCGCATGCTCCTTGGACGCAGCGCCATAGCGGAGGACATGTTCGTCGATCCGACAGCCTCGTTCCGGCAGCCGAAGCTCTCCTACAAGGTGTATCGGCCGCCGGTCGCCGAATCGCCGGAGCTGACGGCGCTCCGCATTGCGCTGATGACGCGTCGCCCAGACAACATCTCATCGCGCCGGCTGATCCGGGCGGCAGAGCGTCGCGGACACTCGGTGGTCATCGTCGATCGCAGCCGCGTCTCGCTCTTCATCTCGACCGAGCAGCCGGCAATCTATCTCGATGGGCGGCCGTTGGACCGCATACATGCCGTGCTGGTGCGCACCGGTGGCGCGCTCTCGTCATTTTCATTGGCAGCCGTTCGGCAGCTCGAGCTGCTCGGCGCTTGCGCAGTCAATCCTGCCGATGCGCTGGCGCGGCTTGGCGACAGCCTCGCCGTTCGCCAGACATTGGCGCGTGCTCAAATTCCCGTGCCGGATGCGGCGGTCAGCGGCGCGGAGCTGCTCAAAGCCGGCCGCGCCCGCGCGGACGATCACGTGCTCGCCGAAAGTGGCGCGCTCCTCGGTGCCGGCGTCATTCGACGCTATGCTGTTGTCGGCGGGCGCGCACTGGCGGCCATCGAGCGCGACGGCGCAACCAGCCTGGATGAGGCGGCCGGCTGGCGAGCCGTTATCGGATCGGCGCCGTTGGACGATGTCGCGCGCCGCACCGCTGAAGCGGCGGCGAAGGCGATTGGCCTCGGGATCGCTTCGGTCGACGTCGCAGTGCCCAAGAGCGGAGCAGTCGTTCTCGCGATCAGCTCCAATGTGCCCATTGCCCAGATCGAGCGGCTGTGCAGCGTCACCTTGGCCGAGGCCGTCATCGTGCACATCGAGCGGGAGGCAAGGCCGGGTGGTGCGCGGTCGTAACGTCATGCTGACTTCCGAGGCCGTACAATTGCCAAAGCGACCATCCGGCGCATAACCTGCAGGACCGATGCAGGAGGTCATGATGGCTCAACGTCTCTCCGACAGTGATCGCAATGCGGCGCTCGGTGGCCTCTCCGGCTGGAGCCTCGTCAGTGGCCGGGACGCGATCACCAAAAGCTTCAAGTTTGCCGACTTCAGCGAGGCGTTCGGCTTCATGGCACGAGCGGCGCTGGTTGCCGAGCGCATGAACCACCATCCCGAGTGGTTCAATGTCTGGAGCAAGGTCGACGTGACCTTGTCCACGCACGACGCCGGCGGCCTGACCAAGCTCGACATCGAGCTGGCCAAGGCAATGGACGCGATAGCGGGCAGGTGACGCTCCCCGCGTTGTCGGGTGGACGCTGGATGGACTGGGTGGACGGCGGGCGACTGCCTGGAGCGAGCGTCAACCCAGCTTAGGACATCATTCCGATCGCGGGTGCGAGTTGCATGAGCAATGGCCATTCCGACCCTGAAAACCTCGGCTCGCATCTGCAACACGGAGCTTTTCGGGGGTCGGGCGAGGGGTCCCAATTCCGACGGCAATCGTCATGGACTGTCATCAAAATTCAGCTGGGTCAGGGAGGGGGGTCGGTAGGGGAGTAGCCACTTTGGCGAGCACGCGTCCAGAGGCCCTCAGAATGCGCCAGCGCGAAGATCGAATTTTATCGATTTTGTTAACGATTCGATAACCTTAACAAACAACGCAGGATCCTCGCGACAGCTGTGGGGAGGCTGGTCGCTTGGCTGCTGCCCGCCGGCGCACTCCCATCAATCCTCGAACGGGTCCTTCATCAGGATCGTGTCCTCGCGCTCGGGGCTGGTCGAGAGCAGCGTCACCGGACACTCGATCAGCTCCTCGATGCGCTTCACGTACTTGATCGCCTGCGCCGGGAGCGCCGCCCAAGAGCGCTTGCCCTCCGTCGACGCCTGCCAGCCCTGGAACGTTTCGTAGATCGGCTTCACGCGCGCCTGCTGATTGGTGCCGGCCGGCAGCCGGTCGAGACGCTGACCGTCGAGCTCGTAGCCGATGCACACCTTGATCTCGGGCAGCGGGTCCAGGATGTCGAGCTTGGTCAGCGCTATGCCGTCGATGCCGGCAATCTTCGCGACCTGGCGCACCAGCACCGCGTCAAACCAGCCGCAGCGGCGCGGGCGACCGGTGTTGGTTCCGAACTCCCGGCCGCGCTTGCCGATCAACTCGCCGGTCGGATCGGGTTTGCCGTCGGCGCCGACCAGCTCAGTCGGGAACGGTCCGGAGCCAACGCGTGTCGTATAGGCCTTGGCCAATCCGAGGACCGTGCCGATGGTCTTTGGACCGATACCGGAGCCGGCGGCCGCTTGCCCGGCAACGGTGTTCGATGAGGTGACGAACGGATAGGTGCCGTGGTCGATGTCGAGGAGTGCGCCTTGCGCGCCTTCGAACAGGATGCGCTTGCCGGCGCGGCGCGCCTTATCGAGGGTGTCCCAGACAGTGTCGACATAAGGCATGATTTTCGGCGCAATGGCGGTGAGCTCGCCGATCAGCTGATCCTTGTCGATCAGCGGCTGATGCAGGCCGGTCCTCAGCGCATTGTGGTGCACAAGCAAACGATCGATCTTGGGACCAAGGTTTTGCAGATTGCGCAAGTCCTGCACGCGAATCGCTCGACGCCCGACCTTGTCCTCGTAGGCGGGGCCGATGCCGCGCCCTGTGGTTCCGATCTTCTGGCCGCCGGCCGATTGCTCGCGCAGCTGATCGAGCTCGCGATGCAAAGGCAGGATCAAGGTCGCGTTCTCGGCGAGCTTCAGGTTGTCCGGCCCGACGTGCACGCCTTGACCCCGCAGGCCGTCGATCTCATTGGCGAGATGCCAGGGGTCGACAACCACGCCATTGCCGATGATCGACAGCTTGCCGGGACGAACGACGCCGGACGGCAGCAGCGCGAGCTTATAGGTTTTGCCGTTGATCACCAGTGTGTGGCCGGCATTGTGCCCGCCTTGGAATCGAACGACGATGTCGGCGCGCTCGGAGAGCCAGTCGACGATCTTGCCTTTGCCCTCGTCGCCCCATTGAGCGCCGATTACGACAACGTTAGCCATTGTGTGCCTCTTCAGTCCCGGGGAGCACGCTTGTCCCCGGGGGCGGCAAACAGAAAAAAGGGCCCGACCCGGAGGCCAGAGCCCTTTTTGATGTCTATAGTCGAGAATCCGCGAAGAGCAAGCTTTCAGAGCTCTTCCGCGCACGAAAGGCGGCTCACTTCGCGAGATAGTTCTTGTGTACGAAAACGCCCTTCGCATTGCGAGCCTCGACGCGCAGCGCTTTGTCGCCGTCCCGGGTCTCGATCTTGGCCAGCGTTCCGACATTCTGCTCGGACGCCTTGCCGGCCTCGGCCTCGGCCAGGAATGCTGCGACGGCGTCAATTGTCGGCAGGGCCGCGGCGGTTGCGGTGCTATTCTGCACGCCTGCGCCGGCATGATTAGCTGCACGATGCGACAGCGCCTCTGTCGCCGCCGAACGCACGATCTTCGGCCACATCTTCCGAAAGAGACCGTTGGACGGGTAAACGTCGGCGCCCGACAGCCGTCCGTTCACGGCGACGACCACGCCGATGACATCGGCATCCTTGAGCCCGGCCGGCTCGAGAGCTGAGATGTAAGCCGCCTGCGCGGTCTTGAGCTTGTCGTTCTCCAACGCCAGCTGCAGGCTGGTGCGCGAGCTTTCCGACTTCACGTCCGCTGACAGCGCGGCGCCGAGCTGCTCCTGCACCTTGTTGACGCTGCTCCAAACCGCGCCCTGACCGCCGCCATCGCCGCTGCCTGTTGTGCGCTGCTGCGCAGGCAGCCGACCGCCCTGTCGTTGCTCGATCACCAGCGGTGCCGAGGGCGGCGCTGCGGGCTTGTCGCGCGGCTTCGCCATGGCGAGCTTTGCTTCGCGTGATGGCATCAGCGCTTCGGAGATGGCGAAGCGCTTCACGTCCTCCTTGCCGCGCGCCGCCCATCGCCCTTGCTCGACGCAATAGGCACCAATCGGCACGCGCCCGGATTTCGGCTCCAGCAGCAGGCTCACCGTCAGCACGCGGTCCTGCTGGCCGCCCTTCACGATGTCGCCAAACTGAACGAACACGGCTTCGCTGCCGGTGTTCTCGATCTCGAGCTGCTGCACGTTTCCGGTCTCGTGAACGGTGACCGTACCCTTCGCCATAGCTTCCTGCAGAGTCTGCGGAACCGGACCCGGTGTCGACGTCCCGTGCACGAAGAACACGGCCACGTTCTCGTGGATAATTGGACCCGAGACGCGCGGCTTTTGCGCTTCGGCAAGGCTTGTCGTCGGTGCGAGCATTGCCGGCGCCAGCAGTGCGAATCCGGCTCCGAGGAGGCGGCGTGTCACGGAAAGCGGCATGGGACCAGTCTCCCTATGTCAAGAATCTCTGTTTCGATTTGACGATAAGGTTCCGGCCTTTCTTTGGACAATTCGTGGTTGTTGCGCGGCTCGATTGCGGCAGGCGACACAAGATCTCTGGTGATCGGCATGGCACGGAATAATCCGACCTTCGTGATCGGAACGCCGCGTGATACGTTTGCCTTTAGCCGAGGAGGATGACGAGGAGGGGAGGCAAAACGTAACTACAGGAGAGTATTATGATTGCCCGTATCAAATCAGCCGCTTTCGCCATCGCGATTCTCGCAAGTAGCGCTATTTTACCGGCGTCCGCAGTGACCTGCCTCAGGGTTTTCGGGCCAGGGATAACTTGAGAGACTGCCCTCCG
>CAZCQH010000006.1:0-146313 GCA_964500805.1 uncultured Hyphomicrobiaceae bacterium
GCCAGCTCGACGTCCAGCAGCATGTCCGCCGCCTTATGCTTCAACGATTGGAACGACGCGATTGGACGGCCGAACTGGAATCGCATCTTTGCAAACGACACGGCCGATTCGCGCAAGTACTCGGCGCCGCCAACCATCTCGTTGGCGAGGCAGATCGCTGCGACGTCCAGCGTCTCACGAATCGGATCAGCTGCCGCTCCCTCGATGCCGAGGAGCTGAGCTTCGACTCCGGTGAACTTCAGCTCCGCAAGCTTCCGCGTTTGATCGAGCGTTTCCAGCCGGCGCCGTTCCAAACCGTGTGCATTGGGACGGACGGTAAATAGCGAGATGCCGGTTTCGCCGAGAGTACCTGGCTGCCGGGCCGCGACGACGTACACGTCTGCGTCTTGCCCATCGAGTACAAACGATTTGACACCGTCGATGCGGTAAGCTGCGCCTATGCGGGTCGCCGTCGCCGTCACCTGCGCCGGGTCCCAATGGCCGGTGCTCTCGGCAAGGGCGAGTGCTGCGATCGTCCTTCCGGATGCGATGCCCGGTAACAGCTCCTGCTTCCGTGCCTCGCTACCGCCTTTCAGAATGGATGTCGCGGCGAGCACGATCGAGCCGAAGTACGGCGAACACAGGAGTGCGCGCCCCATCTCCTCGACGGTGATCGCCAACTCGCCGATGCCGAAACCCTGCCCGCCGTAGGCCTCAGGAATGTGAACAGCCGTCAGGCCGAGGTCCCCACTCAATTGCTGCCAGACCTGGGGATCGTAGCCTTTCGCGGTTTCCATCAACTTGCGAATTGCCGCCGGCGGAGACGTATCCTCAAGGAAGCGTCGGACGACAGTTCGGAACTCGTTCTGCTCTTCGGTGAAACTGAACTTCATCAAACGTGCTCCGGCTCAGGTGCTCGCTCATGTGACGAACTCGGATGAATTGTCGGCCCAAAGTGCCACACGCCGCAGCATGCACGCAGCGCTCACAGGCGCAACTCTCGCATGCGCTAAGTTGCAGTGATCGCGGTGAACTCACGCACGGATGGCATGAAGCCGGCCCCGTAATCGACGGCACCTGCGACCGAGCCAATGCGGACATACACCAAAGCTCGATTGCGGCCTCGGCCGCAAATCCGGTGATCGGCTTTCGGCGACAAGCCGGGCCGGCAATGATGAACCGAGCGTCGTGCTATACATTTCGGCTGAAGCAGCTTAGACGGTAAGCGCTCAGGCCCCGTAGCTCAGCTGGATAGAGCACCAGATTCCTAATCTGGGGGTCACAGGTTCAAATCCTGTCGGGGTCGCCAGCTCGGTACAAAGAGAACCGCGGGGGGCAGTGCGGGCGGCAGCTTGAGTGCCTTGCTCAGAACATCCTTGCGGCACATTGCACGCGGTCGTGGCGACGACGCTGCAACTATGTGGGACTTGGAGCACGTAGGTCGTGCTCGACCTTGGCCAGCCGCGCGACGGAACTCGCTTCGAAAGCTCGAATTATCGTTCAACGAGCGCCATCGGTGCCGGCGGATGCTGCCAATCCGACGTCCGAACCGAACTGGCTCCGTGCCACCATCTGAGGATTGCGCATGAGCGCGAGAGCGCTGACCTGGATCGGGATATATCTGCTGCTCGTGTCAGCCCCCTTCATCGTCCTCCTCACGGGGGAGATGCCTCCCGGGCGTGCGTTCTGGTGGGACTTCTCGATGGGTCTCGGCTTCGCCGCTGTCGCGATGCTCGGCGTCCAATTCGCGCTCACGGCCCGCTTCCGGCGAGCCAGTGCGCCTTTCGGCATCGATATCATCTATCTCTTCCATCGCTATCTTGCGATCATTGCGGTCGGCTTGGCGCTGATCCATTTCTTCATACTCTGGCTGCTCTACCCGGCGGCACTGGGCTAACTCGACCCGCGGAAGGCCCGGTGGGAGCTCACCGCCGGTCGCGCCGCACTTGTGCTCTTCGTGCTGGCCCTGGTCACCTCGCAATGGCGCAAGCTGCTGCGCCTCCCATACGATTGGTGGCGGCTGTCGCACATCTTGTTCGCCAGCTTCGGCTTTGTCGCTGCCATCGCGCACATTTTGGGTGTCGGCTACTACACGGGAACCGAGGCAAAGCGGGCGCTTTGGCTTTCGGTGACGCTGTCGTGGTTCATGCTGGTTCTCTGGGTCCGCCTCGCGAAACCTTCGCTTCAGCTTTCTCGTCCTTATCGGGTGGTAAGCGTACGGCCCGAGCGCGCCAGAACTTGGATCCTCAGCATCGAGCCTGACGGCCACGCTGGACTCAATCGATTCAGACCCGGACAGTTCGCGTGGCTCACGCTGCGCAAGTCGCCGCTGTCCGTGAGCGAGCATCCGTTTTCGATGGCGTCAGCACCGGAAAGCCTGCCTCGCCTGGAGTTCGGCATCAAAGAGCTTGGGGACCTGACGCGCACGGTCGGCAGCTTAGAGCCCGGGGAGAGAGTCTATCTCGACGCGCCCTACGGCGTCTTCACCATCGACCGCCATCCGGATGCCCCGGGTTTCGTCGGAATCGTCGGCGGTATCGGTATCACGCCAGTGATGAGCATGCTGCGCAGCATGGCAGCGCGTGGCGATCGTCGGCCGGTCTGGCTCTTCTACGGCAATAAGCAGTGGGATGAAGTCATCTACCGCGAGCAGCTCGACGACTTGCGAGCGGTGCTCGATCTGCGCCTTATCCATGTCCTGCAAGAGCCGCCTTCGGAATGGGTTGGCGAGCGCGGTTTCGTCAGCAAGGACGTGCTCGAACGCCACCTTCCGGCCGGCAACCGCTCGTCGTTGCGCTATTTCGTGTGCGGGCCCGTGCCGATGGCTCAGGCTGTCGAGAAAGCACTTCAGGAACTTGGCATTCCACCCGAGCACATATTGCGTGAGATCTACGAGTTGGCTTGAGGAGCAGGGCGAATGCGCGAACGCACGGCGCTTTACCTGGCGGTTCTGACCGGGGTCCTGGTCGTAGCCATGGCATTGACGTTCGCGGTGATGCAATTGCCCTGACTGATCGAACGGCATCGCGGCTCTCTTAAGTTGCGCTCCGCATCTCCAGACCCGAGCGGACGGCAAAGGCGCTGCAGCGCAAAGGAACGATGTGCTGAATTCCGCGTTGCATGACAAGAGCTTGAAGGAGCCTCGCATGACTTCCGCCCGTGATCATCTGCTCGATTGGCTGCGCGATGCGCACGCCATGGAGGAGCAAGCCAAGAGCCTGCTCAACACTCAAATCAGTCGGTTCCAAAGCTATCCAGAGGTGGTGCCCCGCCTGAAACAGCATCTCGAAGAGACAGAACACCAGCGGGTCGCAATCGCGGAGTGCCTGACGCAGCTCGGCTCCGACACGTCTTCCATGAAGGACGTTGCGACAAAGATGATGGCCAATATGCAGGGATTCGGTCACATGATGTCGACCGACGAGGTCTTGAAGCACATGCTGGCAAGCCACGCCTTCGAGCGATTTGAGGCGGCATCTTACCACTCACTCATCGCTGCGGCCGAGTACGCCAACGAGCCGCGGGTGGCCGCGGTGGCGCGTGATATCCTCGCAGAAGAGGAGGATATGGGCGATTGGGTCTGGCGCAACATTCCCGATCTCACGCAGAAATTCCTGCAGCGATCAGAGGCCGGAGTGCAGGCCAAAGTGTAAGGGAGCGGCGCGATTGGAAGCCGGCGACGGCCGCGATACTACGCACACCCGCCGGCGCCTTTGGCCCGGCTCCAGCCGCGACGGATCTCACTGTCTGGTCCCCGTCGCCTCGATTAGTACCGCAGGCCCGGTCGGGCCCCGGGTGACCGCAGCACTTCCAATGGCGCAGCGGGACGGGGCAGTTGGTCGAAGGTACATTGCCGGGCGGCCTTGTCCCGACGCCACCGCAGCAGACGCGTCCCATGCCGGAAGCGCCTGTTGGTGAGATGGTCATACTTGACCTCCACCACCAGCATCGGCTTCAGCGGTTGCCACTCTGTTGAACGTTCGGTGCTCCAGCGGCTCGGTTTTCCCGGCGCATCGCCGGTGAAGCCGGGCGCGCAGACGAGTGCCTCGAGCTTCGCGGTCAAGGCAGGCTTGTCGCGATCGGCCAACGCTGAAGTGAACCCCACGTGATGCAATAGCCCGTCGTCATCATAGAGACCGAGCAGCAGCGATCCGACCCGCTTGCGTCCGCTTTCGTAGCGAAAGCCGCCGACGACGCAGTCGGCTGTCCGCAGCCTTTTCACCTTGAGCATCGTCCGCTGTCCGGGGGTGTAGGCGGCGTCGAGCTGCTTGGCCACAATGCCGTCGATAGCGGACCGGTGTTCCGAGAGCCAACGGTCGGCTTCCCTGAGATCTCTCGTGTAGGGTGAAAGTGCAAGCCCGCGCGGCTGTCCGGCCTCGGCGAAGAAGCGTTCGAGCGCACCGCGGCGATGCACGAGAGGCTCATTGATCAGAGACTTGCCGCCCTCTTTCAGAAGGCAGTCGAACGCGATCAGAACTGCCGGCGTTTCCTTCGATAAGCGAAGGATGCGGCTTTCGGCCGGGTGCAGGCGCATTTGCAAGGCGTCGAAGGACAAGTCGCCGTTGACGCTGATAACGAGCTCCCCGTCGATCACGAAGCGTCGGACCGGCAATGCGGCCAAATTGGCGGCGACCTCAGGAAAGAAGCGCGACAGCGACTTGCCTGACTTGGACATCAGTTCAACACGCTTGCCGTCGCGGAAAGCGAGGCAGCGAAAGCCGTCCCATTTGGGTTCGAACTGCCAATCTCCCGACGAAGGGAGCTCCTCGACCAGCAGGGCTTCCATCGGCGCGAGGTCGAAAGGAACGCCCGAGAGAATCTTGGCTTTGGGCTTGCGTGGCGGCAATGTTCACCGTTGCGAGGGCTGCGCTAGAGGGAGTCCGCCACCCTTTGCCAACTTCAAATAAATGACCGTGCTGCAGGCTATCGCTGTTGCGCTGTTGCGGACAGAGAACGGCGCCCACCGCCCGCCGTCGCGCTTTGTCTTGGGCGGGTAGCATCGGCCGGCAGCGGCACCCTGAGTGAACGAAACAGGCGCTGCCAGCGTTCCATCGAGTCGATTGGATCGAAAGTGAACGGCTTTACGCGGCGGGCAACAGGGCTCTGGAAGCCGTCACTGCTGCCCGGAGCCGGCAACCGGTACCGCGTCCTGGATCGGTAAACTCAGCTTGTGCGAACACACCCAAGGTGGGCGTCGAACCTTCGTCAAGAAGCGCGCGAAATGGGCACGTGAGCGCAGGACTCGTTCGTCACTCCGCCGCTTCGAGCTTTTGCGGCTTTACCGAGACGTAAACGCGATCATTCCGCTTGGTGGTGAACTCCACCGTGCCGTCGACGACTGCGAAGATCGTGTGGTCGGTACCCATGCCGACGCCCGTTCCCGGATGCCATTTGGTGCCGCGTTGGCGGACCAGAATGTTGCCCGAAACGACGCTCTCGCCGCCGAACTTCTTGACGCCGAGCCGGCGGCCGGCTGTATCGCGGCCATTGCGGGACGAGCCGCCTGCTTTTTTGTGTGCCATTGTGAAGATCCTTCCTCGACTCGTGCCCAGCGCGCGGCGGGCGATAATTCGATTGCTGCGACCAGCCCTGAGCTCAATCAGGCGCCGATGATTTCCTTGATCTTCACCGTCGTCTGCTCCTGGCGGTGGCCACGCTTCCTGCGCGAGTTCTTGCGGCGACGCTTCTTGAAGGCGATCACCTTGTCGGCGCGACCTTGCTCCACCACTTCGGCGGTGACCTTGGCGCCGGAGACGAGCGGCGTGCCGATCTTCGGGCTGCCTTCGCCCGCCACCATCAGCACCTCGTTGAACTCAACCGTCGCGCCTGCGTCGCCGGCAATCTTCTCGATGATTACCGTGTCGTTGGCGGCAACGCGGTATTGCTTGCCGCCCGTCTTGATGACTGCGTAGGACATAGGAAACCTGCTCTCGTTCGCCGTTGTGGCTATTCCGTTAGCCGGCCACCGCCGGCTGGGCCTTGTCCGCGTTCTGTGGCGCTGCCGGGATACCGGCAGACTTGAGAGCCCCGGCCGCAGGTGCCGAAAGTCAAGCCTCGAACAGCGATTTCACGCGGCGACCCTGGGCTCACCGCGTGTGTGCCTGCTTATCGTTTGCCCCGCGCGTGAAGTCAATTGGAAACCAGGTGCACTGCAACTGCAGCTACAACATTGAAAATTTACCAAAGTTCAACGAAATCCACCGCAACGGTAGAAACGTGATATTATGCTAAGATCAAGGCTTAGGTGGGCCTAGTCCCCCTCCTTTTTCCGCAAAACCCCAATAAATCCGGCCTTCGCGCTCCCGAGAGCCCCGATGCTCCGTCCACACTGAATGCCGAACTCGCGGCCAAAGTGACGCCCAATCCAGTCTGGCCAGAGGCGCCCGCGCGGCCCACTCCCCGACCAATCGTGAAAACCCATGCACCACCCAGAACCGCAAAGGCGCGGTGGCCCCTGGCCCGCCGCGTCTTCCGATCCGAAATCGTCGATCAGTGTCGCGATGGCCGCCATCATGTTGGCCATCGCAGCTCGCCTACGTGATTGGCTTCTCGTCGTCCCACACCTTTTCCGGCATTGGCAGGCCCTGCCACATCCCGGGGCCCAGCGGGTCCTTGGGGCTAACGCCGATGAAGTCCTCGAGGATCATCATCATCTGCCTGACGTGCTGGCCGGCGTGCCACGTCGTCCGCTCCAGGAACTCGTGCTTGGACTGCTCACCGTAGTAGGTCTCGGCCTTCTCGTCCCACTCGGTATAGGGGCCCTGCTCACGCCACCACGTATTGAAGCGGCGCTGCACGTCAGCCCCATAAGCCAGGATGTCGGCCTTGCTGTCCTTCCCTTGCGGCGCATTTCGGTTGTAAGCGCCGTTGACGAGCGCAATGCCCTCCACCTCGTGCTCCAGCCACGCATCGATGACGTTGAACGTGTGCCAGGCGAGGTTCGCGAAGCTGCGCGGCCGTCCCGGTACCTGGCCCTGCATCTTCTCCACGGGCATTTGCCCGAAAAAGCGTTGCTCGGCGGTGAGGATGATGTCGATGCGCCGCGCCAATTCCTCAGGCGGCAGCATCGTCTGCTCGCCGAGGTCGACACCTGCGATCTTGGCCACGTCGCGCAGGATCTGGCCGTTGGCGTACTCGCTCCCGCGGGTGACCAGCGGCAGCATCCGGACGCCGTAGGGCTTCATCTCGTCCCACGCCGCCGGGTCCTCGACCACGTTGCGGGAAATAAACGGGATATTGTGCTTACCAAGGAACTCCTTGGTTCGGAGACAGCTGGTTCAGCCAGGGTGCCAGTAGACCCTGATCTGCCCGTCGTTGGTCTGAGCGGTGGTCATGTGTTGCTCCTTGCAATCCGGCCAACCCTACCCCGATTTGCCGGGTGCGTCCAAGCGACTGTCCAGCAGATCGATTTTGACACCGTTGGCACGGTTCCGTCCTGCGTGCCAAATAGAACCCAGGCAGCCGTCACCAAACGCATCAGATCAGCAGCGACGAGCCAATTCATGCGCGCTTACGGAGAAACGACGCTCGATTCCGCAATCCGATCGCGGCAGGTCGACAATACCAACGGGCTTTCGATGCATGTGCTCGAAGCCGGCGAGCCCGCGCCTGGCCGGCCCACGCTTCTGCTCCTGCACGGCTTTCCAGAGCTCGCTTACAGCTGGCGCAAGGTGATCGTGCCGCTCGCTGATGCGGGGTTCCACGTCATCGCGCCCGACCAGCGCGGATATGGGCGCACGACTGGCTCTGACGATCGATACGACTGCGACCTTGCCGACTTCCGGATGATCAACCTTGCACGCGACACGGTGGGTCTGCTGGCAGCTCTCGGTATCGACCATGTGAGGGCCGTGATCGGCCACGACTTCGGATCATCACTCGCCGCCTGGTGCGCGATGCTCCGCCCGGACATTTTTCGCGCCTGCGCGTTGATGAGCGCGCCCTACTCGGGCCCGCCGGCGTTGCCGTTCGATACGGCTGCACGGACACTCACCGACGCAGAAAAGCTCCCCGCCGTGACACGCATCCAGCCGGCGCTCGCTGCCTTGCCCGAGCCGCGCCAGCACTATCATGCCTATTATTCCACGCGGGATGCGAACCCGAACATGCAGGGCGCGCCGCAAGGCGTGCACGACTTCCTGCGCGCCTACTATCATCAGAAGAGCGCCGATTGGCCGGGCAACCAGCTGAAGCGCCTCAAGGCCTGGACCGCGGAGGAGCTCGCCCAGTTGCCGCACTACTACGTGATGCAGCTCGGCAAAGGCATGGCGGAGACCGTCGCGCCACATCTGCCGTCACGCGAGGAGATCGCACGTTGCCGCTGGCTCACCGAGGATGAGCTCGCCGTCTACGCTGCCGAATACCAGCGCCGCGGCTTCCAAGGCGGCCTCAACTGGTACCGTGCGCGATTGGCGCCGAGGCTCTACGCGCAGGATCAGCTCTTTTCGGGCTGCACCATCGACGTGCCCTGCACGTTCATCGCGGGCGCCCACGACTGGGGCGTCTACCAAACTCCAGGCTCGCTCGAAAAGCTCGAAGCAACCTTCGCCCCCGACTACCGCGGCACACACCTCATCCCCGCCGCCGGTCACTGGGTACAGCAGGAGCAGCCCGAGACCGTAGTGCATCTTCTGCTCGACTTTGTTGCGCGGGCGTGACGAAGCCGCCGTGAGGCGCGGCGGCTCACTTGCGATCTGGCCAGCGAGATGAGCCGCTCAACCGATCGCGTGCTTTGGGAAGCGTCGCACTTGAGGTGCTCACATTGTACTCAATGCACGCCCAAGCAGCACGTGCTTGGAGCACTTCAGCTCTTTCCTATTCGGCCGCTTGCGCTTTGGCCGGATGCATGGCGGCCGCAAGCGTCGACGCATACACATCCTTCCATGCACTATCGTCGCGGCTGACGAAGTATCCGCTGCGTGCTCCCCGGAACACCTGCGTGTCCTCCGCCCCCGGCGGCAGCGTGCCCTGATCGCGCAGGGCCCGCGCCGCCATAAGCAATCGCCTACGCGTCCGCGTGATCATCTGGTCGGACGGCGCCAGGTGCTCGTGTTCGAAATCGGTGATCGGCCCCATGCTCTCGCAAATGGCTTGATCCTGCAGATGGATGCCCTCGATGCCCGAGTAGATCTCGCTCGACTGCTGCTTCGCGCGGTCAATACCCCAATCGTTCGACGCATTCGCCGACATGCGGAACCGGCCGAGCCAATCCGTCGTATTCGGCAGCATCGGGAAGCCGCGGCCCGTGCCGCCCACCTGGCGCCCATCCTTGAACGTCGGCGGCGGCAGGGAGTTGGCAGCCACCGCCTTCTTCCACCAGATGAACACGAACATGGTGTGGTGATCATCGAGCGGCACCCACGCGCGCGCGTGCATGTGGCTGTTGAACTCGCCGTTTGGCGCTTGCGTCCAGAAAGGAAACAGGAAGTTTGCAAACCGCCAGTAGGTCTCGCCCGGCCCGACTGCTCGATACCCAGCGTACTGTGTGCCCCACGGCGCATCCGAGACGTGATACTCGGGCGCGCGATTGACGATCGTGTGCCGCATCGGCTCGTTCTCGGGCAGATCGTCGATGTCGACATGGCCCGCGTGCAGGAAACCGAAATGCGAGGTGTCGATTTCGCCCTCGAGCGCCTGCAGGTAGTTGCATTCGCGCTGGACGAAATTGACCTTGATCTCGTCCTCGGGCACATCGAGGATCTCGAAACCCGGGAGTGGCGGCGCCTTTGCTTGGGCGCCCATGTAGACCCACACGATGCCCGCCTTCTCCGCAACACGGTAGGCCTTTGCCTTCACCTTGTGCTTGAAGTCCTGGTGCGGCGCCACGCTCGGCATGTCGACGCAGTTACCTTCGACGTCGAACTTCCAGCCGTGATAGATGCACCGGATGCCCCCCTCCTCGTTGCGCCCGAGGAATAGCGAGGCGCATCGGTGCGGGCACTTGTGATCCATGATGCCGGCCCGGCCCTGGCTGTCGCGGAACGCAATCAGCTTCTCGCCGAGCAGCATCAAGCGCAGCGGTGCGCCGTCCTTGGCGATCTCCGACGACATGCAGGCGGGGATCCAGTAGCAGCGCATCAGCTCGCCCATCGGCGTGCCGGGTCCGACGCGGGTCAGTTCAGCACCTTCGCTTGCCGTCGTCATGCGAGCCTCCTCGGAGCTGGTTTCGCAGACAGTAGCAAGTCAGGTGCGGAAATGAAAAGGCGTTGTCACGACCGCGCGGGCACCCGTAGGTCGGAGTGAGCCGGCCCCCGCCGTTGCGCATAATCGCAAGCGCTCGATCCGGCGAAGTCCGACAACTTCGTCCCAAAGAAGAGCGGAGTCTGGCCTACAGCGCACCCGTCATTCCGCCGTCGACATAAAGGATATGCCCTGTGACGAAACTCGCAGCATCAGACGCCAGATAAATCGCGGCACCCACCAGCTCCTCCGTCTCGCCCCAACGGCCGAGCGGCGCGCGCCCCGCGATCCAGGTCGAGAACTTCTCGTCCGCCACCAGCGCCGCATTGAGCGGCGTCTTGAAGTACCCCGGCCCGATCCCGTTCACGCGAATACCATGCTTGCCCCAGTCCACCGCCATACCCTTGGTCAGCATCTTCACGCCGCCCTTCGCCGCCGTGTAGGGCACCACCGTCGGCCGCCCCAGCTCGCTCATGACCGAGCAGATGTTGATGATCGAGCCGCGGCGGCGTGGGATCATGTGGCGCACCGCCGCCTTCGACACATAGAACAGACTGTCGAGATTGGTCGCGATCACCTCGCGCCACGTCTCGTCGGGAATCTCGTGCAACGGTGCGCGGCGCTGGATGCCGGCGTTGTTGATCAGAACATCGATCGGTCCGACTGAGGCTTCGATCCTGTCGATGCCGGCCGCGGCGGCATTCGGGTCGGTAACGTCGAACACGGCCTCCGCAGCCTTATGTCCCGCCGTGCGAATCGAATGCGCGATCTGGGCAACTTTTTCAGCGCCCCGCCCGTTGATCACCACCGTTGCGCCGGCCGCCGCGAGCCCCCGCGCCAGCGCCTCCCCAATGCCGCCCGAAGATCCCGTGATCAGCGCCACGCGGCCATCCAACTTGAAGAGATCGAGAGGTGAAGGCATGGAGCGTTCTTCCGTTTCCCGGCGCTAGGGACGTGGCTATTATTAAAGACGCATCGGGCTCTGATAAACGGAAAACCACCGATGCGCACGTCCAATCGAATTCTCTGGACTCGAAAGGAGCGCCCATGCGCGCCGTCGTCATCCACGCCATCCACGACCTGCGCATCGACGAGGTGACGACACCTCAACCCGGCCCGGGCGAGGTGCGCGTGAAGATCGAGGCTGGCGGCATCTGCGGCTCGGATCTTCACTACTACCACCACGGCGGTGTCGGCGAGCTGATCCGCCTCCGGCAACCGATGATCCTCGGTCACGAGGTGGCCGGCATCGTGGAAGCGATTGGCACCAGCGTCACCCGCGTCAAAGCAGGCGATCGCGTGGCCGTCTCCCCGAGCCTGCCCTGCGGCGCCTGCCGCTACTGTCAGGCCGGCCAGCAGATGCACTGCCTCGACATGCGCTTCTATGGCAGCGCCATGCGTTTTCCCCATGTGCAGGGCGCCTTCCGCGAGACCCTGGTAGCCGAGGAAGGACAATGCCATCTCGTTCCCGCCGGCATGACCGCCGGCGAAGCCGCCATGGCCGAGCCGCTGGCGGTTTGCCTGCATGCCGCCCGCCGCGCCGGGCCGTTGCTCGGCAAGCGCGTACTCGTCACCGGCTCCGGTCCAATCGGAGCGCTGTGTGCGATCGCGGTGCGCCGTGCTGGCGCCACTGAAGTCGTCATGACCGACATCACCGACACGCCGGGCCCGCTGATGAAGCGCCTCGGCGCCGACCGCTTCATCAACACGGCGCGCGAGGGAGACGCCCTGAAACCCTACGCGCAGGACAAGGGCGTCTTCGACGTGTTGATGGAGGCCTCCGGCAGCGACAAGGCGCTCGCCGCCGCGTTCGACGTGCTGAAACCGCAAGGCATCATCGTGCAGGTAGGGCTCGGCGGCTTCGCCACACTGCCGATCAACATGCTCGTTGCGAAGGAGTTCGAGCTTCGGGGCACCTTCCGCTTCCACGAGGAGTTCGGGATCGGCGTCGAGCTACTCGCCAAAGGTCTCATTGACGTGAAGCCGCTGATCACGGCCACGATGCCCTTCACGCGCGCCAGGGAAGCCTTCGATCTCGCTTCCGACCGCTCCAAGTCGTTGAAGGTGCAGCTCGCGTTCAGCTGACGCTACCTGCGAAAGCCGTACTCGAGCACGAAGAACTTAGGCTTCAGGCCGGCCATCGGCTGACGAAGCAGGTCAAGCTCAGCCGCTGGCCCGTGTACTTCGAGCCGCGTGAGATCGGCAACTCCGAGCAGCTTTTTCAGGAGCGGATCGATGTTCTCGAGATGTGCGAGGGCGCCTGTCGCATCGGCGTATCCTTCCCGGCAGTGCAACTCATCGCCATCGAAGCTGAAACCGTAGAACAGGCATTTCGGCTCGCTTCGCGTGCGTTCGACGCATTGGTCGCAGAGGGCTTTCGCGTCACCGAGCTTGCCGGAATGGATCTTGAAGTAAGGAACGATCGTGACGCAGGTGTCGTTGGTTGCCATCGTTCATCTTCCTCAATGCAATACTGAGACAAAATCGTGCGTTGCCGGGCTGATGGGCGCAGCAGAAACCGCCGCACCTGCATCCAGCTCTGTCCGGCAGCACGCAGCGAGATTAACAGCTTGGCGCATCAGTTCAAAGGTGCGCTGCGAAACACCTTTGTTCCGGCGACCGAGGCATGGGCACGAAGTCGCCGAGCACGTGTTCTGGCGCAATTGTGATGAAGCGTTGTCGTCGACGTGACCGAGAATTCCTATATCTGATCACTAAAGCCAGCACGCTATCGCTCGGACGGGCAAGCTGTTTGCTTCAAGTGCCATTCTGTGCGCCAACGGAGGCCTTTGATGAAAATGCGACGGGAGCACGATCTCCTGGGCGACGGCGATGTGCCAGCCGATGCCTATTACGGCATTCACACGTTCCGCGCGGTACGCAACTTCCCGATCACGGGCACCTCGATCAAACTCTATCCGGAGCTGATTTCGGCACTTGCCGCCATCAAGCTCGCGGCGGCCAGTACCAATCGAGACCTCGGGCTCCTTGATGACAAGCGCCATCAGGCCATCATTGCGGCGTGTCGTGAAATCATGGCAGGCCGCCTGATCGACGAGTTCGTGGTCGATGTGATTCAGGGCGGCGCCGGCACCTCGACGAACATGAATGCGAACGAGGTGATCGCCAATCGCGCGCTCGAGCTGATGGGGCATGCCAAGGGCGAGTACAAGCACCTGCATCCCAATGAGCACGTCAACATGAGTCAGAGCACGAATGACGTCTATCCGACGGCATTGAAGATCGCGCTCTACAACGGCGTCATGCGGCTGGTCGATTCGATGGCGTACCTGCGCGCGGCGTTCGAACGCAAGTCGGTTGAGTTCCGCGACATCATCAAGATGGGCCGAACCCAGTTGCAGGATGCTGTGCCGATGACGCTCGGCCAGGAGTTCTCCACTTATGCCGTGATGCTCGGCGAGGACGAGTTGCGGCTCAAGGAGGCGCTACCGCTCATCTGCGAGATCAACATGGGCGCCACGGCTATCGGAACCGGCATCAACACACATCCGGACTATGCGGCAATCGTCTGCAAGCATCTGCGCGAGGCGACGGGGTTGCCGCTCGTCACCGCCACCAACCTCGTCGAGGCGACGCAGGACTGCGGCAGCTTCGTCCAACTTTCAGGCGTCCTGAAGCGCGTCGCGGTGAAGCTCTCGAAAACCTGCAACGACCTCAGGCTCCTCTCGTCCGGCCCTCGCGCGGGCCTCGGCGAGATCAACCTGCCGCCGGTGCAGGCGGGCTCCAGCATCATGCCCGGTAAGGTCAATCCCGTGATCCCCGAGGTCGTCAATCAGATCACCTTCGAGGTGATCGGCAATGATGTCACGGTGTCCTTCGCAGCGGAAGGCGGACAACTGCAGCTCAACGCCTTTGAGCCGATCATCTCGCACAGCCTGCACAAGAGCATCAATCACCTGGAGGCCGGTTGCCGCGTGCTGGCCGACAAGTGCGTCGACGGCATCACCGCGAACGCCGATCATCTGAAACAGAGCGTCGAGCGCTCGATCGGCATCGTCACCGCGCTCAATCCTTATATCGGCTACGAAAACGCAACCGAGGTCGCACGTCTGGCGCTTCAAACAGGGCGCAGCGTGACGGAGCTGGTCCTGGAGCAAGGCCTGCTCACTCAGGAAGAGCTCGAGGCCCTCCTGCTGCCCGAGAACCTCACCAAACCGCGCACCTACATTACCGCGCTGCAGGCTCGGCAGCAGAAGAGCAAACCGCAATAGAGGATCAATCCGGCGACACGCCAAACATCATTCGATCACCGCAACGGCACGGATGGGGCTGGCAGTCCCGCCGCGAATCTTCAGCGGGAAAGCGATGAATCGGAAGCGGCCTTTGCCAACCACGGCTTCTAGGTTCCAGAGGCACTCGATGTGGGTGATGCCACGTGCCGCGCACGCCATGTGCGCCTTGAAGTTCGGCTCGCCCTCGGGCGCCGGGCTGATCGCCTCGACGCCGAACATCAGGATGCCCCGGTCAGCGAGCCAATGCACGGCGTCGACATGCAGGCCCGGGAAATCGTGCAGATAGCCGGGCTTGCCGAACAGCCGGGCGTTGACGCCCATGTGGATGAGCACCGTGTCGCGCTTCTTGATCTGCTGGCCCGACTTGGCGAGCGCCGCTTCCATCTCGGCGACCGTGATCTCGTGCTTCAGCGGCACTTGAGAGAGATCGAGGCAGATCGCCTCGGTGTAGAAGTTCTCCAGCGGCACCTGGTCGATCGAGGCCGCCTTCGGATCGGGATCGAAGTGGCAGGGCGCATCGACATGCGTACCGGCGTGATCGCTGAACGCGATTGACAGCGCTTTGGACGTGAACTCGGTGTTGCCCGCCCGTTTGATCTCATTGTGGTCGTTCCAGACCGTCATCACGACCGGCGGATGTGAGGGGTGCGCAGGCGTCCGGTGATAAAGCTCGCGCGAAAGATCTATGAGCTGCATGGCATGGTCCTCCTGGGCTGGCGGCAGGCGCAGGCAGAGATTGAAGCGGAGCGCGGACCCGCCAGCAAGCGCCATCGCGGCCTGCCACTACCGGGAATGGCCACACCGATCATCCGAAGGAAGGTCTTGCGGGTGCCTGCATCGTGCTTCACCGTTGCAACCGGCCGGCTCGGCCGGATCAGAATTGTACGAGCTCACACATGTCGAAACGCGATGTCACGACCAACGGGCCCTTCGTCCCCGGAACCAGCGTTCGCATCGAGGGCCGTGCGGGCGGCCCGCTCGCGGGGTTGACGTTCGCGGCCAAGGACCTGTTCGATGTTGCTGGACATGTGACAGGCGGCGGCACTCCCGACTGGCCGAACGGCAGACCTATTCCGGAGCGGAACGCCTGGGCCGTGCAGACCCTGCTCGATGCCGGCGCAACGCTGATCGGCAAGACGATTACCGACGAAGTCTCCCTCGGCATCCTCGGCGAGAACCCATTCGAGGGCACGGCCGTAAATCCCAAGGCACCGGACCGCGTCCCCGGCGGCTCTTCATCGGGATCTGCATCGGCTGTCGCGTCCGGACTTTGCGACACGGCGCTCGGCACGGACACAGGCGGCTCCGTTCGCGTGCCTGCGAGTTTCTGCGGCCTCTACGGCATCCGGCCCACGCATGGCCGCATCCCGGTCCTCGGCATGCTGCCGCAGGCGCCGACGTCCGACACCACCGGCTGGTTCGCTCGCGACGCGGCGACGTTTGCGCGGATCTCGCAGGTGATGCTTGGCGAGACGATACCAACGGCTCTGCCGCGGCAGCTCCTCATCGCTGTCGATGCATTCGGATTTGCTGATGCAGGTGTCAGGGCGGCGCTTGCTCCCGCGGTCGACAAGCTTGCCCGGCTGCTCGGCGTCAAGCCGCGCGAGGAGATCCTGGCACCCCAAGGCCTCTCCGTCTGGGCGCGCGCACAACGGACGATCCAGCCCTGGGAGGCCTGGCAGACGTTCAAGGACTGGGTGGAACGCGAAAACCCCCGCCTGCAGTTCACGGTGGCGCGCAATCTGGCAGCCGGCGCAGCCATCCCAGCGAGTGATCGCAACTGGGCCTCGCTCATGCGCATCGAGGCGCGGGCGCGGCTCGAATACTTGCTGCGCGACGACGCAATCATCTGCTTGCCGACGACGCCGTTTCCTGCGCCGTTGAAAAATCTACCGCTGCCTGTTCAAGACCCGCTGCGCGACCGCATCACGTGCCTTGCCGCGCATGGTGGCCTCACCGGCGTGCCGCAGGTGAGCCTTCCGGGCGCAACGGTCGACGGGCTGCCAATTGGACTTTCGATCATCTGTGCCCACGGCAGCGATGCTAAACTGATCGCCACAGCCCGAGCCCTGGAGGAGCGGCAATGAAGAATTTGACCCCTAACCTGCCGGATGTCGTCGCCGAAGTGCGCGATCTCTTCGAGCGCTATGAGCAGGCGCTCCTCGACAAGAACGTAGATGTGCTCGATGCAACGTTCTGGAACAGTCCCTATACGATCCGGTATGCGCTGCATGAGAACGGCTACGGTTTCGATGCCATCCATGCGCATCGCGTCGCGAGGCCACCTGGCACCAACATCAAGGAGCGGCGCATCCGCCTCGAGATCCTGACCCTTGGCCGCGACTTCGCGACCACCAATCTCGAGTTCAAGGTGAAAGGACGCGAGATGATTGGCCGCCAAAGCCAGACCTGGGTGCGCTTTCCGGATGTCGGGTGGAAGGTCGTCTCGGCGCACGTGTCGACCATGAATGATGCGCCGCTGTGGTAGGAGGCGCGGGGCAGACCCATTGGTCTGCACCCCGTTTCGATCTCAATATCGAGCTTCAGGGTCGACATGACAGTCAGAGCCGCCGCCGCCCACTACGTCGATCCCACCACCGGCGCGACCTACCCCATCGATCAGCCTCGCTGGCGCTCGGACACGGGCGGACCGTTGATGATCAGCCCGCTCCCAGGCATCGGACGTGGCGACATCGATCTAAGCAAACGCTCGCTCTGGCGGTATTCGAAAGCTCTCGCAATCAAGATCAAGGATCCGGTCTCGCTCGGCGAGGGACTGACGCCTCTCGTCGTGCGGCAATTTCGCGGTGCGGCGGCCCACTTCAAGCTCGAATGGTTCGCGCCTTCGGGAAGTTTCAAGGATCGCGGCGCCACGGTGATGATCTCGGCGCTCCGGCAACAGGGCATCACGCGCCTGCTCGAGGACAGCTCCGGCAATGGCGGAGCAGCGATCGCGACCTTCGCGGCGGCAGCCGGCATCGGCGCCAAGATCCTCACGCCTGCCTCGACGCAGCCGGCGAAGCTCGTTCAGATGCGGGCGTGCGGTGCGGAGGTGGAGCTCGTCCCGGGGTCTCGTCAGGCAACGGCCGACGAGGCCGTGCGGCAGTCCGCGCAGATCTTCTACGCAAGTCACAACTGGCAGCCGTTGTTCCTGGAGGGCACCAAGACGCTTGCTTACGAGCTCTGGGAAGATTTGGGCTTTCGCGCGCCCGACAACGTCATCATTCCAACCGGTGCTGGCAGCAACATTCTCGGCTGCGATATCGGGTTCGGGGAGCTGTTGCGTCGCGGCGAGATCCAAAAGCTGCCGCGACTCTTCGCGGTTCAGCCATTCAACTGCGCGCCGATCGATGCGTGCTTCCGCGCGGGCACGGACACGCTCGTTCCGTTCGAGCCGAAACCGACGATCGCCGAAGGCACGGCCATCGCCCAGCCGGTTCGCCTGAAGCAGGTGCTGGATGCGCTGCGGCGCTCGAACGGGGGAACGGTAACCGTCACGGAGGAAGAGATTATTACCGCCACAAAGGACCTGCCGCGGGAGACAGGTCTCTATGCTGAGCCGACGTGCGCGGGCTCGGCGGCAGCGCTGGCAAAGCTCGCGACGGCCGGCACGATCAAACCGCACGAGACGACGGTCGTCGTTCTGACCGGCACCGGCCTCAAGGCTACCCTGCGCATCGGCGAATTGCTGGGCTGAGCTCGTTGTGTTGTGCTTGCGCCTTCACGTACCGCGCCCGAGGAGGACGACGATCATGGCACGACTCATTCTGCTGATCCCGCTGCTCCTCTCAGCCTTTGGGTTCAGCTTGCCGGGCGCGGCGCAGGAATTTCCTACGAAACCAATCCGGCTAGTCGTTCCCCTGCCGCCGGGAGGCCCGACCGACTACGTCGCGCGCAATTACGCGGCCAAGCTGACCGACATTTGGGGACAGCCAGTCGTTGTCGAGAATCGACCGGGGGCCAGCAGCAACATCGGCACTCAGCTCGTCGCAAAGGCGCCCGGCGATGGCTACACGCTGCTCTTGCAATCGACGTCCTTTGTCGTCAATCCGATCCTGTTCAAGGCACCCGGCTACGATCCCTTCAAGGATTTCACGCCAATCAGCCTGATCTTTGACTACAAGCTGATCGTGGTCGTGCATCCGTCCTTTCCGGTGCATTCCCTTCCCGAGCTGGTAGCTGCCGCGAAAGCTAAACCCGGTTCGATCGCCTATGCGTCGGCTGGAGGTGGAGGCGCGCCGACGCATCTCTCGGTCGAGATGTTCAAGCGCATCGCGGACATCGATCTTCTGCACGTGCCCTACCAGGGCGGGTCACCTGCCGTGAACGACCTGCTCGCGGGTGTCGTGCAGATGATGTTCAACAACCCCACACAGTCGCTCCCCTATATCAGAGCCGGGAAATTGCGCGCCCTCGCGACGACAGGCTCCAAGCGTATGCCGCAAGCGCCCGAGTTGCCGACTGTGCAGGAGCTCGGCTATCCCGGTTACGATGTCGGCACGTGGTTCGGTCTCTGGGCGCCGGCAGGCACGCCGCCAGCAGTGGCGGATAAGATCAACGCCGCGATCAAGAAGATCTCGGCAATGCCCGAGACGATCCAGCAGCTTCACGATCAGGGTCTGGTCACCATCGGCTCCAGTGCCGCCGAGCTCGACGCTTTCCAGCGCTCAGAACATGAGCGCTGGGGCAAGGTGATCCGGGATGCCAAGATCGAGGCGCAGTGAGCACGCGTGTTGCTATCGGTTCGTTATGCTGCGCCGTTCGAGGCGTGGTGCGGACGCGTCGCTTTTCCCGACGTCATCGTCGCGCGTACCTCCTCCCAAGCTGCCCTGCTGCCCCAGGATGCGGCCATGGTCTTGATGCCACTTTGGCCCGTGATTGTGATGCAGGCAGCCGATGTGAAAGGGCGTGTGGCCGGCCTCGAGCGGGGCTATGCCACGCGCTGCGGCGACGGCGACGACTGTCGCTCCTGCAAGTGCGATGCCGATCGCGACAAGCGTCAGCGTCGAAGGCCTGAGCGGCATGGCTGCACCCTCAACTTGCCATTCCGGCACTGCTGCCCGGAAGAAGCAGACTCTCGACATAAGCGCGCACATCGTCGGGCGGCGCTGCAGAAGCGCGCTTTGCCAGGTCGAATACGACCATCACGCAGCTGCCCCGTCCCGCGCAGACGCCGTCCTGAAAGACACCGTGCGCAAGCGTGAACGACTTGGTGCCGAGCTTGGTCGCGACGGTCCCGATGTCGACAGTGCCCGGATAGTGCAACTCCTTCAAATAGTCGATCTTGGTCGAGGCGATAACCATGTCGAAATCGCGACTATGCGCCTTGAGCATCGGTGTGATTAGCTCACAGCGCGCCTGTTCGAGGAAGATTGCCATTGCCGCGTTGTTCACATGGCCCAGCGGATCGAGATCGTTGTAGCGAATCGAAACCCGCGTCCACGTCTTGAAGGTCTCGCGCCGGGTAAGCGCGTCGTCGATGGTCATGTGTCTGCCGGTTGCTTGAGGGCTGTTCGTCTCGATCTCTCCAGGCGCGTTCCTCAATACAGGGGCACGGGCAGAGTGCAAGTGGACGACCAGCGTCACCGAAAGGCTCCATTTGGTTGCAAACCTAGCAACGCTCTCGCATATCAGGCCCGCAGTTTCGCCAGAAAGTCCAACCGGCGGTTGAGCCACTGCGGCGGCACGTGCATCTTCATGCCCTGTGATGGACGGTAGACGTTGAGGGATACCAGACGTTATGAGCGAAGAGACGTTCGACTTTATCGTGACCGGGGCGGGCTCGGCGGGATGTGCGGTGGCGGCACGGCTTTCCGAGTCGGGGCGTTACAGGGTGCTGCTGCTCGAGGCCGGCAAGCGGGATCGCTACCCCTGGATCCATATCCCGATCGGCTATCACAAGCTCTACACGCACGATGTCTATAATTGGAAATTCGAGAGCGAGCCGGTGGCAGGGCTCAACGGGCGTACCTCCTATCAGCCACGCGGCAAGATGCTCGGCGGGACGAGCTCACTCAACGGCATGGTCTATATGCGTGGCACGTCCGCCGACTACGATGGCTGGCGCCAGCGCGGCTGCGAAGGCTGGGACTACGCGAGCGTGCTGCCCTATTTCCGCAAAGCCGAGGACAATGCGCGCGGTGCCAACGAATTCCATGGCACCGGCGGGCCGCTCCGCGTATCGGACAACCGGTTCCGGAGTGACATCATCGACGCGATCATCGAAGCGGCGGTGCAGGCTGGCGTGCCGCGCAATGCCGACTTCAACGGCGCGACGCAGGACGGGGTCGGCTACTACCAATCCACGACGGGCAAGGGTCGCCGCTGGAGCGCTGCGCAGGCCTATCTGAAGCCTGCGCGCAATCGTGCCAATCTCTTTGTCCGGTCAGAATCACATGCCACGCGACTGTTGATCGAGAATGGCCGCGCGGTAGGCGTGGAATTCCAGTCTCCGCGCGGGCGCGAGACGGCGCGCTGCCGTGGCGAAATCGTCGTATCCGGAGGCGTCTACGGGTCGCCGCAACTGTTGATGTTGTCGGGCGTCGGTCCGGGCGCGCACCTGAAGGAAATGGGCATTCCGGTTGTTCGCGAGCTGCCGGTTGGCGCCAATCTTCACGATCACTTCAACTCGTATGTGGCGTGGCGCTCGACCCGCACGGGCACGCTCAACGACCTCGCGATGTCGCCACTCGCAAAGCTGAAGGCTGGCGTGCAATATGCTTTGGGGCGGAACGGCCCGCTCTCTGGCATCAGCACGCTGGCAGGCATCCTGCTCCGGTCCGATCCGCGGTTCGACCGGCCGGACATTCAGATGAACCTGTTCCTCTGGTCCATCAGCACGCGCGATCGCACCGGCATTCACGCGCACAAATGGCCGGGTTTTTCGATCTCGCCGGTGCATCTGCGCCCCGAGGGCCGCGGCCAAGTAAGCCTGAAGAGCCCGGACCCTTTGGCGCCGCCGAAGATCGAGTTCAAATTCCTCGAGACGGCTTACGATGTCGAAGCGATGCTCTACGGCATGCGAATGGCACGCAAGATCGCTTCGCAGCCGGCGTTGAAGCCGTTCATTGCCGAGGAAGTGAGCCCGGGTTCGGTCGTGAGCAGCGAGAAGGACCTGATCGAGGATCTCAGGCAGCGCGGGGTATCGAACCTGCATCCTGTTGGCACCTGCAGAATGGGCACGGGCAGCGACGCCGTCGTCGATCCCCGGCTTCGTGTTCTCGGGATAAAGGGGCTACGGGTCGCGGACGCCTCGATCATGCCGCAGGTGGTGGGCGGCAACACCAACGCGCCGTCGATCATGATCGGCGAGAAGTGCGCGGCGATGACGCTTGAGGACGCAGCGCGCGCTTGACCGAAAATGCGACGGGCGGCCGAAGCCGCCCGCTGCAAGCCTCCAGCTGAATAGCGGATTACTCCGCTGCCTGCTTCAAGGCTGGTGCAGCCGCTTTGACGTCGGCATCGACGTGGGCCTCGAACTTGGCGAAGTTCTTGGTGAACATGTCGACGAGCGCGCGAGCCTGCGTGTCGTATGCCGCCTTGTCGGCCCAAGTGTCGCGTGGGTTCAAGATCTTCGGATCGACGCTGGCGAGCGCTGTCGGGACCTGGAAGCCGAACATGGGATCGGTCCGCATCGGCTGGCCCTTGAGTTGACCCGAAAGCGCAGCGTCGAGCAGCGCCCGCGTTACTTTGATCGGCATGCGGTGGCCGGCTCCGAACTTGCCGCCGGTCCAACCCGTGTTCACGAGCCAGCAGTCGACGTTGTGCTTGGCAATTAGCCTCCGAAGCATGTTGCCGTAGACGCTCGGGTGTCGCGGCATGAACGGCGCGCCGAAGCAGGTCGAGAACGTTGCCTGCGGCTCGTTGCCCATGCCCTTCTCGGTGCCGGCGACCTTGGCCGTATAGCCGGAGAGGAAGTGGTACATCGCTTGGCTCGGCGACAGCTTGGCAATGGGCGGGAGCACGCCGAATGCGTCGGCGCAGAGCATCACGATGTTCTTCGGATGGGCCGCGGTGCCGTTCTTGCTGGCGTTGGCGATGAACTCTAGCGGATAGGCGGAGCGCGTGTTCTCAGTCAGCTTGCCGTCATTGAAGTCCGGCGCGCGCGTTGCCGGATCGATGATCACGTTCTCGAGCACCGCGCCGAAGCGATTGGAGGCAGCCCAGATTTCAGGCTCGGCTTCAGAGGAGAGACGGATTGTCTTGGCGTAGCAGCCGCCTTCGAAATTGAAGATGCCGTTGTCCGACCAGCCATGCTCGTCATCGCCTAAGAGCGTGCGTTTGGGATCGGCCGACAGCGTCGTTTTGCCGGTGCCGGAGAGGCCGAAGAAGATGGCCGAGTCACTCGCATTGCCGACATTGGCCGAACAGTGCATCGGCATGACGCCGAGATCGGGCATGAGGTAGTTGAGGAACGTGAAAACCGATTTTTTCGTCTCTCCCGCGTAGGACGAGCCGCCGATCAAAACGAGGCGGCGGACGAAATCACAGGCGATAACCGTCTCGGACCGCACGCCGTGCCTTGCCGGATTGGCGCGAAAGCTCGGCAGATTGACGACGGTGAACTCGGGTTGGAAACCGCTGAGCTCTTGTGCCGAAGGGCGCCGCAGCAGATGACGGATGAAGGCGGCGTGCCACGCGTACTCGCAGAAGATCCGCGCGTTGAGTTTATGACGGAGATCGGCGCCAGCGTGAAGGTCCTGGACATAGAGCGTGAGCTTGCGCGCATGCTCTAGAAAGTCGGAGTAAATCAAGTCGAACTGAGCTTGGGAAATCGACTTGTTATTGTCCCACCAGATCTGGCTTTCGGTGACGTCATTGCGGACGGTGAACTTGTCTTGCGCCGAGCGGCCCGTGTGCGTACCGGTCTCAACAACGAACGCGCCTGTCGAGGCGAAACGGCCTTCTCCATTGCGCACTGCGTGCTCAAGCAGGTCGACGTGGCTGAGGTTATGCAAAACCTTGCTTGCAGCACTCAATGCGAAGGGTTCTTTTGTCATTAAATCCGCCCATTGCCTTTACGGCCTTGCAAGTTGCCCCTCACCTGCACGTCGGCCTTGCTTACGCAATTCGCGAGCCAAGGGCCGAAGGAGGTATCAGAGCCGACTGCCCCGACAATTTGGCCAAGAGTCGCACCGAATTCATGCAGCCAAGCGCACACTCGTAGTCGAACTGGAGATCGACTGCCAGCATAATCCAGAAAGATGATTGGTGCCGCTTATTCGATTAACCTTGTGTGAATTGGTGCAACGCAAAATCAGCGGCCGCGATTGCGCTGCTTTGTTTGAAGCACGGCTCATCGAAAGAGAGACGCACATTTCCACCTGTCGTTACAACATTCAAGCCCTCGCAGTCCCACCCGCAGATCGAGATCGGCTTGTCATCGCGCACCGCGAGATGATGTTGCAGCTGCGAAAGCCCTGGGGGTTCTTCTCCATTGGCAAGAACTGACATATCACCGAGGTCGAGTCCCGCGAGCCCCACGTAGGCTCCCGGCACCTGACGAATTCGCCCGAAGCCTGCCACGAGGTGAGCCTGCTCGACTGCCAAGCACCAGAACATGAAGTCGGCAAATCCAGCGTAGGCTCGTGCATCGGTGTGCACAGCAAGAAAGCGGCGGCGTGCAATTGCCTCGAGTTCACCTGACAGGCGCTGCGCGCGGCCGGAGAGCGTAACGCGTGAGGTGGTCATCGGCTCTGTTTCGGACCGGCAGTCGATCAAAATGCTTGCACGCGAGTCGGCCACTAGATTTCTGGTGTGCTGCGCCAAGCCGGAGATGAGGAAGCATGGGCGAGCGTCCGGCATTGCCGAGACCTGAACTAGCGATGCAAATGGGCTCCCCGATCGACGGTCCAGCGTGGCCAGGGACGCGTAATTGGCAGAACGGATCAGCCGCCGAACTTCGCGTGCCTCCGGCGAGAAGCATGCCCGCAGCCCCGAGGGGACACTACCTGGCAACATGTCCTTCTCCGTCGTGCGTGCCGTCTCTTACAATCAGTCCATTGATAGATAGCTTTAGCGCGACAAATCAACAGCTTTACCGCTTCGGCTGCGGATGTTCTGGAAGGCCGTCTGAGTGATGCCCAGCTTTGGTTTCCTTTGCGCCCGCATTCAGGCTACATTCAGCGCTCATGGCTCATCCTGACTATGCCACATTTACCCCACGTTGGGGCCATAGAGGCGGCATTGACTGGGAGCCCGTCGTAACGCCGGGGAAGCACCGATGAAAGAAAAGAGCACTATCGCTCTCGTTGACGACGAGCGGCACATACTCTCTTCGCTTCGTACAGCCTTGGAGGCCGAGGGTTTCAAAGTCCGCACGTACGGTGATGGAGCAGAGGCGTTTGCTGCGCTGTCGGATGATCCCGCCGATCTCGGCGTTTTCGATATCAAGATGCCGAAGATGGACGGCATGGAGCTGCTCCGGCGGGTGCGTCAGCAATCCGATATGCCGGTGATCTTCCTCACCTCCAAAGACGAGGAGATCGATCAGCTGTTCGGGCTCAAAATGGGCGCCGACGACTATATCCCGAAGCCGTTCTCCGTGCGCCTGATGGTGGAGCGCGTGAAGGCCGTGCTGAGGCGCTCGCAACCGAAAGACGGCCAGGTCACGGCTTCCGAGGCGGCACGCATGATCGAGCGCGGCAAGCTGCGACTCGACCCAGAGCGCCATACCTGTCATTGGGACAACAAGCCGGTGACCTTGACGGTTACCGAGTTCCTCATTCTGCAGGCGCTCGCCACCCGGCCGGGCGTCGTCAAAACGCGCGATGCGTTGATGGATGCAGCATATGACGATCAGGTCTATGTTGACGACCGCACCATCGACAGCCACATCAAGCGGCTGCGCAAGAAGTTCAAGGTGGTCGACGACAATTTCGACGTCATCGAAACGCTCTACGGCGTCGGCTATCGCTTCAAAGAGGCCTGAGGGCCCCTGCAATGGCGCTTGATACCGAGCGGCCGCCACTGAAAACTGGGTTGTGGGACACCGTAGCCGGTGCGCTCAAGACCATTGCCCATGCCAGCATCGTTCCTGGATCAGCAACGACCAAGATCACGCGGCTCGGACGGGCGGGCATCCAGCAGAGCCCAGCAGCACAAAGCATTCTCTCGACTGCCGGACGTCTCCTGCGGCCGATCGGCGTGTTCATTTCGCGCGTCGGATCGCACATTGCCAACTCTTGGCTCACGCGCTTCGCCACCAAGACGCTGGCACGGCGGATCTTCTTCAGCAATCTGCTCGGACTGACGATTCTCCTGATGGGAATTCTCTGGCTCAGCCAGCATCAGGCCTGGTTGATCACCGCGAAGCGTGAAAGCCTCCGGATACAGGGTGAGATCATCGCTGCTGCGCTCGCCGCCAGCGCATCAGCAGACAACTCCGGGCTCACGCTCGATCCCGATCGCCTGAGCGAAGTGGACGGTGCGCGCCTGCCGTTTCGCGACGATGGCTTTGCGGCTTTCGAGCTGACATTGCCGCCGGAGCGCATTGGCCGTGTCGTGCGTCGCCTGATTCAGCCGCAGCACAACACCCGCGCCCGCGTCTATGATCGCGATGGGCGGCTCGTCGTCGATTCACTTCCGCTCGGATCCAAGCTGGAGATCACGACGCCGGAGCAAGGCGCCGAGCGCATCAGGGTCAAGAACTTCTGGACGCGCCTTTCGGCATTCTTTGATGGCGCGGACATCAACGTCTACCGCGAGATCGGCAACTCCAACGGGAACAATTATCCAGAGATCAGACAAGCGCTGAAAGGCATTCCAATGCCGGGCATGCTGATCATAAATGATGATAACCAGAGGATCGTCTCCCTGGCCGTGCCAATTATGCGGCGCAATACGGTGCTCGGTGCGCTGCTGCTGTCGACCAGACCTGGCGAAATCGATGAGGTGCTATCGACGGAGAGGTGGATCATCCTGTCACTCGCCATTATGGCGCTGCTCGCAACGTTGATGGCCTCTCTCATGCTCGACCGATCGATCGCGGCGCCGGTGCGCCGTCTTTCGGCTGCAGCCGAGCACGTCAGTCAGAGCATCAACGCGCGCGCCGATTTGCCGGATTATGCCGGGCGGAACGACGAGGTCGGTCAGATGTCCGACGCCTTCAAGCAGATGACCTCGGCTCTCTATAAGCGCATAGAGGCGAGCGAGAAGTTCGCTGCCGACGTCGCGCATGAGTTGAAGAACCCGCTCGCAGCGGCACGATCCATGGCGGAAACGCTGTCCTATGCGCGGACATCCGATGAGCGCGACAACCTCGTCATCCAGATTCAGGGTGAGCTGAAACGGCTCAATCGGCTGATCACAGATGTCTCGAATGCTTCGCGCCTCGATGCTGAGCTCGCGCGCCAACACAACGAGCCAGTCGACGTTCGCGTTCTCCTCACCAACCTTGTCAGTGTGTTCCAGGACATTCACTCGGGCGGCGGAGTAAAGATTGCGCTTGCCGTTGACGACCGCTTTGGAACACTGCCGTTGATCGTGAATGGCCACGAGGGGCGCATCGGCCAGGTGGCGACCAACTTGCTCGACAATGCGGTTTCCTTCTCGAAGCCAGGGGAGAAGGTGACACTGCACGTGCGCCGTATCGGTACCGAGGTGGAATTGGTGGTCGAGGACGAGGGCCCCGGAGTACCTGATGACCAGCTCGAGGCCATCTTTGCGCGCTTCTATTCCGATCGCCCACAAAGCGATAGCTCGAAAGGCAAGAACTCTGGCCTTGGCTTGAGCATCTCTCGCGAGATCGTCTTGGCTCATGGCGGCAGGATATGGGCCGAGAACAAGCGTAACGGGGCGGATCACAAGATCACGGGGGCAAAGTTCGTGGTGCGGCTGCCCGCCGGTCTTCCCGCGATGGCATCGGGGAGCGCGATTGGCCGGCGATAGCGACAGCGAGGTTCGGCTGCATGCGACGTGTATTGCCGTCGACGGCCGTGGCGCGCTTCTGCTCGGAGGGTCCGGTGCCGGCAAGTCGGATCTCGCGCTTCGCGTGATCACCGCGCAATTTCGCCTTGCAAACCGGATCGTCGAGGCGGGGCTCGTTGCCGACGATCAGGTCGAGGTGATCCGTCAGGGCAGCCGGCTTCTGGCACGCGCACCGGCGGCGATTGCCGGACGCATCGAGGTGCGAGGGATCGGCATCATCGGCACATCCTATGTCCCGGAGGCTGAAGTGTGCTTGGCATTCGATCTCGTGACGCCTAGACAAGTCGAGCGCATGCCGAAGCCTGGCAATATTGATCTTCTGGGGCTAACGGTGCCGCGGATCTCGCTGGCCCCTTTCGAATGCTCGGCACCGCTCAAGCTGCTGCTGGCTCTGGCTAATCCGACACAGTTCGATGCTGCGCGTTAAGCAACCGGCGGGGACGTTCGGTCAGGCGGCGGAGTTAGACTAAGGTCTCTTCGCTATTCGGCCGCATGGACTTTTTTTCGAAGTCTGGTGCGATAAGTGCTAGGTTGCGTTGTACGCGGGACGCTTTCTTGGGGCTGGTTGGCAGAGCAGACTGTCGCTGGGGCGATATTGGATGATTGGCATCGTAGTCATCACCCATGGTGGGCTTGCCGTGGAATTTCGCGCAGCTCTCGAGCACGTTGTTGGCCCGCAAACTCAGATGGAGACGATCTCCATCGGCCCGGACGACGACATGGAGCAGCGCCGGCGGGAGCTGATCGAAGCTGTTCGCCGTGTCGACAGCGGCGAGGGCGTTGCCATTCTCACCGATATGTTCGGCGGCACGCCGTCCAACCTCGCGATCTCAGTGATGGAGGACACAGGCGCAGAGGTCCTGGCCGGGGCCAATCTGCCTATGCTGGTGCGGCTTGCTACTGTGCGCAAGGATAAAGGCAAGGCGCTCAAAGTTATCGTCGACCTCGCCAAGGAAGCCGGGCGCAAGTACATTAGCGTGGCTAGCCAGGTGCTGTCGGGTGACAGCTGATCCGGGGTAGCAAGCGGGAAGCTCAGGTTTCCGCCGCCGACTTCATCTTATGCTCATTTCGTCGAGAGCGCGGCATTTCAGCAACGACAATATTGCCGTGATGCCACGTCGGCTTGCCGCTCTATGGGGCCGGGGGTATGAACCTTCCCAGTAGCTCCGGGTCAACCGGCACACTCAGGGAGTTCTGCGTATGGCGCGACTGGCGCTGCCGGCTACGGACGTGCGAGTGCAGTATGACGCCGTTGTCATCGGGTCGGGATACGGCGGCGGTGTTGCGGCCTCCCGCTTGTCACGCATGGGTTTGAAGGTCGCCGTGCTGGAACGGGGGCGTGAATTCCTGCCGGGAGAGTTTCCGGCTTCCATCTTCGACGCGCAGCGGCAGACGCAAATATGGGCGGGTGGTCGGCGGGTCGGTCCTGCAACAGCGCTGTTCGACATCCGGATTGGACGTGATGTCCATGTCGTGAGCGGCTGCGGTGTCGGAGGCACATCTCTGATCAATGCGAATGTCTGCCTCAGCCCGACCGCGTTGGTTCTCGAAGATCAAATCTGGCCACGGGCAATTCACGCCGACCACAGTCTTCACGTTGGTTTTCACCGCGCGCGCGACATGCTGGCACCGAACCCTCTGCCGGAGCGCTCGCGTCCGCTGAAGCTCGCGGCCTTGGAGAAGGCCGCTGCGGCGATCGGCAGAACGGTAGAGCGCGTGCCGCTGCATATCGCGTTTCAAGACCAGAAGACGCAATCAGGGGTCGAGCAACCGGCATGCACTGAATGCGGCGACTGCATGGGCGGTTGCAACGTCGGTGCCAAGACGACAGTGCACGCGACCTATCTAGCCGACGCGGTCAACCACGGTTGCGAGATCTACGAAGGTGCGCAGGTGCGCTTCGTGGAGCGCAGTGCCGGTGGTCCGTGGCGCATCGTATTCACCGTCGCAACCGACAAACCGCGTCCGGTACCACATCGCGCCGTGGGTGCTACCATTGTTGTGGTCGCGGCAGGGACGCTCGGATCGAACGAAATTCTGATGCGCTCGCGCGATCGCGGGCTCAAGCTTTCAGACCAGCTTGGCAAGCGTGTATCGACCAATGCCGACGCAATCGCATTCGGGTACAATAACGACATTACGGTCAACGCTGTGGGGGTCGGGCATCCGGCCCGCCCAAAGATTCCGGCCCCAGGTCCAGCGGTATCGGGGCTGATTGATCTCCGCCGGCGGCCGGACCCAAATGGTCGTTTGGCGGTCGTAGAAGCGTCTATTCAGAGCAGCGTTGCTCCGCTGTTGCCGCTGATGCTGCCGCTCGGAGCGGCAACCGCGGCGGGGGGGCTCGTTCGCGCTAATGCGCGGGAGTCGCTGGAAAAGCTGCTCGGTGAGCTGAAAGGGTCGGCAGAAAGCCTGGTCGGCGGCAGCTACACGGGTGCCGTCAGCAAGACCCAGGTCTTCCTTGCGGTTGGGCACGACTCAGGCTCCGGCGAGATCGTACTTTACGGCGATGACGTCTCGATCCGCTGGCCGGATGCGCTCAAAGAGCCAGTCTTCGGTGCGATCAACAGCACGTTGGAAAAGCTCGTCGCAGCAACCGGCGGGCGGTATGTTCCCAATCCGGTTTCAAAGCACTTCCTCGGTGGCAACCTCCTCACCGTGCACCCGCTCGGTGGCTGTGGAATGGGCGAAAGCCGTTCGAGCGGCGTCGTCGACCACAGGTGCCGCGTATTCGACGCAGACACGGCGAAGCCAGATGACGCCGTTTACGAAGGGCTCTACGTCTGTGACGGCTCGGTGATCCCTCGCTCACTCGGCGTGCATCCCCTGCTCACGATCACGGCCGTCGCGGAGCGCGCGATGATGCACTTGGCTCGCGAACGCAACCTCGCACTCGATGTGAGGGCCAAGGATGATGTTCCGCGCCGCCAATTCGTGCAAAAGAGCAAGCCGAAACCGGCCGGCTGGAGGCAGCGAATGAGCCAAAGAAGTTAGCCGAGCAAACCCTTGCCACTGCAGCCTTGTTGGGGTGCAGAACCGCCAGACAGCAAGCCCGAGCCCCGTCATGCGATTGTCCCGCGATCTCGCCCAGATCAAATCCCACTACGACGCGATCGTCGTGGGCTCGGGATACGGTGCGGGCGTTGCCGCCTCGCGGTTGGCACGGATGGGACTGAAAGTTGCAGTGCTCGAGCGCGGTCGCGAGATTCCAGTCGGAGAGTTCCCCGACTCTTTGCCTGAGGCCACGGCCGAGCTGCAGTTCACTCATGACGGCCGGCATGAAGGCCGGCGTGATGGCCTCTACGATCTGCATCTTGGGCGTGACATTCATGTGCTGGTCGGCTGCGGCCTTGGCGGAACTTCGCTGATCAACGCTAACGTTTCGCTGCCGCCCGATCCGCGGGTCTGGGAAGATCCTTGCTGGCCAGTTGAGCTCTTTGCGGATGAGACCCTCAATCAGGGGTTCGAACGCGCCGAGGCGATGCTGCGGCCCCAGTCCTATCCAGGCAAACCTGCGCTCTCGAAACTCGAGCGCATGGCGGAGGCCGCAAAGTTCCTTGATGTCGAGCTCGTGCGACCACCAATCAATGTGGTGCTCCAGGACACCATCAATGCGGCGGGCGTGAAACAGCCGGCCTGTACACTTTGCGGTGACTGCTGCTCGGGCTGCAATGTCGGCGCCAAGACTACGGTGCAGGTGAGCTATCTTGCGGACGCCTACAATCACGGGGCCGAGATTTTCACCAACGCTTCGGTGCGATTTGTGCGCCGCGACGGCGAGAACTGGCGGGCCTTCTATATAACGACCAGTCAACGGCGGGATCATTTCAAGTCACCTGAGCGCTCGATCTCGGCGTCGATCGTCGTACTTGGTGCGGGGAGCCTGGGTTCTACGGAAATCCTGCTCCGTTCGCGCGGTAACGGGCTCGCGACTTCCGAGCGCCTCGGTGCCGGCTTCACCGGCAACGGTGATGTCCTCGCTTTCGCCTGGAACGGCATGAAACCGTTTGATGCAGTGGGCGTCGGCTACCCAGCTAAGTCGAACTCGGCTCCGCCTGGTCCTTGCATCGCCGGCCTCATCGATCTGCGTGATCGTGGACCGCTGGCCGAGGGCATGGTGATCGAAGAGGGCGTGCTGCCCTCCGGATTGTCGGAATTGCTCCCTGGCGTATTTGGCGCTGCGGGGCCGGTGCTCGGAAAAAAAACCGCCAGCGGAATTCTCGATGAGTTTCAGCAAGCGGTGCGGCGCAGTGAAAGCTGGCTGCTCGGCGCCTACAAAGGTGCCATGAACCACACGGCGACCTATCTCGTCATGGCCCATGACGATGCCGGTGGACGGCTCGAGCTCGAAGACGATCGGGTGCGCGTCGATTGGCCGGGCGTGGCAAGCCAGGCCGTATTCCAACGCATCGAGGAGAAGCTGCTGCAGATCTCCTCGGCCAACGACGCCACCTACATTCGCAATCCGCTCCAGAGTCCGCTACTCGGTAAGAACATGATTTCGGTGCATCCACTTGGTGGTTGCGGGATGGGGCAAACAAGGGCGACGGGCGTGATCGACCATAAGTGCCGGGTGTTCGATGCGAGCGACACCGGTGATCCGTCCGCCGTGCATGAAGGTCTCTATGTGGTCGACGGGGCAGCGATGCCACGCTCTCTCGGTGTCAATCCCCTACTGTCAATTACAGCTATCGCCGAGCGAGCCATGATCCACCTGGCTCGGGAACTGGCCCGGCCACTTGATGTCGTGAAACCATCGGGCAAGCCGGTCCTCGAACTCACCGGCGCAGGAACGGACGTACGCACAGCTGCCAAAAGCCTCTTACGTCAGGTGCAATCGGGGCAATCGCCCAAGGATTTGGGAAGCGCGTCGCAGGCTGTCGACGCATTGGTCGAGGTCGCGCGCGTTCAACTCGCCGAGCGCGCGCACGCGACGAAGGCTGCCGTCACACGCGTGATCGATATCTCGCGCACTGGCAGCGACTCGCCTGCGGCGGAAGAGTCGGAGCCGGCCCGCAGTGGAGGCAGCGATCCGAGTGATGCACAGCATGATCCGCATCGGATCGCGCCTGCCGGCGTCGAGTTCACCGAGCGCATGGCGGGATATGTATCGGACCGCGCGAGCGCCGGCTATGAAGCGGCCGCAGCCGTCGGCAAGACTTTTAACACAGAGTTCTCGTTCACGGTAACGGTTCGAATTTCGGATATCGATCGGTTCTTGACCGATCCTATGCACCAGGGAACGCTGACCGGAACGGCGACCTGCGCACTACTTTCGCCAGAGCCGCTTGACATCAGCGAGGGAGTCTTCCGGCTGATGCGAAAATCGCAAGACGCCGCCGAGACGCGTCTCTTCGAATACTCGATGATTCTGACAACGCGTGATGGCCAGCGGTTCCGCTTCCACGGCCAGAAGAACGTGCATGACGATATGAGGTTCGGCGATCTCTTGCGAGATACGACGACGCTTTACATCGACATTGCGGCGGTGGGTACAGCGACCAATCAGGCGCGTGGCGTTCTTGTCATCCGACCACAGGACTTTGCCAAACAGATTCGGACGCTGCGCGGCTTTGGTGGACGCAACTCTCTTGAGCGTAATGGTGCCGTCGCCAAATTCGGCGCGCTGTTCGCCGGAACGCTCTTTGATGTCTATGGCAATGTCTTCGCGCCGGTGAAGCGTTTCGATGCAGCGCGCGTTCGAAAGAAACGGGGCTTGCGTGCCGGTGACCCTGAGGTCCACCTTTTCCAGACCGCCGACGGCAAGACGCTGCGGCTGACGCGATACAACAACAATGGTGCTTCCAAGCGGGGCCCCGTTCTTCTGACACATGGGCTTGGCGTTTCGAGCCTAATCTTCACGATCGATACCATCGATACAAATCTGCTCGAGTATCTCGTCGAGCGCGGCCTCGACTGCTGGCTGCTTGATTTCCGGGCGAGCATTGACCTGCCCTATGCGCGCAAGAGATGGACCGCCGACGATTGTGCGAAGTACGACTACCAGCCAGCCGTCGATCTCATCCGGCGAGTGACAGGCGCCTCGAGCGTGCAAGTGGTGGCACATTGCTTCGGCGCGACGACTTTCGTTATGTCGATGCTCGGCGGGTATCTCAATGGCGTGCGCTCTGCTGTGATCTCGCAGATTGCGACGGACGTGATCGTGCCGTTCTTTCCGCAGCGGTTCCTGGCCTATCTCAGGACTCCGGCGCTGTTCGACCTGCTCAAGATCGATGCCGTTAACGCACGCGCAACGACCAAGGACGGAGTCGCGGAACGGCTCGCCGATGCGCTGATCCGACTCGCGGTGCCGTTCCAGCGCGAGGAACGGAGCCGGAGCGCGACCTCGAACCGTATCACGGCGCTCTATGGCCAGCTCTACGAGACCGATCAGCTCAATGCATTAACGTTTGACTCGGGACTTGCCGAGATGTTCGGGGAGGCGAATATCGACGCTTTCAAGCAACTGGCATTGATCGCCCGCAAACAAGTCATCGTCGATGCGAACGGCGAGGATGCCTACCTCCCGTTTGTCGAGCGGTTGGCGATTCCCCTGGCCTTCATCCACGGGGCGGAAAATGCGTGCTTCTTGCCGGACAGTACGGCCAAAACCTTGGAACGGCTCACCGCCCGTAACGGGGCCCGGTACTATGAACGCCACGTGATCCCGAATTACGGGCATATCGACTGCATCTTCGGAAAGAACGCAGCGAGCGATGTTTACCCAAAGATGTACGCGCATCTCGACAGAACCTGATGGGACAGGCAGTCTTGAAGCCTGTGTCAGCATTTTCTTGTCGAAGCATGTCTCATGGGCAATAATCTATCTTAATAGCAAATTTCATTCTGGCCCCCTCGGGGATCGCGTTACATGTTGAGTTGGCCGGCTTTTTCGAGGCTGAAAGAGTGCAGAGGGCAGAGACGCACCACATGGCAGCGCCGAATATCGACTTCGCGAATCTGGACCTCAATTTGCTCAAGGTGTTCGACATCCTCATGCAGGAGCGAAACCTGACGCGTGCAGCCGAACGGCTGAACAAGAGCACCGGGGCGACGAGCAATGCGCTGAAGCGATTGCGCGAGGAGCTACACGACGAGCTGTTTGAGACCCCGGGACGCGGCATGGTGCCGACGCGACGTGCCATCGAGATCGCGCCGTTCATCAGTGCTGCACTCGGGCAGCTGCGCTCGGGGCTGTCTTCAGAGCCGGTGTTCGATCCGCCAACCGCGCGCCGATCTTACACGATTGACATTCCAGTTGGCGCCGATTTTCTCATCGCACCGGCTCTCGTGGCGTATGCGGCAAAGCATGCCCCCCACCTCACGTTCAATATTCTATCGGATCGCGCGACAGTGCTACGCAACGAGCTGCGCTATGGCGAAACCGAGCTCGCCATCGACCATGAGGTCGTCGAGAGCGATGGTCTGCAGCACAAGATGCTATATAGCGATCCTTTCGTGCTGCTTGCTCGGAAAAACCACCCGCGACTTGCAAAAGGCAAGGGTGTTTCGCAGGAGCTCTACTCGGATCTTCGGCACGTGGGGCTAAGTTGGACACGGACAAAGGGCGACAGCCCGGTTGTCACACGCTTGACGAAGATGGGCATCGAGCGCCGGTATGGCATAATGGTCCCGACGCTGGGCTCCATTCCGGCAATTATCGAGAACTCTGATCTCGTCGCATCTATGTCAGAGCGGGTCGGGCGCAACTTCGCCCGGCGATGGAACATTGAGATCCACCATTTCTCGTTCCAGATGGTGCCGATTCCGATCTATCTCGTTTGGCACGAAAGGTTCAATGAGGACCCTGGGCACGCATGGCTCCGGGAAGCCATTCAGATCGCATGCGATTCGATCTGAGACCTGCCTGAGAGGGCCGCTTCCGTAACGGCAAGCAGGCATCGTTGTACTTGCTGACCGGGCCTTGGGGCTCAAAAGGGGCAGTGGAAACATCTTCGGTTCCACTGCCCTTCGTCGAGCACGTTCCATTCAGTTCGCCCGCACTAGCTTGCCCGGTGTCGCACCTGTGTATTGGCCATTAGTGAACGTCTCGACGCCGGCGACGAAGGTGTGCTTGTAACCTTCCGCACGTTGCACGAGGCGGCGGCCCTGCATGGGCAAGTCGTAGCGGATCTCGGGCTTGCGCAAGTTCAACCCGTTATAGTCGAACACGTTGATGTCGGCCTTGAGACCTTCTTTCAGCAGTCCGCGGTCGCGCATCCCGAAAAACGCAGCCGTGTCGCCTGTCTGGCGCTGCACCATGCGCTCGAGTTGCAGTTTCGGCCCCCGGGTGCGGTCGCGCGTCCAGTGCATGAGCATCCAGGTGGGAACGCTGGCGTCGATGATCGAGGAGCAGTGCGCGCCGCCGTCCGAGAGGCCGAGCAGCGTCGCCTTGTCTTCAAGCATGGTGTGCAGCACGCCGAGATTGTCCTGGTTGTAGTTGACCACCGGGAAGAACAGGAACCGGTCAGCGCTTTCGGCCAGATAGTCATACGCCACCTCGTCCGGCGTCTTGTTCGAGCGCGCGGCGATGCCGGCGATGCTGTCTTCTTTGCGCGGCTCGTAGTTTGGCGGATCGTTGAGCGGGAACATGCGGTCCCACGCCGTCACGATGTACTGCCGAAACTGCGACAAGGGTTTCAACAGCTCGGCCGTTGGCTTCTCCTTCAGCACTTTGTCGCGGAAGGCTGGGTCCTGCACGCGCTTCATCCGCTCAGCCACGGGGAGCTTCAGCAGCGCCTGATAGCTCGGCCGGATCGAAAATGGGTTCAGCGCCGTATCGATGCCGAGCAGGACGCCGACCGGACGACCTGCAATCTGCGCAGTAACCATTGCACCATCGGCGCGCGCCTTGTGCACGCCGTCAATCATGCGTTTCCAGCGTGAGGTGTCATTGGGTTGGTCGGTCAGCAGGAACCAAGCGGGACGGCCGGTGTCCTTGCAGAACTTGGTCATCCACTCGAACTCCTCCTTCTCGTCGTCGAAGTCTGAGTTCATTCCGAAGGCGCCATGATTAAGGCCCTGGAAGGCGGAACCAATGCCGAGCAGCTCGTCGGTCTCCGAGTATCGGCCTGGGACCATCTCGCCGGTCGGGGTTTTGTGTGAGTTCGTGCGCGACGTGGTGAATCCGAAAGCACCGGACTGCAACCCCTGGCGCACGGCGTCGCGCATTTTTTCAATGTCGTCGGCAGTGGCCGCTTCGCGGCGCACAGCCCGATCGCCCATGACGTAGACCCGTAGCGGGTGATGCGGAATCTGTGTGCCGACGTCAATGGCGCGCGGCATGGCTTCGAGTGCGTCCAAGTACTCGGGGAACGTCTCCCAGTTCCATTTGAGGCCATCGGCGAGGGCTACGCCCGGGATCTCCTCAATCGATTCCATCATTCCAATGAGGTCGGAGTGGTCCTTCTTGTCACGGCGCACCGGCGCGAAGCCTACCCCGCAGTTGCCCATCAGCACGGTCGTCACGCCATGCCATGACGAGGGCGCGAGCTCGCTGTCCCACGTCGCCTGTCCGTCATAATGGGTGTGAACATCGACCCAACCCGGTGTCACCATCAGGCCGCCTGCGTCGATCTCGCGGTTGGCTGGGCCTGCCTTGCCGCCGACCTGAGAGATCTTGCCATCCTTTACCGCTACATCACCTGTGGTCCGTGCGGCGCCGGTGCCATCAACGATGGTGCCGCCCTTGATGACGATGTCGTGCATGGCATTTCCTCCGTATTTAGTTGTTTAATGGCGATCGAGCGAGTTCGATACCGGATCAGGCGGGTGCGGTGCCGCGCAAGCACGTCCGATGGAGCACGCGCGGGAAGCGCGCCGCATCGAAGTTGGCATTGGCTTTGTGCAAGAGGCAGCGGTTGTCCCACATCAGCACATCGCCGAGTGCCCATTTGTGCCGGTAGATGAAGCGCTCACTTAAAGCGTGTGCTGTCAGCTCGGCGATGCGTCTGCGGCCTTCGTCGACCGGCCGACCTTCGAGGTGCGAGGCGTGCTCGCCCATGAACAACGCTTTGCGCCCTGTCTCGGGAATAATTCGAACGAGCGGATGCGCCATTGGCGGCGCATCGGCAACCTCCTCAGATGAGGCCTTGCGCCCAGTCTTTTCGGCGAAATGCGCGAAGTCGTGCACGACGCGCACTCCTTCAAGCTCTTTTTTTTCGCTTTCGAATAGCGCTTCGTAAGCCGCTATCATGTTGGCGAACGACGTCTCGCCGCCGTCCGGCGGCATGATTTTCGCGTGCAGGATCGTCGCCAGTGACGGCTGCGGCCGGAACGACTTATCCGAATGCCATTGCGTCGAGGGCACTTTGCCGCTCGGTTTGCCGTCGGGCCCGAGATTCGAGACGACGTTGACGAACGGGTTATGTGTTCCCTTGTTCCGCGCCATGTGGCGCTCCAGCGTGCCGAATTGCTCGGTGAAGGCGATCTGCTCCTCCTGGGTGAGATCCTGGTCGCGAAAGCAGAGCACATGGTGCTTGATGAAGGCGTCGTAGACGGCGCGCCGTTCGGGCTCGGTGAGCAGTCGCCGCAAATCGAGACCGGCGATGGAGGCGCCAAGGACGGGCGACAAGGGCTCCAAGCGGAACGACGCGGCTTTGGCATCAAGCGCAAGGGCCATCGGCATTTCTCCCCTTATTTTCGGGGGTGAGCTTATCCCGCTAGGGCGCGAACGCCAGCCCAAAGACGAAGATGTTCTATGCCTGTGGTGAAGGGCAGGATTCGAGCGTGCGGCAGGGCACAAAACAACAAACATCCGTCATTTCGGACGAAGGGAGCACAGCGGTCGAGAAACCGGGACCCCGCGACCTACCCGGCAACCTCGCGAACGAGCCATTCGGTGAGCACGGCCGCGGCGTCAAGGAAGTCATCGATCTCCATGGCCTCGTGGGGGTTGTGGCTACCGTTGGCATTGCGCACGAACAGCATGCACGAGGGTACGCCTTGGGTGGCGAATGTCGCTGTATCGTGCGACGCCGGACTGGCCAGCGGCATCGTCGCGATGCCGAGCGATTGCGCGGCGGAGCCGAGCTTGCGCACCAGGTCTGGATCGGAAGGCGCGCAATCAGCGGTGGCACGTTTGCCAAGCTCGATTTTCACCCCCCGCTGCTGCTCGATCACCTTGGCCATCTGCAGTACTTCCTGCTCGAGCCCGGCCAAGTGCGCCTTGTCGTAGGCGCGCACATCGAGCGACAACTTCATCTCGCCGGCGACCTTTGTCAGGGCATGGCCGGCCGCGTCCGTGTAGAAGCGGCCGATGGTGAACGCCATCGGACGTTTGGCGCCGTCCTCGCGTAGCCAGATCTCGTCTAGCCCTAAGGCAAAGTCGCTCGCCGCCAGCACGGCGTCGCGGCGAAAGCGGCGCGGCAAGCCAACATGTGCCCATTCGCCATGCATCTTGATTTCGGGATAGCGGAAGTTACCGGGAACGCCGGTGCCAATGGCGACGGATTTCCCCGCTTCGATCAGTTGCGGCGCCTGCTCGATGTGCACCTCGACCCAGGCGCGGATGTCTTTCGGATTGAGATAGGCTTTGCGACGGCGCACAGCATCGACATCAGCGCCGCATTCCGCCATGTGCTCGGCGAGCGAGCGCCCGTTGTCGACGCGCTTCGCCTCGAGCGCGCCATCAGGCAGCACGCCGAAAGCAGAGCGACTGCCGATGTAGGACACCTCGAACCAGACGCTCTCCTCGGCGCGGATGGCCATGGTCGTGACGTCACATGCCGGCGTGATGCCGAGCGACTGCAACGTCTTCTGCGCGACGAGCCCCGCAATAACGCCCGCCGCGCCGTCGAAGTTGCCACCATTCTCGACCGAATCGAGGTGCGAGCCGGACATGATGCATGGCGCACTGCGATCACGGCCGGGCAGCGTCATGTACATGTTGGCAGCATGGTCGCGCTGAAGCTCGAGTCCCGTGTCTGTCGCAACGCGCCCGACCACGGCATAGGCGAATTGCTCGCCTGCCCCATACGTGTCGCGCGTCACGCCGGGTCCGACGCGATCGAGGCTGCCAGCTTTCAGTTCATCGAAAAGCGCAGTGACCTCGCGCTTCTGTGCCATCACTGCCCTCTGGACAGCTGCGGCGGTCGTTGTCACGGGGGTCTCCATTGTTAGTCGGTTGCTCTCTCATGCCGAGGTCCAGCCACCGTCGATCAGCAGCACGCTGCCGGTTATGAAGCTCGCTTCATCGCTCGCCAGGTAGCAGATGGCCGTTGCAACTTCGTTCGGCTGGCCAATGCGCCCGACTGGATGGCGCTGCAGCCGCCATTGTTTCATCTTCTCGGGATCAGGCATGGTCGCGGCGGAACCTCGTGATAGCGGCGTGTCGATCACGGCCGGCGCCACCGAGTTGACGCGCACCTTCAGCTTGGCGAAGTCAACTGCCGTGGTCTTGGTGAACGACACGATGGCGCCCTTCGATGCGATATAGGCGCACGAATTGCCACCGCTATTGAAGGCGAGTTGCGAGGCGATCGTCACGATCGCGCCGCCTCCGCCCTCGATCATCGCCGGCGCCGCCGCCTTGACCCAGTTGACCGTTCCCATGACGTTGATGCGCCAGACGCGGTCCCAAACGTCTTCGCTTTGAGTAAGAACGGTACCGGCGCCTGACGAGATGCCGGCGGCTGTCACCAGAACGTCGATTTGGCCCCAGTCCTGTTTCAGCCGTGCCATTTCGCGCTCGGCGAGCGCGCGGTCCGTCACGTCGGCTCCGATTGCACGCACGTCGCGACCCAGGCTTCTGATGTCTTGGGCGACCTCGGCTATCCCCTCTGCATTGCGATCAACGAGCACCACGCGAGCGCCCCTCTCAGCCAACAGCTTCGCTGTCGCTGCCCCGATCCCGGAGCCCGCTCCCGTCACTACTGCGACTTTGCCGACAAACATGGGATACTCCTTGGATCTGGAACCGCTTTGGATATCGCATGCTAGCCGTCATTACCGATCGGCGGCAATGCGCTCGAGCTTTCCATCGTAGGGCCAGTTCGAGCAGCTGGTGCAAAAAGTGCTCATCTTGGGTCCCGGACCGAGCTTTGATGCAGGCCAATGCGCGCCCCGTCTTGCGGATCTCATGCTCGGCCAGATCACGACGATGGAGAATAGGCATGAGCCAGACAAATGAGCAGACGCAAGCGCCGACAGTTCCGACACTTCTCGATCAGTTTGCGATGGCGGCATTGACCGGCATCTATGCCGCGCACAGGGATACCGCGCAAGTTGGCGCCGGAGGTCATGTTGCGGCGGTTGCCGCCCAGATGGCCTACGAGGTCGCCGAGTCGATGATGGCAGAGCGACGGAAGTACAAACACTGACTATGGGAGGCTGATGTGCCGAGACGAAACTGGGTCCGATTCGTACTCGTCATTGCGTTGGCCGCCTTGGCCCTGCTTGTCGTCCGCCTGCATGAGGCGCAAGGCCGTCCCGGCCTGCGGGTCGCAATCGGTGCTGTCCATGCTGAGGAGAGTCCCCATCCTGCACACCACGTCGGCTGAGGCATACCGGTTGAGCCATTCCCAAGCTTGCCGAAGCGCTCTAGTCTTGTAGTCCCCAAATTGCCCGATGACTGGAGCCTGAGAGATGTTGACGGCTGAGCAGGTCGATTTCTATCACGAGCACGGCTACCTAATGGTGCGAGAAGCGCTCTCGCAGAAAGAAGTTGCGGAGCTGCGTGCAAACGTCGATCAGATCGTCGCCGGTGCTGCGAAAGTGACCGCGCACACGGACATCTACGATCTTGAAGACGGGCACACTCCGCAAAGCCCGAAGGTGCGGCGCATCAAGACTCCCCACAAGCACTTCGACTACTTCAATAGGCTAATCAGGCACCCGGCGATTACTTCGATGCTGGCGGCTTTGCTCGGCCCCAACATTCGGCTGCATGGCTCGAAGCTCAACATGAAATCGGCGGGCTACGGAGCGCCGGTGGAGTGGCACCAGGATTGGGCCTTTTATCCACACACGAATGACGATGTGCTCGCGACAGGAATTCTGCTCGACGACTGTACCGAAGAGAACGGGCCACTGCTGGTGATCCCTGGTTCGCATCGTGGTCGGATCTACAATCATCACTCAGACGGTTACTTCTGTGGCGCCATCACCGGAGAGCTTAACCAGATCGACTTCGCAAAGGCCGCGGCACTTACTGGGAAGGCCGGAGCCATGTCGATCCATCACGCACGCGCCCTGCATGGCTCGGCGCAGAACCGGTCGGCCAAGCAGCGCCGGCTACTGTTATTTGAGTACGCATCCGCGGACTCGTTTCCGCTGATGGGTGTTCCGAACCTCGACGATTTCAACAGCCGGATCGTGCTTGGTTCACCGACGGTGGAGGCGCGAGTACGTCCAGCGCCGGTCCGCATGCCGTTGCCACCAGCTAAAAGCCAGGGCTCTATCTACGAGAATCAGCGCGGCGCCAAGGTAAAGTACTTCGACCGGGTTGCTGCGAAGTAAGTCACAATGGCTTGGCCGTTACAAAAGGCCTAAGCCTGTCAGGTCGTCGCGCGTGGGTATCTGCACGACCCTTAGTAAGCCCAGCACATCCTATGCTCCGGGGCGAGCCCCTGAAGAACAGCGCGAAAGTTTTTGCGAGAAGTCGAGGGTAAGACCCTAGGTGTCAACTTATTGACCCGGTTTGCAGCCTGAAATTCAGTAAGTTGACGGCATCATATCATTGGGGGTTCGTCACATGACAACTACCACCGCCGACAGTGCTCCAGGCCGCCGGGCCATCGTGGTCGGAGCTGGCATTGTCGGAGTTTGCTCGGGGCTCGAGCTGCAGAAGCGTGGCTGGAGCGTCACAATCATCGACCGGCTACCACCGGGGGAAGGATGCTCGTTCGGTAATGCGGGAATCCTGGCTGCCCAGGCGGTGGTGCCGGTGGCGATGCCGGGCATCCTGAAGAAAGTTCCGCGCATGCTGATCGACTACGAAAGTCCGTTGAAGGTGCGGCTCGGGTCTCTTTCGACGACCTTTCCTTGGCTCATAAAGTTCCTACAGGCTGCGAATGAGAAAAGGGCTACTATCTCGGCCGACGCAATGAAGGTGCTCAATGGCACTTCCTACGAGCTGCACGAGACGCTGGCGAGAGAAGCCGGAGTTCCGGAGCTGGTGCGTCCCTCGCGCTATCTCTATGTGCATCGCGACGCGAGCCAGCTCAACGTCGACACTGGCCTCGCTTGGCGGCTACGGCGCGAGCGCGGTAGCGAGATCGAGGTGCTCGATGGCCCTGCACTGCACGAGGCGGAGCCCGAGCTATCTCGCGAGTACAGCCGCGGGGTGCTGCTCGGCCCCATGGGATACACGCTCAACCCGTTCCGGCTGACGCAGGCTTATGCGCGGCTGTTCGAAAAACGTGGCGGGCGCATCCTGCGCGCCGAGGTGACGGCGGTGCGGCCTGATGGTGGGCGCGTCACGGTCGAGACCGGCGCGGGTCGGCAGGAGGCCGAGAGTATCGTCATCGCGGCAGGTGCGTGGTCGGCACGGCTCGTGAAACCGCTTGGGGCGAAGGTGCCGATCATCGCCGAGCGTGGCTATCACATGACGTTTGCCAATCCGGGGATCAAACTCAACTATGTCGTCAGCGAGGTCGAGCTGCAGTTTGCTGTGACGCCGATGGAGATGGGTCTGCGCGTCGCGGGCACTGAAGAGCTGGGCGATGCCGACGATACCCCCGACTGGCGCCGTGCCGAGGTCTTAAAACGGCAGGCGCGGCGCATGTTCCCGAATGCCAATCTCGATACGCATACGCAGTGGATGGGGCCGCGACCCGGCACCCCAGACAGTCTGCCTGCAATCGGGCCATTGCCCGGGCACCCGAACATCTTCATCGCCGCAGGACATGGACATCTGGGGCTGACAGGCGGACCCAACACCGGGCGTATCGTGGCCGCGATGGCATCAGGTGAGCGCCTCAACATTCCCGTTGCGCCCTATGCACCTGAGCGCTTCTCCGGCGCCCGGGTGCGCGAGCCTGCGTGAGTGATGTGTGCTGTTTGCGGTCCTCACAGCCGATAAACGCGTGTGGCCGTGTCGTGATAGAGGAGCGCTTTCTCCGCGGCGGAGTACTTGGCGGTGATGCGTTTGAACGAGTTCCAGAGCACAGCATAGCTGCAGCTGACCTTGTCGACAGGAAAGTTCGATTCGAACATGCACCGGCTGGGGCCGAATTGCTCGATGACGCTCTCGTAATAGCGGCGTGTGGCCTCGGCGAGCTCCTGGCTGGTTGGCGGTTTGGGCCTCTCGTGCCAGCCGAATCCGCAGTACTCCATTGCGAGACCGCCCAGCTTCACGACGACGTTGGGGCAGCGGGCCAGCTCGGCCATGTGCTGTCGCCATTCGGTGAAAACTTCCTCCTGCTTGCCGGCATAAGAGCCGATCCCAGCAACGCCTCCCACGTGATTGAGCACGATCGTAAGACCCTGGAAGGCGCGCGCGAGATCCGTCACCTCCGGCAGCTGTTTGAAGCGGCATGGCACATCGAGCAAGAGGCCGAGTGCGGCAAGCTCTGAGACTCCTTCGCGATAGCGACTATCCATATAGAGGCCGGGCTTTGGTGACCTCGCAATGCGTGGATCAGGGTCCCATGCGCCGGTGCAGCGGATGCCCCGGAAGCGGTCGCGTGCGGCGTCCATTTCGGCTTCGATCACCCGGCGCACGCGACTGCCTGTCGCGAGATCCGCGAAGCCGACAATGCCCGCCGCAATCCTTGTCTTGCCATAGAGCCCCGAGGCGGCCATTGCCGCGATACCGTTCGCGAACTCGACCTCGCCTACGTACTTCAGTTCATCGGGTCCAGAGGCCCGAAACATGGCAAGGTGCTCGATGAAGACGGTCGATACAATGTTGTGGCCGCTGTTGGTATCGGTCAGGATCTCGTCCAGCATGTAGCGGCGTTCGACGCGTCCGTCTCTGCGGTCCCAGAGATGATGGTGCGGATCGCAGATCGGCAAGTCGGGCTCGAGAGCGTCCTCGATGACGAGAGCGAGCCAGGCGTCGTTCGCGGCCATGGGTCAAATCCATTTGAAGCAGGAGTGTTTTCGATCGGCTCTTAGGCTACCGGTCAGGATGCCGATGCACCAGGATGAGTTCGCAAGCGGCGATCCTTACGGCTGGTCGGTGCCCATTAGCACTCTCTCCTTGACACTGCCAAAGTCTGTGCCTACCTCACGGTACCAAGAGCGGCGTCCGTCCGAGAGCGCTCGAGCCCACGCCGCCTAAATAAAAATTAAGTTGCGTACGCGTTGCGAAATCCGCACGGCGTAGCTGGCGTTGTGAGGAGGGGTCATGGGGATTCTGGTCGAAGCCGATCGTCTCCGAAAAGCATTCGGGAGCATTACAGCGGTGGACGAGATCTCGCTTCGCGTCTCGCAAGGCGAGGTGCTGGGCTTTCTCGGTCCTAACGGCGCTGGCAAATCGACGACGATGAAAATGCTTGCGGGATTCTTCGAGCCCGATCGCGGTGAGGCACGCGTCTGCGGGCTCTCCTTGTCGGAAAGGCCCAAGGAGGCGAAGGCCTGCATCGGCTACTTGCCGGAAGGGGCGCCGGCCTATGGCGATATGACGCCTCGCCAGTTCCTTGGCTTCATCGCGGAAATTCGCGGCTATAGCGGTGATGCAAGGGCCGCCCGAGTCCACGCTGCCGTGATGCGCACGGGGCTCGACGATGTACTCGACCAGCCTATCGACACCCTGTCCAAGGGGTTCAAACGTCGCGTTGGTCTGGCCCAAGCGATTCTGCACGATCCGCCGGTACTGATTATGGATGAGCCGACAGACGGGCTCGATCCCAATCAGAAGCATCACGTACGTCGCCTGATCACCGAGATGGCAAAGGACAAGGCAATCATCGTCTCGACGCACATCCTCGAGGAGGTTGAGGCGGTGTGCACGCGCGCCGTGATTATCGACCGAGGCCGTATCGTCGCCGACGGTACTGCAGAGGATCTGCAAAAGCGCGCCGCGTATCACAATGCGGTCGCGCTGCGTGTCGAGGCGGACCGCGCGGAAGCGGTGGTGGAGGCGCTCAAGGCGCTCCCTAAGATCGACACGCTCGACCGGCGCGCGGTAGAACGTGGCCAGATTGTCATTCGCGCACTGCCGAAGCCCGGCGAAATCATCGCCTCGGATATTGCAACGATGCTCAATCAGAAGTCGCTGCCCATTTATGAGATGATCGTCGAACGCGGCAAGCTCGACGACGTCTTCCGCGAGATCACGACCCAGGAAGGCCGCCGGTCCCATGCGTAACGCCCTGATTATCGCCAAGCGCGAGCTTTCCGCTTATTTCGGCACGCCTCTCGCCTATGTGTTCGCTGTTATATTCGTGGCGCTGACTGGCGCTTTCGCGTTCTATATCGGCAATTTCTTCGAGCGCGGCCAAGCAGATCTGCAGGCGTTCTTCGCTTATCACACTTGGCTCTACCTTCTGCTCGTGCCGGCTGTCGCCATGCGCCTCTGGGCGGAAGAGCGAAAGACTGGGACGATCGAGTTGCTCATGACGCTCCCCGTCACGACCTGGGAAGCGATCCTCGGGAAGTTCTTAGCCGCCTGGGCCTTCATCGGCGTGTGTCTGCTACTGACGACTCCGATGTGGTTCACAGTGAATTATCTCGGAAAACCGGATAATGGTGTGATCTTCGCCAGCTATCTCGGAAGCTTCCTAATGGCTGGGGCGTTCCTCGCCATCGGCTCTTGCATCTCCGCTTTGACCAAGAACCAGGTGATCGCCTTCATTGTCGCTGCGACGCTCTGCTTCCTGCTGGTGATGAGCGGTTCGGAAATGGTGCTCAATCTATTCCGCGGCTGGGCGCCCGCGTTCCTCGTGCAGGCGGTATCCTCGCTTTCGTTCCTCAATCACTTTGACCAGATTGCGAAAGGCGTGATCGGGCTTCCGTCTCTGATCTTCTATCTATCGCTGATCGCGTTTTTCCTCTTCGCCAACATGATCATCGTCGAACAGCGCAAGGCGGCTTGAGCCGCTCCGCTTTGACAACTGAACGGAAGTTCCCGAGTCGACATCCATGCCAGACATCAAGACCTCCAGCAGCGATCGAAAACCCGGCGTCGGCCAGCGTGCGACGGCGGGGCTCGCAAAGCTCGCGCCCTCTCAGGTAACACTGCTCGCAGCCGGCATGAACCGCAGGACCCTCGGTTGGACAGCATTAGCGCTTGCCGCTCTCTTGATGTTGTCGGCGAACCTGATCTCGTCGATGCTCTTCCGCAACTGGAAGGCAGATCTCACCGCTGAGCGACTGTTCACCATTTCGGACGGGACGAAAAAGGTTCTCTCCAAGATGGAGGAGCCGGTCAACATTCGCGTCTACTACACGCGCAAGCTTGGGGAAGTAGCGCCATTATTTGGCAAGTACTTCGAGCGTGTGAAAGCGCTTCTCGAACAGTACCGAGACCTTTCGCGTGGGCGACTGCAGGTAAGTTTTCTCGAACCTGAGCCTTTTTCCGACGCTGAGGACCGCGCTGTTGCCGCCGGTCTCAAGGGTGTTCGGCTCAATCAGGAGGGAGAAACGGGCTACTTCGGTCTTGTTGCCTCCAATACGACGGACAACGACGCCATTGTCGAGTTCTTCTCGCCGGATCGAGAGCGCTTTCTCGAGTACGATTTGACCAAGCTCATCAATGGCCTTGCGAATCCGAAGAAGCGCGTCGTCGGCCTGATCGCCGGCATCGGTATCGATGGTGGTGCGAACCCCATGCAACCCATGCGTCAGCCGCAACAACCATGGATGGTGATGGAGCAGATTCGCGAGTTCTTCGAGGTGAAGCCCATCGAGCAGTCAGCAACAAATATCCCGGACGATATCGACGTGCTGCTAATCGTGCAGCCGACGTTGCTTTCGAAGCAGGCGGCGTACGCCGTCGACCAGTATGTGTTGAGTGGCGGTCGCGTTCTGGCGTTCATCGACCCCAATACGGAGACGTCACCCTCCGGGCCACAGGGCATGCCACCTCTGCCAATGAGTACCGAGATGTTGAAGCTGCTCGAGGCTTGGGGCCTCAAGATGGACGACAGCAAAGTCGCTGGTGATCCAACGATGGCGCGGCGGGTCCAGTTCGGAGGCGGGCGCGGCGGTCGTGGCGCAACGGTGGCCGAGTACTATGCTTGGCTGAATATCGACAAAGCGCAGATCAACGAGAAGGATCCGCTGTCGGCGAGCATCGAGAAGCTCGCGATGGCGAGCGTCGGTGTTTTGACCAAGACGGACAACGCCACGACGATAGTTCAGCCGATCATCGAGACGACGAAGAACGCGGGCCTGATTGAAGCTGAGAAGGTTCGTTTCCAACCTGATCCGATTGGGATCGCGCGCGCCTTCAAGTCAGGAGGAAGCTCGCTGATGCTCGCAGCGCGAGTCGCGGGTGAAGGCAAAAGCGCGTTTCCGGATGGTAGGCCGAAGCCGGAGGAAAAGGACAAGAAGGACGACGACAACAAGTCGCTCGAGCAAAAAGTGCAAGATAAGATGGCCGAGGAGAAGGCCAAAGCTGACGCAATTAAAGGCGTGCCCGAGAAACCGCACGTCGCATCGGGCCGGCTCAACGTTGTCGTGGTCGCCGATGCCGACATGCTGCACGATTCCTTTTGGGTCGAAGTGCGTGATTTCCTCGGCCAGCAAGTGGCGATCCCGCAGTCGCACAATGCAGCGTTCGTCGTGAACGCGCTCGAGAACCTGTCCGGTGGCGAGGCCTTGTCGGGTTTGCGCGGCCGAGGGATCAGTGAGCGCCCATTCGATCGCGTGATTCAGATCCGCCGAAACGCAGAGGCTAACTTCCGTCAGAAGGAGGAAGGACTCACAGCGAAGCTGAAAGATTTGCAGGAGAAGCTCGCCAAGGTCGAGACCAAGGGTGGCGAGGGTGGCGGGCCCGCGACGGTGCTGCTTTCCGAGAAGGACAAGCAAGCCATAGACTCATTCCGTGGCGAGATGCTGAACGTGCGTCGAGAGCTGCGGGAAGTGAAGGCCGACCTCAGACGCGATATTGATGGCCTCAGCTGGTGGCTACACTTCTTCAATATTGCGTTCGTTCCGCTTTTGATCGGAGCGGGTGGCTTAGCTGTCGCTTACCTCAATCGCCGCCGCAGGCCGTCGGCTGTTTGATCGCCTGAGAGCTCTGGAGACAACGCCCGTGATCAAGCCACAGCAGTTCACCGCTCTCGCTATCGCAACACTCGTTTCCATTGTTGGCGCAGCGTCGCTCTACGCCATGAACAATCGCTGGACGGCGGGAAAAGTGGAGGGGGCGCAGCTCATCCCTGGGCTAATTCGGCAAGAGAAGAGCATCGCTGCCATCGAGTTCACGCAAGGCGACAAGAAACTCACCCTTGAGCGAACTGGTGAGCAATGGAAGTTGAAGGAGCGCGCTGGCTATCCAGCAAACGCGGAGCGGGTGCGCGCTCTCCTCAATGTGCTTGCCAAAGCCGAACTCGTGGAGCCGAAGACGGCGAGCAAGGACCGTCACAAACAGCTTGAGCTCGAGGACCCTGCCGGTAATGGCTCGAAAGCGCGCGGAGTGCGCGTGCTTGACACGAAGGGCAAGCCTATCGCCGATATCGTGCTCGGCAAGAGCCGGTTCGATGCATTCGGACAGGGCAAGGCCGGTGTCTATGTGCGCCGTGCGAGTGAAGCCCAGACCTGGCTCGCTACTGGCGAGCCTAAAGGTGGAACGGATCTCAAGGACTGGGTCACGTCCACGATCTATGAGCTTGAACAAGCGAAGGTGCAAAAGGTGACGATCGAGCACCCTGGCGAAGAACCGATGATCGTCGAAAAGAACGACGCAAAGGATGCCAAGGACAAATTCAAGACTTCGATCTCGACGCCGGATGGCAAGAAGCTGAAAGCTGGGGCCGTTGACCAGATCCCGACGGGCTTTGCCTCGATCGACCTTGAGGATGTGCGCAAACTCGAGCAGACCCCGGTCAGCGGGAACGTCACGTCGGTAAAGCTCGAAGCGGAGGGCGGCGTCACCATCACTTTCCGTGTCAGGAAGGATGGCGATGCGCAGTGGCTGTCGCTCGTTGCGATCGGCGCCGAGGGCGATGCCAAGACTAGGGCGGACGAACTCAACGCTCGACATGGCGGTTGGGAGTACAAGATCCCGCAGTGGAAAGTCGATCAAATCGCCAAGCGCAAAGAGGACCTTTTTGAAGCAGCGAGCTGAGCGCTGTGATGCCCGGGAGCAGAGCGATCTCTCGAGCGCGAGCGCGCGCGGCTTAGCGGTGGGCTTTGATCCGAGTGCCTGGAGGGGGCGGCGTTTCCGGAGGACCAGCAAAACATTGCGCGATCGCCATCCAGCTTCGCGATGTTTCGCCCACCGCGGCAAGCTGAGTATCAGCAACGTTGCGAACCTGCGTGACAACTTGACAGAAGTCGAGTGCAGGACCGGTTATTGCGTTCGTCGCCGAGAATTCGTTCCATTCCCAGATGCCACCTGACGGGGCAACAAGACGCACGTAAGGCGCATCAGCCGGCGCTCGAAGCTTGCGATTCGCAAAAGTCCATTGGAACGTACGCACGCCGATCGTTGCGATATTCTTCAACCGATCGGTCGGCTCGCGGCTGAGGCCAAGCACATCGTAGATTTCCTGGCCGTGCGCCCAGATCTCCATCTGACGAGCTGTAGCGAACATACGCAGCCCCATGTCTGGTCCGCCCCAGACAAGTCGCGTATCTGCCGGCTTTGCCGCAAGAAGGGTGCAAAGCCGCTCGACGCCCTTTTGCCATTGATCGAGCAGCGCGCTGCCGGCGAGGTGTCCAAACTGCAGTCGCGCATCATCGCGTGCAGAAACGCCCCTGGCGCGCCGCTCCTGACGGCCCGCGTACCAAGCGCGAAAGGAGTCCGCGTTAGTCGCGGAAAGAAAACCCATGTAGTCGCCTTGGTGCAGATGCCGCACAACGTCGTTGATAGTGTAACCTTTAAACCCAGTGACGTGCTCGTATTCGCGATCTGCAAGAGGCCGCAGGGCAACAGCAAGCTCTGCTGCTTCCGCACGTACGTCATCAATCTGCGAGATCATGCCATCACGTCCCGGCCTTCGGTGCCGTCGGCGGCAATGAACCAGTCGGCGATCTGACTCGACGTTACGAAGATCGAGTCATCACGCTCCATCAGAAGGTCGAGTGCCTTCTCCATAAAGTAGGAGCGGTGCGGTACGCCGATGATGTGCGGGTGAAGCCCGATGGTGAGCACTCGCGGTTGCTTGTCGATCTCCCGCTCCAAAGTCTTCAGCGTCGCCTTCAACCGCTTCAGCAGTGCGTTCGATGACTGGCCTTGGATGGCCCAGATCGGCACGTCGTTGAGCTCCATTGTGTAAGGCACGGCCAGCAGCGGACCGTGATCCGTCCTCAGCCAGCACGGAAGATCGTCGACCATGAAGTCGTGGATGAAGTCGAGGCCATGCTGTTTGAAGATCTCAGGTGTCTTCATCGTCTCAGCACCGCCTGCCCCGAACCAGCCGCGAGTTTTCTTCCCAGTGAGTTTCTGGAGGCGCTCGAGGCACATCTTGATTTCCGCCTCCTCGTCTTCGACTTGCTTCAAAGAGCGCTGAAACCAGCCGTGCCCGACAAACTCCCAGCCAGCGTCCATTACTTCCTTGGCCAGTGAGGGATAGACGTCTGCGACCTGGGCATTGAAGAATGTGGTCGCCGTGAGCTTGCGCTCTTTCATCATGTCGAGGAAACGGGGCATGCCGCAGCGCATGCCGTACTCGACCCACGAGAAATTCGGCAGATCTGGTGGGGCAATCTGTGCGCCGTGTGGTGGCGGCAGCACGCCGCGCGGCATTGGCCTGTCGAACGGCCAGTACTCGATATTCATCACGATGTTCACCATGAGCGGCTTTCCATTCAGCGGCTCAAGGCGCTTGCGGTGGCTCGACAGCTGAAATGGTATGCGGGGATTGGAGTTCATGGGGCACCTCTTCGGTCACGCGCCAGCGAGCGCCGCAAGTTTGGGCGCTTTCACGAGCAGTGGAGCAGGTTCGGCACGCCGGATGCAAGCGATGATGCGATTCCCGAGCCAACTACAGTCAGGAGGCGCTGAGAGATGGACCACGTTGAACAAGCGCCTAAGCCGACAGGCTCTTGGGCTACAATCGTCAGATTGCTTGCTCGGTACTGGCATCGAAAAAGCGCAAACCCGATGGGTTGACCGCGAGCTTGATCTTCTCCTGCGGTTTGACCCGTATCGTCGGCTCGACGCTCGCGACCATGCCACCGTTGCCGGCTTTCACGTCCAGGATGATTTCGGAGCCAAGCTGCTCTGCAACCTCGACCACGGCGTCTATGGTCTGATCGGCACTGTCGCTGCTGGTGGCCATGCGCAAGTCCTCAGGCCTGATTCCGAACGTCGCTGGTTTGCCGGTGTGGGAGGCCAAGCGTTGAACGAGCGGGTCTGGAACCTTCACGCGCATCGCCGGATTGACCGCGTAGAGTGCTCCATTCTGCTGTTCGATCGTCACGTCAGCGAAGTTCATCGCGGGTGAGCCAATGAAGCCAGCGACGTACTTGTTCGCTGGGTTGTTGTAGAGCTCCAGCGGCTCGCCCACCTGCTGGATCAAGCCATCCTTCATAACAACCACTCGGTCGCCGAGGGTCATCGCCTCGACCTGATCGTGGGTGACGTAAATCGACGTTGTCGCGAGGCGCTGATGCAGTTTCTTGATCTCGACCCGCATCGCAACGCGCAGCTTGGCATCGAGGTTCGACAGCGGCTCGTCGAAGAGGAACACTTGCGGATTGCGCACGATCGCGCGGCCGAGCGCCACACGCTGACGCTGACCGCCAGACAGCTGCCGCGGCTTGCGATTCAGGTGATCCTTGATCCCAAGGATCTCAGCAGCGTTGTTGACACGCTTCTTTATTTCAGCCTTGTCGAACTTTCGCATCTTCAGGCCGAAAGCCATATTGTCGAAAATCGACATGTGCGGATAAAGAGCGTAGTTCTGGAACACCATCGCGATATCGCGATCCATCGGCGGCAGCTCGTTGACAACCGTGGGTCCGATCAGAATTTGGCCTTCCGTAATCGTTTCGAGGCCAGCAACCATCCGGAGTGTCGTCGTTTTGCCGCAGCCGGACGGCCCGACCAGGACGACGAACTCCTTGTCCTTGATCTCGAGTGATACGCCTTTGACGGCATGAAAATCGTCGTAGCGCTTGTGAACCTGACGGATCGATACGTTTGACATGGTTGTGTTACCCTTTGACCGAGCCCGTCAGGCCCGAGACGTAGTGCTCGACGAAGAAGGAGTAGACGATCGCAACGGGGATGGAGCCCAAGAGCGCTCCTGCCATCAGCGGCCCCCAGAAGAAGACATCGCCGCGAATGAGCTCGGAGACGACGCCGACCGGCACGGTCTTCTGCTCCGGCGAGGACAGGAACACCAGCGCGTAAATGAACTCGTTCCACGAGAGCGTGAAAGCGAAGATCATTGCCGAAAGAATGCCGGGTACCGCCACAGGAATGATGATGTAGAGCATCGCTTGCCAACGCGAGGCACCATCGATCCGCGCGCATTCCTCAAGTTCCTTGGGTATGGCTTTAAAATAGCCCATCATCAGCCACGTACAGAAGGGGATCAGGAAGGTCGGATACGTCAGTATCAACGACCAGGGCGTGTCGCCGAGATTGTAGCTGCGGATGATCTCCGAGAGCGGAATAAACAGCAAGGTTTGCGGCACCAAGTACGTGACGAAAATTGCGGTTCCCAACAGTCCGGCCATCTTGAAGTTCAGCCGTGAGAGCGCATAACCCGCCAGCACCCCGCAGACCAAGGATATTGCGGTCGCCACCACGGCAATGAACATGGTGTTCCACATCCAGAGAGCGAATGTGGTCTCGCCGGCCAGATACTTGAGGTGCGCCGTGGTCGGGTTCCAGGTCCAGAATGGCGTATAATTTGCCGCGCGCCAGGGACGATAGAGCTCGCCGTCAGGCCGGAACGTCGTGATGATCATCCAGTAGAACGGGAACAGCAGGAAGATCAGGAATATTGCCATCGGAAAGCGGAAGAAGATCCACCGCCGCCATTTTGCGCCTTCGATCATCAGCGGGTCTCCACCTTCCGGATGTAGAGCAGTTGGAAGATCACGATAAGGAACAGCAGCGGGAACATCGCCAGCGACACAGCCGCACCCTGGCTGAGCAGGCCCGTGCCGACTCCGAGCTGATAGGCGTAGGTGGCGAAAAGGTGCGTCGCGTTCGCCGGACCACCACCCGTGAGCACGAAGACAATCTGGAAGTCGGCGAAGGTCTGGATCACAGAGAACAGCACGACGACCATGGTCACGGGCAGCAGTAGCGGCCAGGTGATGTAGATGAAGCGCTGCCAGGGCTTGGCGCCGTCGATGGCGGCGGCCTCCTGCAAGTCAGGCGAGATCGTCTGCAGTCCGGCCATCAGCGAGATCGCGAAGAACGGCACGCCGCGCCAAATGTTGACGATAATGATCGACAGCATGGCAAGATCGCCGTCGCCGAGCCAGTTGATGGCGCCGGTGATCGCTCCGATCTTGAAAAGCATCCAATTGATCACGCTGAAAGTCGGATCGAACATCCACTTCCAGGCGAAGCATGCGAGCACTGTCGGCACGATGAACGGCAACAGTATGAATGCCCGCGTGAATGCTTTGAACTTGAAGTCGCGGTTCAGCAGGATTGCGAGCCAGAGGCCCAGGGCCAGCTTAAAAATCGTGGTCACGATCGTGTAAAAGAACGTGTTCTTAACGACGGCATGAAAGATCGGGTCGGAGAGAAGACGCGAAAAGTTGTCGAAGCCGACGAATGTTCCGGGAACACCGACGCGGCTATTGGTGACCGAGAGAAATATGCCGCGGAAGAAGGGATAGGCGATGAAGAGTCCTAGCAGAGTGAGAGTCGGCAGGAGCAGCAGCAGCGCAAGCGTGCCTTCGCCTTCAAGCGGTCGCCATTTCGGCTTGCCAACGTGCAGACTGACGGGCGGCGCTGTTGTCGTTGCCATTTCATGCTCCTCACCGCGGGACACGCCTCAAAGCGCACAGCCCCGCTCGCATGGATACTCCACCGCGGACATCAATCGGCCGGGGCAATGGTTGCCCCGGCCGGCGTTCGTCCAGCCGACGCAACGTTTTATGCGCCGTAGATCTTCTTCAACTCGGCTTCGCAGGCGGCCACGGCCTCCTCAGCTTTTTGGCCCTTGATGGCCGCAGCGAACATGTTGCCGATGAGGTACTTGGTCAGTACCTCGGCAGCTTTGGCGTTCGGGGGGCCGTCAAGGCCAGGATTGAAGCCCAGCTTGCCCGCCGCCCTATAGGGCTCCATGATCTTGTCGTTGTCCCAGAGCTTGCTCTTCTCCCACTCGAGCGTCGGGCCGGAGTGGAAGCCGAGACCGACGTCGAACCATTTCGAGTAGTTCTCCGGCGTGTGGAAGAACTTGAGAAAGTCCTTCGCCGCCTTCTGGTTCTTCGAGTAGGTCGGGATCACGTGGCTTTGGAACGTATGCATCATGAACGTGCCCTTCGGACCAGCGGGCAGCGGGCCGTGGAAGATGTCGTCCTTCAGCGGGGTTCCTTTGTCCGTCTTGTACTGATCCGGCTTGCGTAGGGCCTCAATGTAGATCGAGGCGCCATTGAGCGTCGCCGAAATCGTTCCGGACAGGAACGCGCGGTTGTTCGAGCTGTCGTCCCAGGCGAGGCCGCCCTCGTCCATCGCGTCTTTCCAGAAGCCCGTCATGTACTTGACGGCCTCGATGGTCTCCTTCGAGTTGATGGTGACCTTACCGTCCTTGTCGACCTCGCGACCGCCAAAGGACCAGAGGAAGGGATAGGAGAAGACGACGGGGTCGCCGAACGACTGGCCGAGTGACTGGCCGAGCGGGAATCCCTTCGCCTTCAGCTTCTTGCCTGCGTCGCGGTACTCGTCCCAGGTCTTGGGACCATTCGGCATCCCGATTTCTTTCCACATCGAGGTGCGGTAGGCATTCATCCCACCAACGATGTTGCACGGCATGGCGATCCAGTTCTTGCCGTTATGGCTGTTGCCCTTGGTCAGCTCGTAGTAGCCGCCCTGGGACTTGCCGATGTCTTCGGCAATGTCGGACACATCGACCACACTGGCTTGGTAGAGGTGCGGGTGGTTATTGAAGAGCATGATGATGTCGGGGCCCGCGCCCGACTGGATTGCCGATGTGATGCGCGGCTGCAGGTCGTTGCCGTTGACACGCTCGAAATTGATCTTGAAGCCGAGCGCCTTCTCAGCCTCCGGCAAAATTTTTTCGCGAATCGCGGCGTCACAGGCAGGAACGAAGTCGTTCCACCGGAGCCAATGTACGGTCGTCGCCTGCGCATACGCCGGCGCCCGCCCGCTCGCCAGGATTCCTGCGATGCCGCTGCTCATCGCGGCGGTTCCGGCGGCAGTGGTCTTCAAAAATTTGCGCCGGTTCAGACGGCTTTTCATGGTGGTCCTCCCAGTTGATAGTTGCATCGGAGGCAAATCCGCCTCTTTTGTCGACCGATACTAGGCGGCGGGCTGGCGTGCAACAAGCCAAGAATCTCATTGATCTCATAGAAAAAGTCATCCAGCTGTCAGGGTAGTTTGCTCCGAATTCGGAGCCGGCAGCCAGGGCCAGGAACTGACGATTGGCCCGCGTGGACAAGTAGCCTCATGACGATCACGTATATCCCAAACGATCCTGCCGTCCGGCGTGATCCCTATCCCGTCTTCAAGCAGCTCCGAGACGAGGATCCGGTGCATTGGAGCGCGCATCTCAAAAGCTGGATTCTAACTCGCTACGACGACGTGGCGCGGGCCCTTGCGTCACCCGATATGTCGCCCAATCGCCTGACTCCTTTTTACGATGCGCTTCCTGATAGAACCCGCGCCACGCTGGCCGAGGCGATGCGTTACCTCAATCTTTGGATCGTATTCCGCGATCCGCCGGAACACACGCGCCTCCGGCGCCTCGTCACGTCGGCGTTTTTGCCGGGAACGATCAACGGCTTTCGGCCCGACATCGAGCGCATAACCGATCAATTGCTCGATGGCCTTGGTTGTCATCGCGAGACCGACTTGGTTGCGGCCTTCACCATGCAACTGCCGGCACGCGTCATCATGGCGATACTCGGCATTGCAGGCGAGCGTGTCCATGACATCAAGGCCTGGTCCGACGACATCATGAGCTTTTTGTTTTCGGCCCGCGATGTCGCGGACAAATACGAGCGGGCACGGCGCGGCGCGACGGCCATGGCGGCGCTATTCCGTGACGAGATCGCGAAACGACGTGTCGAGCCAGGTCCTGATTTGCTGTCCAAACTGATCGAGGCGCGCGACGCGGGCGATGCCCTTAGTGAAGATGAGCTCGTCGCAACTGCCATGTTGCTTCTCTTCGCCGGCCACGAGACGACAACGAACCTACTCTCGAACTCCACTTTGCTGCTACTGCGCAACCCGGATCAACGCGCGCGTTTTGTGTTCGAGCCGGAACTCGCTTCGACCGCAATTGAGGAGTTTCTCCGAATCGACGGGCCCTCCAACTCGATGTCGCGCGTCGTGCGTCGCGAGCACTGCGTCGCAGGCAAGACGCTGAAGGCTGGCGACCGTGTTTTCGCGATGATAAACGCCGCCAATCGGGACGAGCGGCATTTTTTGGAGCCTGACTTGCTCGATGTTGCACGCCAGCCCAATCGGCATCTGACTTTCGGGCAAGGGATCCATTTCTGCGTCGGTGCACAGCTCGCCCGGCTCGAAGCGCGCATCGCATTGCCGCGGTTATTTGCCCGATATCCTGACATCGCCGAGAGCGATGCCGAGCCGGAGTGGCACGACTCCATGATTGCACGCGGCATGACCGTCCTGCCGATCAAACTGGGCCGGCTCACGTAGAATCCTGTGGCGATCACGTCAGCAGCTTCAATTGACGATTGACGGCCACCAGCAGATTGGAAGCGAACCACTCACCCACCGGGACAGTTTCACATGACGCAACCTTTGCTGTTTACCCCACTGCAGCTGCGCTCCGTCACGCTACCCAACCGGATCGTGCTTTCACCGCTCTGTATGTATGCGGCCAAGGACGGCCTCGCTGGTCCGTTCCATTTCTCACACTTGACTGCGGTGGCGCGCGGACGGACCGGCATCGTCTTCACCGAAGCGTCTGCCGTCAGCCCTGAAGGCCGTATCACCCACGGCTGTTGCGGCATTTGGAATGATGCCCAAGCCGAAGCTTATCGTCCGATCGTCGAGTACATCGCGTCACTCGGTTCCGTGCCAGCTATCCAGATTGCGCACGCAGGTCGCAAGGCGTCGGTACGCCCGCCGTGGGGTGGTGGCGTGCCGCTCGAGGCTAGCGATGTCCAGGATGGCTCACCGCCATGGCAGACTGTTGCACCGACTGCCGAGCCGGTTGGGCCTAACTGGCACACGCCCAACGCAATGACGCCGTCCGAGATCACGGACATGGCGGCCAATTTCGGTGCCGCTGCAGCGCGCTCAGCCAAGGCTGGTTTCCGCGTGCTGGAGATCCACGCCGCGCACGGCTATCTGATCCATTCGTTCCTTTCGCCGCTGACCAACAAGCGCAATGACCGTTACGGCGGGGACCGTGCTGGCCGCATGCGCTTCGCGCTCGAGGTTGCTGAAGCCGTGCGCGCCAAATGGCCCGAGGAGCTGCCGCTCTTTTGTCGCATCTCGTCCGTTGATGGTCCCGCGCACGGGTGGACCATCGAGGACTCGGTGGTGCTTGCACGTGAGCTCGGTGCGCGGGGCGTCGATGTGATCGATTGTTCGGCGGGCGGTATCGCCGGTCCACCGCACTTCCGTGCGAGCGATTCCGGTCAGCCACTGAAGTCGCGTGCCGAGCGACCGCCGGGTTTCCAAGTGTCCTATGCGGAGCGCGTGCGGCGCGAGGCGGGCGTCAAATCCATGGCGGTCGGCGTCATCATCACCGGCACGCAGGCAGAAGCGATCCTGCAGGAGGGTCGCGCCGATCTCTGCGCTATTGGCCGCGAGCTGATGTACGATCCCTATTGGGCGTTGAAAGCCGCCGAGGAGCTTGGCTGCGATCCCGACGCCAAGATGTGGCCACCCAATTACGCGTGGGCGATCCAGCGTCGAAGCGAGATCGTGAAGGCGGCGCGGTGAGACGAGATGTTGAGAGCGTTCACTGACGCGCCGCCAATTAGTTTGGCTCCGTCGACCAGAACTCAGCGGCGCCTGGCGGCAAGGACTTCAAGACTCGCTCAAGTTCGCGCGTGTCGATTGAAGAACGCCAGAGCGCGATCGCTACATCGGCGATCGCGCTATCTGGCGCCAAGTTGTGATCAGGCCTGATCGACATCACCTCTTTCTGCAGGCTTGTTCGATCCGGAAATGGGCTCGGCTCATCGCCAGCCGGTTGCCAACCTTCGACAAAGATGGCTCTCACCACCGGTGGCAGGACTTCGGCGAACCGAAGCGCATCGTTGACTTTCAGATGCAAGCGAAATGTGTGCAGCACCGCGCGGAGCGTATGATACGCCTGATGCAGTGTTTGCAGCATGCATGTGTCGCGAACATCGGCAAGCAACGCGTCAAAGTCGTGCGATGCGTTCTTGTATTCCATCGGCATCGGCATTGCTAGCACTCACGTCAGGACAAAGCCGGTCTCACGGTGGCGCATGAGGCCCTCCTGTGTAACCGATGCCACGAGGACACCGTTGCGCGTGAAGACGCTGCCACGGGCAAAGCCGCGGGCGCCCGACGCGTTGGGGCTGTCCTGTGCGTAGAGCAGCCAATCGTCGGCGCGGAACGGCCGATGGAACCACATGGCGTGATCGAGGCTCGCGAGCTGGATGTCGCGGTCGAACGACAACTTGCCGTGGGCGATCAGCGCCGTATCGAGCAGCGTGAAGTCCGATGCGTAGGCCAGCACGCACTGATGGAGCGACAGCGCATCAGGCAACGGCCCGTTGGCGCGCATCCAGATCGCCTGGCGCGGCGCACGTTTCTGGCGATCCAGATAGCGGCCGATGTCGACCGGGCGCATTTCGATGGGTCGCTCGCGCTCCCAGTAATTTCTCATGTTGGTGGGGAGATGCTCGATGAGGCGCGCCTTGAGTTCTGCCTCGCTCGGCAGATCTTCCGGCATCGGCACCTTAGGCATCGGCGCGCCGTGATCGAAGCTCTCCTCGTGCTTGTGAAACGACACGCTCATCGCAAACATCGCGCGACCGTGTTGAATCGCCTTGACCCGTCTAGTGGTAAAGCTGCCGCCATCGCGGATACGCTCGACATCGTAAACAATCGGCTCGGACGGGTCGCCGGGCAGCAGGAAATATGCATGAGCAGAGTGCGCGAGTCGGTCCTCAGGAACGGTACGCACGGCGGCAACCAGCGCCTGTCCCAGAACCTGGCCCCCGTAAACGCGCTGCCAGCCAGCCTTAGGGCCGCGACCACGAAACAGATTGTGCTCCAGCGTTTCGAGGTCGAGGCTCGTTAGTAACTCGTCGACGGCTTTGCTGCGCTTGGTTTTCTTCGTTGCCATGGTCTCTGAGTTCGGTCGGTCATGGTAAAGCGGGTTCGCGTGCTAGAAGCCTAGAGTGCCAGCACCACAATGTGTCAAGCTCGTCGAAGGGTCGTCGGCGGGACCAGCAGAAACAAGAACGTGCAAACGATGTCCATATCGCCCCGTCTGACATTTGACGTTGTGATTGCCGGTGGCAGTCACACTGGGCTTGCGATGGCACTCGCGCTAGCAACGCTTGGCGGCTCCGATGTTCGCATTGCGGTGGTCGAACGTGCGCTCCTGAAAATGGGTGCCGCACCTGCGACCACGGACCCGCGCTCGTTCGCTATCGGGGCGGCTTCGCGCAATCTTTTATCCGTGCTCGGCATATGGCCTCGGCTCGCGGCTGAGGTGCAGCCGGTGTACGCGATCGACATTACCGACTCCTCGCTCGAGAACGCGATCCGGCCGGTGCTTCTAAGCTATGATAACCGCTTGCCGTCGAATACACGCCCCGATCAGGGCGAGACAGTTGCAATGACGGCAACCCACATTGTTCCGTCCGATGCGCTCAGTCGCGCGTTGTTAGATCAAGTACTGGAAATGCCCAACATATCCGTGCTTGCGCCGGCTGCGATCGTCTCGTACCGTGCCTCGGACTCGAGAGTCGTGCTCGAACTCGGAGACGGCCGCTCGCTTCGCGCTGCGCTGCTCATTGCTGCCGACGGCGCTCGGTCGCAGATCCGAGATGCTGCCGGCATCAAGGTGCGCAAATCGTCGCCAGCGCAGGTTGCAATCGTTGCGACTGTCCGGCACGATCGGCCGCACGACGGGCGGGCTGTACAGCACTTCCTGCCCGGCGGGCCGTTCGCCACGCTGCCGCTCACTGGCAACCGTTCCTGTGTCACCTGGAGCGAGGACGAGGTGCGTGGGCGGGAAATCGCTGCGCTCGACGATGCTGCCTTTCTTAACGAGCTCGGACAGCGGTTTGGCTACAAGCTTGGCGCGCTGGCATTGGACGGGCCACGCGCGCTTTGGCCATTGGAGCTGCAGTCTGCAACGGCGCTGATCGGCTCGCGTCTGGCGCTCGTCGGCGATGCGGCGCGAACCGTGCATCCGATCGCCGGACAGGGACTCAATCTCGCGTTCCGCGATGTAGCAGCGCTTGCTGAATGCGTTGTCGACGGCATGCGGCTTGGGCTGGATGCTGCTGATCCCATGTCGCTTGAGCGATATCAACAATGGCGCCGGTTCGATTCGACGATGTCGTCGGCAACCTTCGATTCACTCAATACGCTTTTTTCCAACGACCAGCTTATCGTGCGCATCATACGCGATGCAGGTCTCAACCTAGTCGACCAATTGCCAGGCTTGAAACAAATGATCGTTGCCGAGGCGGCCGGGCTCACTGGCGATGTACCGAAGTTGCTAAGAGGCGAAGCTCAGGCCGCTTTCGACTGATGCAGTGCTTCTCGCAATGGGCTTTGCCAGCTTCTACTGCCGGTAGGCTGTGATCCAGCAACCACCGAAGCCTTGGGTTGCAAGCTTCTTGCAGACGTCTTGGCCGGCTTCCTTGGAGCCGGGCGGACCAACGATCAGCCGGAAATAGGTGCCCTTGTCAGGGAGGTCCACTTGCACAACATCCGGCGACTTGCCACCAAGAATGTCGGGAAACTTCTGGTGCATGTCTGCAAAGGACTTGAGAGCTTCTTCGCGTGACTTCTTCGACGCCAGCACAGGGACGTAACCCAGCACTGCTCCGGTGGTGGAACTCGTTGTCGCCTTGGCTTGCGTTGCTGGAGCGACCGCGGCGGTGGCCGCTGTTGCTTGCGGAACCGCAGCATCGTCGCGAACAGTTGGCTTCTTCTTCACAACTGTCGCCTTAGGCACCGCTGCTTCCGGCTGTGTCGGTGCTGGAAACGCGACAATTGGTTGCTGCGGCGGCTCTTGCTTAACGCGCGGCACTGGCAGCTCAGCCACTTTCGGGGCTGCAGCTGGAGCCGGTGCATCGCCGGATGCTCCACGGAGTGGAGCGCGCGGCGTACCGCCTTCTACAATCATGCCCGGCGGTGGGGTAGCGGTGGTGGGGGCTGCAGGCACCGCGGGGGCTGTCATGTTGGCCTGCGGAGAGAGCGTCCCGTCGCGGTTAACGACCAACGTCGTTACCTTGCGAGGTGCCTCCGGCTCGGCTGGCAAGGAGCCGGCAGCCGGTGCCGCGGTAGCCGTCGCGGAGGCTGCGGCTGCAGGAGATTTGCCGTCTTCGCTTAGACTATTCAGGAACTTCTTGTCCGTATGGGCCACGTCCTTGCCGCCGGACTCAATGGGCTTGACTTTGGCAGGTGCTTTGTCGGCCTTCACAATCGGCGGATTGACGGTCCCCTTGCTGCCGCCAAGCATGCGATAGCCGTAGGCGAGCCCGCCGCCTACCGCGATGGCGCCAACCAACGCTGCAACAACCACGGAAGCGCGAGGACCGCGCCGGCTTTCCGGCTCGTCGTCCTGAAAATCCTCAATCTCAGAGTGATCGCCTGATCCCTGCAAGTCGTATTCGTGCGGGTGCTGGGCGTAGCCAGCCTGGCCAGGCTGCTGCTGAGCGTAGTGGTCCAAATTGTAAGCTTGATCGGTTGCGTGGTCTGGCCATTGCGCGTATCGCGCTTCAAGGGCGTTTTGGTGACCTGCATATCCGAACTGATGCGGGTCATGATAGCCGCCGGGCTGAGCTGCGTGGTCTTGCTGCCCCTGCGCCGGATAGGCGTGCGTGTGCCCGAAATCGCCGTGGGCCCAGCCCTGTTGGGGCGGTTGCTGATAGGCAGCAGACGTCTGCGGCTGTGCAAAAGTTTGACCGAACGCCTGCGCATCGCCACGCGGTACCTGTGGGAACGCACGGAAGTCTCGTTCGTGCCCGTTTGCCCAATCCTGACGCGGCTGGATGGCTGCCGGTTGATGCGGCCTCTGCTGATAGAGTTCTTCAAGAGGCGCGAAGCCTTGATGGTGCTGCACCTGCTGGCCGTGGCTGGGCTGATCCTGCGCGTAGGATTGCGGCAGCGCACCCGATTGCTCAGGCTGACGCGCCTGTGGCCAGTGGGCTTGAGTCGGCAGCTGCTCGTCGCGTTCTGCCGGAGCGCCTTTGCCGGCCATCTCGGGTCGCATCCACGACGGCGGTGCCATCGTATGTGGGGTACGGTTCGACCCTGCCATAGCTTCTTTCCCTTCGACGCGACATCCTGGTCCCTAATGCCCGCGGGAACAGGACGGTATTGCGATTCGCCCGCATTATCGCATCACACGAGGGGCTTCGACTCCCAGGATTGCGAGACCTGAGGCCAAGACCTGTGCAAAAGCACCGACCAATGCGAGCCGTGCAATAGTCAGAGTCCGATCGTTAGTCTGGATAAAGCGCAAATGTGGCGAATCATTGCCCCTTGTCCAATGGGCATGAAATGCTGATGCCAAATCATGGAGATAGAACGCGACGCGGTGCGGTTCGTGTGCAATCGCCGCACCGTGGATAACGCGTGGGAAAAGGGCCATCCGCCTGAGGAGATCGAGCTCGGTCGGGTCCGAGAGGAGCTCGACGCGCGCGCCGTCCAGGACCTTCGGATCTCCGACGGCATCTATGTCTGGAAACGCCTCCTTCGCATTGCGGAAGATCGAGTACGCTCGTGCGTGACCATACTGCACGTAGAACACTGGATTTTCCCTGGACTGCTCGATCACCTTGGCAAGATCGAAATCAAGCGTCGCGTCATTCTTTCGGAACAGCATCATGAAGCGCACGGGATCACGGCCGACCTCGTCCACGACCTCCCGAAGGGTGACGAAAGTGCCGGCGCGCTTAGACATCTTCACCGGCTCGCCAGCCCGAAGCAGGCGAACCAATTGACACACTTTGATATCGAGATCGGCGTTGCCATCGGATAACGCCTTCACGGCCGCCTGCATACGCTTGACGTAACCGGAATGATCTGCACCGAAAACGTTGATCAGGTGGCGAAACCCGCGGTTGAGTTTGTTGCGGTGATAGGCGATATCCGCGGCGAAATACGTGTAGCTGCCGTCCGACTTCATCAGCGCCCGATCAACGTCGTCGCCAAAGTCTGTCGCCTTGAAGAGCGTCTGTTCACGTTCCTCCCAGTCGTCTGCCTCGTGCCCTTTGGGCCGCTCAAGGCGTCCTTGGAAGACCAATCCCCTCGCCTTGAGCTCCTCGACCGTCTGCGCTACCTCATCGCTATCACCAGCCGTCAGGGATCGTTCGGAGAAGAACACGTCGTGACGCACGTTGAGGGCTGCGAGATCATCCCTGATCATCGCCAGCATGGCGTCGATTGCCGTCGCCCGCACGTCGGGAAGCCAGTCGGTCTCAGGCTTGTCGAGCAGCTCCTTGCCATACGTCTTCGCGAGTGCCTCGCCAACTGGCTTTAGATAATCGCCAGGATAGAGACCCTCGGGAATATTGCCGATCGTCTGGCCCAGCGCCTCGCGATAGCGCAGGTAGGCCGAACGCGCGAGCACGTCGACCTGCGCGCCTGCGTCATTGATGTAGTACTCCCGCGTCACACGATAACCGGCGAAGCTGAGCAGGTTCGCCAGCGCATCCCCGAAAACGGCTCCGCGACAATGGCCGACGTGCATAGGTCCCGTCGGATTGGCTGAGACGTATTCGACGTTGATCGGCTCGCCATTGCCAATAATGGCACGGCCAAAGCCCGCACCTTCTCTGAGGATCGACGGTATCACGGACTGCCAAGCCTTGGCTTCGAGCGTGATGTTGAGAAATCCGGGCCCAGCGACCTCAAGGCTTTTGAAGCCGGGTTCGGAGGAAAGCTTCCCTTTCAACTTCTCAGCAATTTCTCGGGGTTTCATGCGTGCAGGCTTGGCGAGCACCATGGCGGCATTGGTTGCAACATCGCCATGCGCGGGATCGCGTGTGGGCTCGACGTCGACAGATACGCTCGCGATGCCGGCAGGCAGTGTCCCATCCGCCTCGAGTGCGACGAGTGCGGCGGCAATGCGTTCCTCAACGTGCTGGAACACGTTCATGCGTTTCCTCGAGCCGATCCAAAAGCCTGCAGGAAATGGGCCGGAGAAGCGCCGGCAAGCCGGGCCCGCCTAGCCCAAATCCGGTGTAGCGTCAAACAACCGGCGGTGCTCCGCGATGGCGAAGCGATCGGTCATGCCGGCGATAAAATCAGCGATGCTCCGTGCCCGCTCCGCTTCGTTGCAGCCACTCAATCCCGTTCCCCGGCTGTCAGGCAGAGACGAGGCATCCGAAAGGTACCGTTGGAAAAGGCCAGTCAGAACCGCCTCGGCATTGGACATGATGCGATCAATTCGCGGGTGCCGGTAGACGTTCTTGAACAGGAACGACTTCAGGCCGGTGAGACCCTCAGTCATGGCATCAGAGAATGTGACCGTCGCCCGCTCCGCCCGGCGCAAATCGTTAGGATGCCTTGCATCGATTCCAGCCAGTCGACTGCGTGTCTCGGCAACACAATCGGCGATCATGGCCGTGATCATGCGGCGGTTGACCTCATAGATTTGCCTGCGGTGCTCGGTTGTCGCCGACCCGGTCAACACATCGCTCACGAAACGGCCAACAAGCGGTACATCCACGAGGTCATCGATTGACAGGAGCCCTGCGCGCAGCCCGTCGTCGATGTCGTGGTTGTGCCAAGCAATATCATCTGCGATTGCGGCGACCTGAGCTTCCGCCGAGGCAAACTGGTCGAGAGCCAGGTGCTTTGCAAGGCCGACAGCTTGTACTGTACGTAACAGGATCTGGTCCGGTTCGCCGCCGCGAGCATGGTCACCGATCAATGGACCGTTGTGCTTCACCAAGCCCTCAAGCGTCTCGAACGACAGGTTAAGCCCGTCGAATGCGGCATACTTGCGCTCAAGCAGGGTCACGACCCGCAGGCTTTGCGCGTTGTGATCAAAACCGCCGAATTCGACCATGGCACGATCCAGCGCGCGTTCGCCCGCGTGTCCAAACGGGGGGTGGCCCAAATCGTGCGCGAGTGCGAGCGCCTCAGCCAGATCCTCGTCGAGGTAAAGCAATCGTGCTATGGACCGGGCAATCTGGGCCACCTCGAGACTGTGTGTGAGGCGGCTTCGGTAGTGGTCGCCCTCGTGAAATAAGAACACTTGGGTCTTGTAATTGAGCCGTCGGAACGCAGTTGCATGGACGATCCGGTCACGGTCACGCTGGAACGGCGAGCGCATCGGGCAGTGCGGCTCAGATACGAGCCGTCCGCGGCTCTGTCCGGCATCGGCAGCGTAGACAGCGACCGGACGCCGGGCCGAGATCCATTGCAGCTGTTGCTCTTGCATTCTCAGGCCTATTCCCAAGACGGAGTGGAGCGACCCCGAAGCACGAGCCTTGCGGCTCGGTGGCGAAGCCATCGATCGCCACAGCGCGAATTGACATCTAACTCCGTCACCATATCTAAATAAGGTGAGTCGCGGCGAACAGGAGTCTGCGGCCTATGTTCACGAGAGGTTCGCATGGATGTGACTAACGACGTGACTGTCACAGAACGCGCCGCGCGCCGCCTCAATGAAATCGCACGGAACGAGCCGTCCAATCCGATGCTACGGATCAGCGTCGAGGGGGGCGGCTGCTCAGGCTTCCAGTACAAGTTCGATCTTGTCGGCCGGACCGAGCCGGACGACATCGTGATCGAGCGGGAAGGCGCGCGGGTCGTGATCGACCCAGTCTCGATCGCCTACCTTAGCGGCTCTGAAATCGATTTTGTCGACGACTTGATTGGAGCGGCTTTCAGAATAACGAATCCGAATGCCACCGCTTCCTGCGGCTGCGGGACGAGCTTTTCGATCTAACGGCGTCCCGCACGTCAGTGCCAGCCCTGCGGCGTCAGATAGAACCAACCAAAGACCAAGGCCAGTACGGCGACTGGCGTGCTCGCAAACGCAAAGGCGAGCGGGAATCTTGCCGTCTTGAGCGAGATCCAAGCACCGAAAATTCCGATTAGTGGCCACAGCCAGAGCACCACGAATGGATAGCGGAAGATATCCTCGTAGCTGCTGCCGCGATAGACAGGGACCCAGGTGGCCCAGGAGAGCGGCTCGGATACGAAGAGCTCGACCAGCCTCCACGAGAAAAGGATCACGAACGAGAACGTCGCGTTGGCAACCATGAGGCCAACCAGCGTTAACGGCGTCCTCTTGTAGATGACTGGCGCTTCGTCGTTTGCGTAGCTGATCGACATAGCCGGGGTTCCCGCAGCCTTCAATCAAGACACGGTTTATGTTTCAGTCTTAACAACACACGGTAGGCGTATTGAGTTAACGAACGCCTAAACCGGGCAGGCAAATCCGGACCCGGTAGTTTAGACTGCATGCGCGCGAAAGGCAGCACGGAGCGGACAGGGGCACGCCCGCTCCATGCCGACGCGCGTTGGTGGGCGCGCGCACTCCGGAGGTCCTGGGTAGTGCCGCCGGAGAGAGCAGGAAACCTCATCGCAAAGGATTGCGTGATGCGCCCTGTTCATGAATTGCAATTTGCAGCAAATTTTTGCGGTTGTCCGCTGTAGACAAAAATCGAATTTAAATATCCGTCAAAACGGTCAACTAGTCTCGGCCTTGACAACGATTTGCAAACGTTTGGCCTATTTGTTCACCATTCGGGCAGATCAGAGATGAAATAAGCTTTTTGTTTATTTTTCTCGTATTTCAATGCCGCCACGGCCTTTAACTCGTCTCGAGGCGTTCGATCATGATTTGGCGAATTCAGCCGGCACAGCTGGCATCAGGCAATGCCGTGAGGATATTGCGCCGGCTCAAGTCAAACGAAGACGGCGTCACCATGATCGAATTCGCGATGGTGGTCGGGCCGTTCCTGATGTTCCTGTTCGGCATCATCGCCGTAGGCCTCTTCTTCTTTACGACCTTCACACTCGAGAATGCGGTGGAACAGGCGGCCCGCCTAATCCGCACTGGACAGGCCCAGCAGTCAGAACTCACAGGAGCGCAGTTCAAGCAGAAAGTCTGCGACCACGTTCCACAGAGTATCGATTGCCAGGGCAAAGTGTTCGTCAACGTCAAAAGCTTCGCAAACAGTGCCGACATTTCACCCGACGACATACCGCAATGCTTGGACAACTCTGGCGCCCTGAAAACTTCCGCCGACTATGTCCCGGGCGGCGCCAGTGTGATCGTGCTCGTCTGGGCCTGCTACGAGTGGGAAATGGCGAAATTTCCATTCCTCAACCTCGGCAACATGGCCAATGGCTCACGTCTTATTCAGGCCACGACAACGTTCCGGACCGAGCCGTTCACGAACCCGAATTGACAGGAAGATCTGACATGGTGACCCAGCTCAGCCAAAGGATTGCCCGAAACGCGGCCAGCCTCGCGCGCCGGATTCGCCGTGATGATCGCGGGATTGCCGCGGTCGAGTTCGGGTTGATCGCGCCAATAATGTTTATGCTGTTCGTCGGCTCGGTCGAGTTCAGCCAGGCCCTGACCGTCGACCGCCGCGTGACTCAGGCGGCGAGTTCGACTGCCGACCTCGTCGCGCGGGCCCCGGCCGAAGGCCTGACAGAGCAGGAGGTCGATGGTCACCTCAAGATCATCGAGCAATTGATCTCGCCGTACGATCTCACCCGCCTCACGGTGAATATTTATAGCGTGAAGGCACAGAACAATAACGGCAACCTGCAGTACAGGGTCAGTTGGTCGCGCGACAACCACGGTGGGACGCCGATGGTGACGGGCGCCGATTACCAGGGCATGCCGAGCGCACTATTGACGGCTGGTGAGAGCGTCATCATCGGCCATTCGAAATACAATTATGTGCCGCTGATCTTCAACTACTTTATCAAGAACGCGTTCGATCTCGAGGAGAAATTCTATCTGAAACCTCGCAATTCGAGCTGTGTGACGCTGCAGCCGACAAACTGCGTTACGCAAACCTTTTGAAAGATGTCAGCGCCCGGATGCAAGCTGGGCGCCCACCGTCATTGCGGCGGTGGTGCCGGCAATCGAACCTTGACGCTTGGGCGCCTCACGCCTATAGAGGCCGCGCTGGTCCCTGGGGCACCCTGGGGCCAAAACTATTTCCGCGATCATGAGCCTTGTCTCCGGCAGACCTCCAGGCTGTCGCCCCCGCCCGTGATTGCCTACCGGAGGAAAGATCGATGACTAGGCGTTGTGAGCTGACCGGCAAGCTGCCGCTCGCGGGCCAACTGCGCAGCCACGCCGAGAACAAGACCAAGCGTGTGTTCCGGCCGAACCTGGTCAACGTCACGCTGATCAGCGATGCCCTGAAGCGGAAAGTTCGACTCCGGATCAGCGCTCATGCCCTGAAGTCGGTGGAGCATCGCGGCGGGCTCGACGCCTTCCTCGCCAAGGCCAGCGCCGAAGAGCTTTCGCCCAAGTGCCTGAAGCTCAAGCGAGAGATTCAGAAGCTCAAGGCCGCGGCCTAGGTTCGTAGAGCGCGGACGCGGGGCTCGACGGTCCGATAGGCGACATACCTGTTGCCTGCCCCGTGCGCTCAATCGCGCATGAATACGTAACGGCCCTTGCTGTCCTGGCGGCGCTCGGCTCGGCCTTCCGTCACTAAATGATGGGCGTGCGCCAGCGTCTCGGCAAAGGCGTGGCGGCCTTGGCCTTCCTCGACGGCTTTCTGGAACAAGCCCCGTGCCATTTGCATGGCGGTGGCGGGCTTTTCCATCAAGTCCTCGAGGGCGGCGAGACGCAAATCGTGATGGTGTGCCAGCTCTTCCACACGTGTCAGCAGGCCAGTGAACGGCAATCCGTGCGAGGGAAGTACAAGGGTATCTGCGGGAAGCGAGCGAAAGCGGTCGAGGGAGGCCAAATACTCAGAGAGTGGATCGGCCTCCGGCTCCTGCGCGAAAACTCCGATCATGGGCGAGATCTTCGAGAGAATCTGGTCGCCGGCGATGAGGATCTTCTCGTCCTCGCACCAGAACGAGGCATGCTCGGCGGCGTGTCCGCCGCAGACCATTACCTCCCACGAGCGGCCGCCGAAGGTGAGCCTTTGGCCGTCGCGCAGACGCTGGAACGCGGTGGGCAGCGGCAGCATCTGCGCATTGGTGCGGCGGCGCTCCTCGCGGAAACTGTCGACAGTGATGTCGTCGACGCCGTGCGCGTTCATGAACTTCAGCGCATGCGGGCCGATAGGCGAGCGCGATTCATCGATGCGGACGGTCGCGGAGAGCCACTCCACCAGCGTGATGTGATAGGGGGCCCCGCCGGAGAGCTCGAACAGCCACCCGGCAAGGCCGACATGGTCCGTATGGCCATGGGTCGCCAGCTGGCGGACGATCGGCGCGCCGGAGAGGACGCCCTTGAACAGCTCGTCCCAGATCGCCCGGGCTGCTTTATTGGCGGTGCCCGTGTCGATGATAGTCCAGCCGTCCTGTTCGCGGATCAGCCAGCAGTTCACGTGGTTGAGGCGGAACGGTAAAGGCACCCGCGCCCAGAGAATGCCAGGCGCTACTTCGATGGTTTCGGCGCCCCTCGGGTGCTGCTCGTGCGGGTAGTGGATCGGGAGCGTCAAAGATCGGGCGGAGCGGCTGAGCGCGCTGCCGTGCGTTCCGTGCATGGATCGTCCCCCGAACTTTTGCCGATTTTTCTGGGCCTTCACCTGTCCGGACAAGCAGATAGCGCACCTTGTTGTGCGTTGCCACAGTCGAGATGTCGTTGCGAAGGCCTTTGCACATGCAAAATGTGCATAGCCACGATCGGTCGGCAAAGCCTGGCCTGATGCTCGAACCCAGTTCGATGCTGAAAAAGCGGCGCGGACTGATTTCAGGCCTAACTGTCTCGAAACGCTTTAACTTTTGCGGGTTTTCTTCAGGCCCGTAGAAGGCCCCGCCGTTGCGTTCTAAGGCACCGTACAGAGGCGCGGTTGCGAGTGGCTACCCCCCTAGCCTCGAGCCCCGAAAACGCGCCAGAAGCGAAATTCGCCCATGACAAATCGATTTGTGCGTCAGACCCCCGGTCGCGGATGACCTGCAATCCCTATCAACGCCCAGAATCCAGGCCGTCCAGCTCAAAGTTGATTCAGCAACCATTGGCCAGCATCGAGGCAGACCAAGCTGGCGCCGGCCGTATCCACCGCCCAATTTGACCGGATTCGCGACTAAGCCTAGAGAACAGTCGTCCGAACTTGAGCCACGATCGAGTTGTAGCGATCGCGCAGGGCGCGTGCGGGCCGGACTGTGAGTTCCAGGATCTGTGCAGCCACGGCCGAGACTGGGGCGATGCAACTTTCCCGACTGATAGCGGCTTCTGAGGCGCAGCAGGTGCACGGCCCTGCCGCGGTCGAGATCGCTGACCTGACGGCCGACAGCCGCGAGGTGAAACCAGGCTCTCTCTTCGCCGCGCTGGCGGGCTCTAAAACGGACGGCGCGCGGTTCGTGCCGGCTGCCCTCACGAAGGGTGCCGTCGCCATCCTGGCGGGGCTCGACACGAAGCTCGATGTACCGGCCGACGTTGCTGTAGTCCGCGCGACGGAGCCGCGCCGCGCTCTGTCGCTGATGGCTGCTGCTCTCTACGGACCGCAGCCCGCGTCGATCGTCGCGGTCACCGGCACCAACGGCAAGACGTCGATCGCCGAGTTCACGCGCCAAATCTTCGCCGCTTGCGGGAGGCAGGCCGCGTCGCTCGGCACCATCGGCGTGGTGAAGCCCGATGGGTCAGTCTACGGCTCGCTGACGACGCCCGATCCGGTGACCTTGCACAAGACACTCGCGTCGCTCGCCGCGGAAGGCGTGACACATGTGGCGCTCGAGGCCTCGTCGCATGGCCTCGATCAGTTCCGCCTCGATGGCGTGAGGATGACGGCGGCGGCCTTCAACAATCTCGGCCGCGACCATCTCGACTATCATTCGACAATGGAAGCGTATCTCGAAACCAAGCTGCGGCTCTTTCGCGAGCTGATGCAGCCGGGCCAGACGGTGGTAGTGAATGCGGATGGGCCAGCATCGGGGGATGCGGCAGCAGCTGCACGTGCGCGGGGCCTTCATGTCATCGACACCGGCCGTGCGGGCGCGACGATCAAGCTGGTCAAGGCCGAGCGCGCCGGCTTCGGACAGAAGCTGCAAGTCGCGCACGCGGGCAAGACGTACGACATCGACCTGGTGCTGATCGGCGACTACCAGGCGGGCAATGCACTGGTTGCGGCTGGTCTTGCGATCGCGGCAGGAGAAGATCCGGCGCGCGCAATCCGGGCGATCGGAACTTTGAAGGGCGTGAGCGGGCGCCTCGAGGTCGTCGCCGAAACGAATGGCGCGACCATCATCGTCGACTACGCGCACAAGCCCGAGGCGCTGGAAGCAGCCATTGATGCGCTGCGGCCATTCGCAAAGCGCCTCGTGTGTGCGTTCGGATGCGGCGGTGATCGCGACAAGGGCAAGCGGCCAATCATGGGCGGTATTGCTGCGCGCAAGGCCGACACCGTCATCGTGACTGACGACAACCCGCGTACCGAGGTGCCGGCGACCATTCGAGCGGAGATCATGCGCGGTGCATCGGGCGGCGATGTCCGCGAGATCGGCGACCGCGCGGCGGCGATCCGCGCCGGCATCGCCATGCTCGGTCCTGGCGACGTGCTGCTTGTTGCGGGCAAAGGCCACGAGACCGGCCAGATCGTCGGCGACAAAACGCTGCCGTTCTCCGACCAGGAGGAAGTCTTGAAAGCAATTCGTGAGGCGGGCGGTGGCCGGGCGCCGTCGGTGGGCGGTGCGGCGAGCCCGCTCTGGTCGTGGGACGAGTTGATCACGGCAAGCGGGGGGCGGGCTGACGGAACGCCATCGGGTGCGATCACTGGGTTTTCGATTGACACGCGCTCCATTGCCCCCGGCGAGGTCTTCGTTGCGCTCAGGGATCAGCGCGACGGGCACGATTTCGTTAGCACGGCGTTCGAGCGCGGGGCCGCTGCGGCATTGGTGTCCGAAAGCTACGCGAGGAAAGCTGGCGATGGAGTGTTGCTTCGCGTTCGGGAGTTTGACGACGGCCCGCTCGGTGCATTGCGCCGGATTGGTGCCGCGGCGCGGGCGAGGCTGTCGCGCGAGGCGCGCGTGATCGCCATCACCGGCAGCGCCGGCAAGACTGGCACGACCGCAATGCTGCGCACCGCGTTATCTTCGATTGCAAAGACTCATGCGCCGGAGAAGTCCTTCAATAATCACTGGGGGGTGCCGCTGACGCTCGCCCGCATGCCGCGCGATGTCCGCTTTGCCGTGATTGAAATCGGCATGAACCACGCAAACGAGATTCGTCCATTGGTGACGATCGTGCGCCCGCACGTAGCAGTCATTGTCAATGTGCTGCCCGTGCACGTCGGCAACTTTGCCGACGGAGAGGTCGGCGTTGCCAAGGCCAAAGCGGAAATCCTGGAAGGCCTGGAGCCCGGTGGCATAGCGATCCTGCCGCGCGACAATCCGCATTTCGCTTTTCTCGCGGGCGCGGCGGAAGCCGAGGGTGCCAAGGCCTTGACTTTTGGACGCTCGGTCGAGGCTGACGTGCATCCGCAGCACGTGCAGAGTTCAGCAACTGGATCCGACGTCACGTTGACGGATGGCACACGGTATCGCCTCAGCATTCCCGGCGAGCATATCGCGATCAACTCGTTGGCAGTCGTCGCCGGGCTCATCGCGCTCGGTGTCTCGCTGGACACCATTTCAAACCTCCAGTCCGTCGCCGCGGCAGCCGGTCGCGGAGGGCAGCGCCGTTGCCGGATCAATGTACCGGATGGTCGCGGATTGAATGACATCCTGCTGATCGACGAAAGCTATAACGCCAACCCGGCGTCGATGCGTGCGGCACTCGCGGTGCTGGGCCACACGACGCACGGTCCGGCGGCGCGCCGAATCGCAGTGATGGGCGATATGCGAGAGCTCGGTGATCTCGGCCCACAGCTGCACAACAGCCTGATCGACGCCATTGCGGCGAACAAAATCGATCGCGTGTTCGCCTGTGGGCCACTGATGAAAGGATTGTTCGATCTACTGCCCAATGAATTGCGTGGTGCCTGGGGACAGCTCTCAACCGATCTCATCGCACCGCTGACGGCTGCGCTGCAACCGGGCGACGTGGTGATGGTCAAAGGCTCGCTCGGCACCAACATGGCACCAATCGTGACGGAGCTGGAACGGCGCGACGCAGAGTTGCGCGGGGACGGGACGAGCGAGGCCCGCCCAGACTGACCGGCGACCATTTGCCAGATAAAGAACAGCTTTGCGTGCCGACTCGCTCGGTCTAGAAGAATCGCCGCTGCGGTCGCGGGGGACACGCGCGACCGGGGCAGGGGCAAGAGGTGAGGGATGCTCTACGAGCTCGTTGCACTGAGCGACTACTACGGGCCGCTCAACGTTTTCCGCTACATCACGTTCCGCACGGGCGGTGCCATCATGACGGCGCTGCTGTTCGTGTTCCTGTTCGGTCCGGCGATCATCGACTCGCTGCGTTTGCGCCAGGGCAAGGGCCAGCCGATCCGCGACGACGGGCCCAAGTCGCACCTCTCGAAGCGTGGCACGCCGACGATGGGCGGTTTAATGATCCTGTCCGGTGTGACCGTATCGACCTTGCTTTGGGCTAATCTATCGAACCCCTACGTGTGGATCGTGCTCGGCGTCACGCTCGCCTACGGCGGGATTGGGTTCTATGACGATTATCTGAAGGTCACAAAGCAAACGTCTTCCGGGTTTGGCGGAAAGGCGCGATTGGGACTCGAGTTCTTGATCGCGGCTGTTGCCGCCTGGTTCATTATGAAGCTCGGCAAGCCGACCTTGACCATTCCTTTCTTCAAGACCGTGGTGATCTGGCTCGGCTATCTCTTCATCCTATTCGCGATGATCGTGATCGTCGGGGCGGGCAACTCGGTGAACCTGACTGACGGGCTCGACGGGCTCGCCATCGTGCCGGTGATGATAACGGCGGCAACGTTTGGGCTCATCGCATATCTCGTCGGCAATTTCCGCTACGCGGGCTATCTGCAGCTGCATTTCGTCGCGGGTGCCGGTGAGATGGCCGTAATTTGCGGCGCTTTGATAGGGGCCGGGATTGGCTTCCTGTGGTTCAATGCACCACCGGCGATGATTTTCATGGGCGATACGGGCTCGCTGGCGCTGGGCGGTGCGCTCGGCACGATTGCGGTTGCGACCAAACACGAGCTCGTACTGGCGATAGCGGGCGGGCTGTTCGTGCTGGAGGCACTGTCCGTGATCATCCAGGTGGCGTCGTACAAGCTCACCGGCAAGCGCGTATTCCGGATGGCGCCACTGCACCATCATTTCGAGCAGAAGGGCTGGGCGGAAGCGACCGTCGTGGTGCGCTTCTGGATCATTTCGATCGTGCTCAACCTGATGGCACTTTCGACACTGAAGTTGAGGTAGGAGTGACGTCAGCCTCGCCCAACATACCGACGAGCCGCTATTGCTGACTGGTCGAGATCACAAGTACTTGATCGGCCGGCGAATGGGCTGGCTCTTGGTGGTCTGCGTCAATTTTTCGACTATCAGTTCGTGCGTTGGCGCAATAGCCCGAGAGACTGAGATCCGCCTCATCCTTGATCGGCATTGTGATCCGACAGGGCTTTGGCAACACGCCGTTCGGCGTTCGCTATGTTGGCCACCGGTACGGCGACGGCGAGCTCCGGAACAACACACAGAACAGCCTCGCTAGCATGATGCGACGCGATTCCTCGGCACGTGGGCTTGCCGGGGCACATGGTCCGACAGTCGGACGTCCACTTCGCAGCGAGCGGAAGCCACCGGAGACGCGAACATGACTGCTCTGAACCCGATCCTCGTCAAACTTTTCCGAGGTCCGTTGGATCTGAATGGTCCCGTGCTCGGCCGTATCTTCTATCTGTTCGAATATGCGAGATCTTACGTCGAGGAGCGCTTGGAACGGTTCGATTCGCGTTTCAACACGGATACTTCGGCGCCAGTATTCGAGCATGGTCAAAAGACGGCGGTTCACTTCTACGTGCCGACGACTGCTTCCGTGATCTATGAAGTTCTTCGGTTGATCCCGTTGCGAGCTCACAAGACCACGTTCGTGGATATGGGCTCGGGCAAAGGTCGCGCTTTGATGATCGCTTCCGAGTTCCCGTTCGCGAAAATCGTCGGAGTCGAGCTATCCGAGAGGTTGCATCGGACAGCGAGTGAGAATGTCAGGCGATATCGACCCGCCTCGCAACGTTGCACAAATTTTGATCTGCGTTGCATGGATGCTCTCGATTTTCAGTATGACGCAGAGCCGTTCGTCCTGTTCCTATTCGATCCGTTCGGTCGGGAGATACTCGAAAAGGTGGTTGCGAAGCTCGAGACAACTCTGAAAACCAGTCCTCGCGAAGCATATGTCGTTTATGTCTATCCTCAGTTCGACGACGTGCTGCAGAACAGCCCCGTTTTGCAGCGAGTGAAAGTGGGCGGACCGAAGTGGCGACCCTGGAGCCATTACGCAATCTACGCGTCGCCTTCGGCCGTTGGACTCGAGCAAACGGCGTAAGTGGGATCGCATGCGGAGCACGTGACCTTCGAGCGATCACCCGCGGCGGACACGGCGCCAGGCGCCGGGCGTCGGGCAGGCGAGGCCGGCGTTCTCGCGCAGCGTCGTTCCAGTGTAGTCCTTGTGGAAGAGCCCGCGGCGCTGCAGCTCTGGGACGACGAACTTCACGAAGTCCTCGTAGGTGCCGGGCACCGACGTGGCGCTGACGACAAAGCCGTCGGCGGCGGGCGCGGTGAAATACTGCTCGAGGATGTCGGCAATGTCTTTACCTGTGCCGACCAGCGGATTCTGCAGCTGACCGCGACCCGTGATGCGGATGAAATCGCGCGCCGTCGGCATGCGGCCCGCGCATTCGCGCATCACGCGGTCGCGCATGGTGTGCAGGCCGGAGATGCTGTCGAGCTCGGCCTGGGTGAACGGCTCATCGAGCGGCTTCGATCCGAAGTCGAAATTGAGCGCCTCCGACAGCAGCAATAGGCTGTCTACCTCGAGCGGCAGTTTGGCGGCAAGCGCGCGCTTGTCCTCGGCCTCGGTGCGCGTTTCGGCTACGATGGGGTGAACGAGCATGCAGAGCTTCATGTCATCGGGGTTGCGCCCCGTCGCGGCACATTGTGACTTGAGATCGTTGTAGGCACGCTTCGTCGACTCGAATCCGGTGTTGTAGACGAAGATCAGCTCGCCCCACTCGGCGGCGAAGCGCTTGCCCCGCCCGCTCTGGCCGGCCTGGATCAGAACGGGGTGGCCTTGCCGCGAGCGTGGCACGGTGAACGGCCCTTGCGACTTCAGGTATTTCCCTTTGTATCCGAGGCGGTGGACTTTTTCGGGGTGTGCGAAGCGCCCAGTCGCGCGGTCGACGATCAGCGCATCGTCCTCCCAGGTATCCCAGTGTCCGAGCACGACCTCCATGAACTCGTCGGCGCGGTCATAGCGCTCGTCATGCTCGGTCATGTCGTCCCGCCCCATGTTCCGCGCTTCCGCCGAATTGAGCGACGTGACGACGTTCCAGGCCGTGCGTCCGTTGGTCATGAGATCGAGCGTCGCGAACATGCGTGCGACGTGGAATGGCTCATAATAAGTGGTCGAATAGGTGGCGCCGAGGCCGAGCCGTTCCGTCGCCATCGCCATCGGCATCATGCAGGCAACGGGATCCATTTTCACGCAGCGGATGCCGTTGGCGACCGCCTCGGCGAAGCTGCCGCTCTGGTACTCGGGCATCGAGAGGCGATCATCGAAGAACGCGAGCTGGAATTTGCCGGCCTCGAGCACCTTGGCGATGTGGCGGTAGAAGTCGGCCGACATGAAGTCGAGCCGCGAGTCCGGATGGCGCCAAGAAGCCGCGAAGTTCGAGCAGTTCTGCGCCTGCAGAAAGCCCACCAAAACCATTTGGCGCATGCGAAGCATTCCTATTCGCGTGCCGTCCGAAGGTAACCGACGGTCGCATCCGAGTATTGCGGTTTCTTTGATCAGCGCCTTCGGCACAGACCGACCAAGACCCTGGATCATCGCATCGATTTATGCCATTGGGCAGATCGTCCGTCCGGGGGAACGCTTCTATGATGCCCTACTACGAAGTCCACGACGGTGGTCGTGGGCCCTACATGCTGATGGTGCATGGCTTCCTGTCGAGCCGCGTGCAGTGGCGGGTCAATCTCGGCGCACTGAAGACGGTGGCGCGACCCGTGCTGCTCGAGCTCCTGGCGCACGGCCGGTCACCTGCTCCCGAGGAGCCCACGGCCTACAAAGTCGAGAGCTATATCACCGCCTTTGAGACGATCCGGCAGAAGCTCGGTGCCGAGCGATGGGTGGTATGTGGCCAGTCGTTCGGCGCCGGCCTTGCTACCCAGTACGCTCTGGAGCATCCCGAGCGCGCGATGGGGCTGATCATTACCAACTCTATCTCCGCCTTTACGCCCAAGGGCGATCCTGAGCGCGAGGCGGCTCAGAAAGAGCGGGCGGCGACGATCCAGGCGGGCGGTAAGAAAGCACTCGAGGAGCTGCGCATCCACCCGCGGCACGCCAAGCGCTTCCCCGAGGACATCAAGGCGGAGATGGTCGCCGATGCCGAGCGCATCGCCCCGGAAGGCATCCTGCGCTCGATCGCGCTGACCTCGCCGAGCCTTTCGATCGCCGACCGGCTGGATCAGATCAAGGTGCCGACGCTGCTGGTCAACGGCCTTTGGGAAAAGCGGTTTCAACCCATGCGCGAGCGCGCGGGGCGTCTCATCCCCGGCGTGACAGTGGTGGATCTGCCAGGTGGACATTCCGTGAATATCGAGGCGGCGGAAGGCTTTGACCGAGCTGCGCTCGACTTCGTCGGCAAGCTCCTCTGACGGAGGGGTCGCGTGCTATCAGACAGGCTGTGTGCGAGGCCAAGCGTGGCTCTGGCCGGCATTGGCCATGCCGGAAGCAATTGTCGGAACGGTCTGATAGTCTTATTATTAAGGATGTTGATGTCGATGATTGCCTGAGGACCGCACCATCGTGCAGCCAAGCTCTGAAAACTACGACTTCGATCTCGACCATGCGCTGAACGCTGTTGTCGGGCTGCGTACGATCGTTCCGTCCGATGCGTTCACGGCCGAAACGCTCGGGACCGAGCGGCTTGGGCATGGGGTTTTCATCGGCAAAGACGGCGTCGTGCTGACGATCGGGTATCTAGTGACGGAAGCGGAGACCGTGTGGATTCGTCTCGCTGATGGCAACGTCGTGCAGGGGCATGTCATCGGTTACGATCAAGAGACGGGCTTCGGACTGGTGCAGGCGCTGGCACGGGTCGAGATGCCGTTCCTTCAGCTCGGCAAATCGGCTGATGCAACGGTTGGCGAGCCGGTGGTGATCGGCGCGACCGGCGGCAAACAGAATTCGATTGCTGCACAGATCATCGCCAAGCAGGAGTTTGCGGGCTACTGGGAGTACGTGCTCGACCAGGCGTTCTTCACGGCGCCGAGCCATCCGCACTGGGGCGGCACGGCGATGATCGGTGCAACAGGCGAGCTGCTCGGCATCGGCTCGCTGCAAGTGCAGCAGGTGCGTTCCGACGGCAAGAACGAGGACATCAACATGGTCGTGCCGATCGACTTGCTGAAGCCTGTCCTCAACGACATTCTGACGATGGGTCGTCCGAACAAACCGCCGCGGCCGTGGCTCGGCCTCTATGCAACCGAGATCAGTGGCCGTATCGCGATTGCCGGCATCACCGGGCGCGGCCCTGCCAAGACGGCGGATGTGCGCTCGGGCGACATCGTGATGGATGTCGCCGGCGAGGAGGTGAAGACGCTGGCGGGCTTCTTCCGCAAGGTGTGGTCGCTGGGCGAAGCCGGCGTTGAGGTACCGCTGACCATCAACCGCAAGGGGCGACTGGTGCACATTGCGGTCAAATCAGGCGACCGGCGGAAGTTTCTCAAGGGGCCGGTGCTGCATTAGTGCGGCCAGTGTCTCACACCTTCATCCGCACCACCTGTTTGCCGATGTTGCCGCCGGTGAGCATGTTGGCGAGGGCGGCGGGGGCGGACTCGAGGCCTTCGGCGACCGTCTCTCGGAACTTGAGGCGGCCTTCGCGGTGCCAGCGCATCAGCTCGCCGAGCGCGTGATCGCGGCGCGGCAGATGATGGCCGATGCGGAAGCCCTGCAGCATGATCGATTTGTCGAGCAGCAGCCCGATGTTTTTCTGCGGTGCTTTCTCGGTCGAATTGTACTGCGAGATCTGCCCGCAGATCGGCACGCGGCCGTGATCGCGCATGTGCTCGAGTGCGATGTCGAGTGTCTCGCCGCCAACGTTGTCGAAGTAGACGTCGATGCCACTGGGCGCGGCTTGTGCGAGCTGGGGTCCGAGCGGGCCGGCTTTGTAATCGAGACAGGCATCGAAGCCGAGATCTTGCGTGACGTGCCGGCACTTCGCGGTGCCGCCGGCGATGCCGATGGCGCGGCAGCCGGAGATCCGCGCAATCTGCCCGACGGCGCTGCCGACCGCGCCGGCGGCGGCGGAGACGAGTACGGTTTCTCCAGGCTTCATGTGTCCGATATCGAAGAGACCGACGTAGGCGGTGGCGCCGGACTGGCCGACCAGCCCCAAGCTGAGCGAGAGTGGTTCCAAGTCCGGCTCGAGTTTTCTCAGCCCATTGCCGTCGAGCGTCACGAACTGGCGCCAGCCGAATTCGCTCTGCACGGCATCGCCGGGCTTGAACGCGGGGTGCCGGCTCTCGACAACGACTCCGGCGCCGCGGCCGATCATGACGTCGCCGAGCTTCAGACCGTTGCGATAGGGCGATCCGCCCATCTGCCGGCGCATGTAGGGGTCGATCGAGAGGAAGTGCGTCTCGACCAGCACCTGGCCGTCTGCGGGCGTGGGGATCGGCGCTTCCTCGAGGCGGAAGCATGATGCGTCGGGTACGCCGGACGGCGCGCGGACGTAGCGGAAGAGCTTCTGAGTCGTCTGGGTCGACATGGCGGCTCCGATCGGGTTGACGCGAGGGGCACTGTGCCGGTGAAGCAGGGCACGCGCGGGGGATGATCTTGCAAAGACTGCGCGAGCTGGGACAGCGACACAAGGACGGGCCGCGGCCGCTCGCGGGAAGTGCGGGTGGGTGAGCTCAGGCCCGCCACGAGCTGGTCTCCAGGGGCAAAAACCGCGGCTCTGGGCTTGCTTTCGCTCCGGGCTCAGGTGCAGGCGACGCGGACTTTCATTCAGATAATTCAAATCTGTAGGTGCTGCTCCGGGTTGTTCGTGCCGCGGGGCTGGACAGCAACGCCGCCGCCCAAGCTGTGGACAAGCAGGCTGCGCCGCCAGAAAGCCTTAATTATCCATTGACACCCATTAGAACCCATGTAATCCCATAAGAGACCAAAACAATCCGGCTGCACCGGACCCCGGGTCAGCCCTACGCCCCTAGCCCAGGGGAGCGGCTGCCCGGCATTTACCGGGTCGTTGGCTGCGTACTGTGAGGCGTCAGGCGAGGGATGGACCGCTTTGTCTCGACATTCACCAACAAGATCGACGCCAAAGGGCGGGTTTCGATCCCTGCACCGTTCCGGGCTGTGCTCGAGCGCGATCGCTACGGCGGGGGAGCGCCCAGCATCTACTGCTACCCCTCGCTCGATGCTCCGGCTCTCGATGCAGGCGGCGAGAGACTTGCGCAAAGAATCGACGGGCTTCTCCGCGGCTTGCCGGATTATTCGGACGAGCGCGACGAGCTCTCTGTCGCGCTCTATGGTGACGTCCAGATCCTCTCGATCGACCAGGACGGACGTATCGTGCTTCCTGAAAAGCTTTGCACCCACGCGGGTCTTGTCTCCGAGGTCACTTTTGTTGGCCTCGGCGAGAAGTTCCAGCTGTGGGAGCCCAAGCAATTCGAAGACCGGCGCGCGCGCGCCCGCGAAAAGGTAGACGCGCACCGGAAGCTCTTCAGTTCAGCGGGGCGCCGCTCTCCAGGGGGCACTGAGGGCGGCACGGGAGAGCGGGAATGTTGACCGGGTCGGGCGCCGCCGGGGGACAGGGCGGGTCCGGGGGAAGCTCGCGTCACATTCCCGTGCTCCTCGTCGAGGTGCTGCAGGCGCTGGCGCCGAAGGATGGCGAAATCTTCATCGACGGAACGTTTGGCGCGGGCGGCTACTCGCGCGCGATCCTTGAGGCCGCGGATTGCCGGGTGTTGGCTCTGGATCGCGATCCGACGGCTGTGGTGGCGGCGCAGCCGCTGTGTGAGCAATTTGGCGAGCGGCTGACGCTGAATGAAACGCCGTTCGCCACCCTGGAAGCGGTGGCGCAGGAGCAGCTCGGGCAGACTGCGCGGGTCGATGGCGTGGTGCTCGATATCGGCGTCTCGTCGATGCAGATTGACGATCCGGCCCGCGGCTTTTCGTTCATGGCCGATGGGCCGCTCGATATGCGCATGGGAGGCAATCGACTCTCGGCGGCCGACGTTGTCAATACGTTCGATGAGGCTGTGATCGCCGACATCCTGTTCAAGCTCGGTGAGGAGAAAAAATCGCGTGCCATTGCGCGCGCGATTACGCGGGAGCGTGAAGCTCGCCGGATCGAAACCACGGTCACGCTTGCCCGCCTCGTTGAGAGAACCGTCGGGCGCCGTCCTGGCGACGACAAGCATCCAGCGACGCGGACGTTCCAGGCGTTGCGGATGTTCGTCAACGACGAGCTTGGCGAGCTGGCCGCGGCGCTCACTGGTGCGGAGCGCATTCTGAAACCTGGCGGCCGGCTGGTGGTGGTGACGTTCCACTCGCTGGAGGATCGCGTGGTGAAGCGTTTCCTGCAGCGCCGCGCCGGCAAAACGTCGGCCCTGTCGCGGCATGCCCCGCCAACCGGCGGCAGCGCGCCGAGCCCGAGTTTCCGAATTGTTAACCAGCAGCCGTTAACACCGTCTGAACGGGAGGTCGCGGCCAATCCGCGGGCACGCTCAGCCAAGCTTCGCGCCGCCGTGCGCACCGAGGCGGCAGCGCTCGCTCCCGAGGAGGCGGGCGAGCTCGGCATTCCGGAGATCGGAGCGCGCCGGCGTCGCCGCTGAGTGCCACCGCGGCGAAAAGAGGGAGGCACCCTATGTCCCGGCTGCTCACTCTCACGGCAGGCTTCCTCGCGCTCAGCTCCGCCTGCTCGCTCTACGGGCTCAACTACGACACACGCCGCATCGAGGCGCGCGTCCATGGACAGGAGCGCACGCTCGAGAAAGCGGAGGCGGATATTGCCGTGCTGAAGGCAGAGCGTGCCTATCTCGGGCGGCCGGAGCGCATCGATGCCCTGGCCCGAGCCCAGGGTCTCGCCCCGGTAAAGGAGAGCCAGTACCTGCGGGTCGGTGAAGCGTTCGATGATGGTATCGCGCGTATTCTCGATCGCCGCCGCGACGACGACCGCTGAGGAAGGCGCCCGGATGATTCCAACGAATTCCGCCAGCGCCCCGCTCCGCCGCGATTTACCGCCGCCACGCATCCCGAAGCGACGGACGCCGCGGCGCGATCGGATCGCAAATGGCTCGCCGCGACGCCAGCAAGGCATTCCCGTCGCTCGGGCGCTGCTGGTGGTCGCCGGCCTCGGTCTTGTCACGGCGTCGATTGCCGGGCAGATCCTGCGGCTCTCGACCGGCCACTCGCGCAGCGAGGCGCAGCTGCAATCGGCCGAGCCCATGGCATCGGCGCGGAGCACGGCGCGTCCCGAGATTCTCGATCGCAACGGCCGCATCATCGCGACCGACGTGGCGGCGTCCTCGCTCTATGCTGATCCCGCGCTGGTGCTCGATCGCGATGAGGTGGTCGAGAAACTGATGGCAACGCTGCTCGGTCTTGACGAAGCGGAGCTGCGCCGCGCACTCGCCGATCCGACGCGCCGGTTCGTTTGGATCAAGCGCGGCCTGATGCCGGTCGAGGCACAACGCGTGCACGAATTAGGCCTGCCCGGCCTGGCCTTCCGCCGTGAGCCGAAGCGCGTTTATCCCGCCGGCTCGGATGTCGGGCACTTCATCGGTCACGTGAACATTGACAACCGCGGCGCTGCCGGTCTCGAGCGCCACATCGACAAAGCGCTGGGTGTCGAGACAACGCTCGGGTCGACAAGAACGCGGCAGGCTCCGGTGCGGCTCACGCTCGATCTCGGCGTGCAACATGCGGTGGTTCACGAGCTACGGCAGGCGATGTCGCGGTATTTGGCGACGGGCGCGGCCGGGTTGGTGATGGATGTTGCGAACGGGGAGATCGTCGCCGCGGCGTCGCTGCCGGCAATGGATCCGAACCGTCCCGTTGAGGCGCTCGATCCCGAGCGCCGCGACCGGCTTCACGCGGGCGTCTACGAACTCGGCTCTATCTTCAAGCTGCTGACGGTCGCCATGGTGCTCGACGACGGCTCGGCGACGCTGACGAAAACCTACGATACGACGCGTCCGCTGGAGATTGGCCGGCACACGATTAAGGATCTTCATCCGACGGGGCGAGCGCTGTCGGTGCGTGACATCTTCATACAATCGTCGAACGTCGGCGCCGGGTTGATCGCCCTTGAAAGCGGCGCCGAGCGTCAGCGCGCCTTTCTCGAGAGGCTCGGGCTTCTCTCGCAGGCGCGCACAGAGGCGGGTGCGATCGCGCCGCCGCTTGCTCCCAGCCGCTGGGATCGCATCGAAACGGTGACGATTTCCTACGGCCACGGCCTGGCGGTGGCTCCGATCCAGTTCGCGGCGGCTGCCGCGACTTTGGTCAATGGCGGCCGTCGCGTGCAGCCGACGTATCTCGGCGCGATCACGTATACGCCCGGTGAAGCCGTGCTGAAGGCCGAAACCAGTCAGGCCATGCGCGACCTGATGCGCCTCAACGTGGTCTCCGCATACGGCACCGGACGGCGCGCCGACGTGCCGGGCTACGAGGTTGGCGGCAAGACGGGCACAGCAGAGATGCCGGGCGAGAAGGGATATCAAAAGCGCGCGGTGATTGCGTCGTTCCTGGGCGTGTTCCCGATGTCAGCGCCACGCTACGTGACGCTCATTTCGCTCTATGAGCCGAAGCCGACAACGGAAACGCAAGGCCAGATCACTGCCGGCGTCAACGCGGCGCCGGTGACGGCGCGCGTGATTGAGCGCATCGCGCCGATCCTCGGTGTGCTGCCGCGGCGGCTGGAGGAGCAGCACTGAGCGGAACTCGAACGGCTGGAACGGTACGCGAGGCGCTCACGCTGCTGATCAGGCCTGCAACTCGGTCTGATGCGCCTTGACGAGATCGGCCATGCTGTCGAAGCGGAAATCGACCTTCGGCATGTCGCCCGGATGCATGGTCGCGCCGAAGCCTTCGTCAGCGTGCCGCCGGTAGATCCATGCCGAGGCAAGGCCCGTGCGATTTGCCGGTCCGTGATCGTGGAACAGGCTCTCGGCGGTATGGAGGATCTCGCTCTTCTTCACGCCGAGCCGCTCCAAGTTCTCGAGCATGTAGGCGAAGTTGTTGAGGTCCGGCTTGTAGGATCCGACGTCCTCCGCCACGTAGACGGCGTCGAACGCGACTTCAAGCCGCTTGTTGCTCGCTGCAAAGCTGGCGTTGTCGACGTTCGACAGGATGACGAGCTTGAAGTGCTGCTTCAGGTATTTGAGCGAGGCTGCGGAATCCGGAAATGCCGGCCAGTCGCCGATCGAGCGGCCATAAGCTTGACACTCCTCCCACGTCACCGGCACGCGCCACTCGTCGGCGAGCCGCTTGTAGACGGTCGCGAGGATGTCCCGATAGTTCTTGGCCGGCGTGAAGCGCTGCTGCATCGATTCGGCGCGAGCGTGCGCCTCTAGAATCGCGTTGCGCGTGAGCGCGGGCGAGACCTTTGAGGTCAGCGACTGTAACGCCGCGATCATGCCTGATTCCCAGTCGATCAGTGTGCCATAGCAATCGAAAGTGAGTGTTTTGAAATCGGACAGTCGCATCAGATGTTCCTGGGCATCGCGGCGCGAGGTTGAACCATCGATCGTTCCTGACGTGCCGGCGACTCTTATTTTTGGATGAAGGCCGGCACTCTACCGTGTCGTCGTGGCACTCTAGTACACGTCAGCGTGCTCGGTGGCTTTGTAGGAGGCGCGGGTGGCGAAGGTCTGGTGCCAGGCGGCGAGTTTGGGGCGGCCATTGCGCCAGCCTTCCTTGGCGTAGCGGAAGTCGGCGTAGCCGCACACGCACCCAATGGCGATGTGACCGATGCCGAACGGCGCCTTGTCGAGGCCAGGCACCTCGCGCTCGAGCGCATCGAAGGCGGTCTTGAATTTCAGGTCCAGGGCGGCGAGAAGCTCCGGCGACTGCCGCTCGGGCGGACGCACACCTTCCGAGAGACGCACCAGCAGGAAGTCGAGAATACCATCGCCGAGCGCTTGCCGGCGCAGTGCATCGAAGCGCTCCTGACCCGAGGCGGGGAAGAGCTTGGCGCCGCCGCCGAGGCTGTCGAGGTATTCAGCGATGACACGCGAGTCGTAGAGCGCCTGGCCGTCCTCGAGGATTAGGGTCGGCAGCTTGTTCAGCGGGTTCTTCGCCATCACGTCGGGGTTGGGCTTGGTCGGCGAGACCACGGTGCGCACCCGCTCGATGCGATCGACGAGACCTTTCTCGAGCGCGACGATCATGACTTTGCGCACAAACGGCGAGCGCGATGACCAGAAGAGTTTCATGGGATGCCTTGCGGGTGAGTGGGTGGCGACTGGAGCGCAGTGTCGCAAGCGGCCGCTGTGCGTGCAACATCACACATTCGAGCCGAGCTTTTCGCCTCACGGCATCCGATGAGAGTTCTTGCGGGGTGAGTTCGGAGCCTTGATGAGCACGCGCGCCCACTCTCTACCCGATCACCCCGCCTTGATGTAGCCGCGGCCGCCGTCGCCGAGGGCCTCGTAGCCGTGCTTGGTGACCAGGATCGTGTCCTCGAGCTTCACGAAGCCGCGCTTGGGGTGGCCCATGGTGGTCTCGATGGAGATCACCATGCCCGGCTGGAGCGGACGCTCCATGTCGTAGCCGTCGTAGGAGAAGCGCGGCTGGTTCATCAGCCGTGGCGCCTCGTGCGTGACGAGACCCATGCCGTGCGCCATGAAATGCGTGTACTTGCGATGCGGCGAGGCATCGAGCATGCGCTCGGCAACGGCGCAGATATCGCCGCCGCGTCCGCCGGGCTTGATCGGCTTCCTCACAGCTTGCTGCACCTCCTCGATGAAGCCGAGGAGATCGGTGAGCTCCTGATCGGGCGTCGCCTGCACGATGCCCATGCGGCAGAGATCACCGATGTAGCCTTTGTAGTTGCCGCCAGAATCGATGGTCATGATGTCGCCGGCCTTCAAAACCTGATCCGAGGGTGCGCGATTGAGGCTCGTTCCGGCGGTGATCAGGCAATAGTCGAAAACGAGACTGCGGTTGACCTCCTCCTGGCGCAGCTTTTCGACCACTTCGAGCTTGGTGGCGCCGGGCTTGCAGTGCTTGGTGAAGGTCGCGATCATCGAATCGACGACGCGCTCGGACGCCTCGCGCAAATAGCCGATCTCCTCCGGTGTCTTGATGGCGCGCAGCCGTTCCAGCGGGAACACCGCGTCGACAATGTCGACGTTGGAAAGTCCGCGCCGAAGCACGGCTTCGCCGTCCGCCGGAATGAACCCGGACTCGATGCCAATACGCCGCACGGGCCCGAGCCGCTTGATGTGCGCCAGCGCCTGGTCCATCGCCTCCTTGGAGCCGATCACGTTGAGGTCCAGCGCCGGCGTCCAGAACTTGTCGAGCTCGCGTTCGTGGCTCTCCATGTGGCAGCCGATGTAGGCGGCGTTTTCGGGACGGCCCTTCTGATAGACCACGACCGGCAGGTAGCGCGTCACGCCGACGGCATCCATGGTGTCGAAAAAGAAGAACCGATACCCGCCGAGCAGGTACTGGACATTGTGCTTCGAGGTGGCGACGATGACATCTAGGCCGGCGTCGTCCATCAGCTTGTCGAGTTGCTTGGCATCGAACGGAATGGGCTTGCGGATGTTCGGCTGGATGTCGGCTGCGGCAACGGCCATCGGACGTCTCCCTCTGGCTCAATGGGTTCAAACACCTCGTCTGACCCTGTGGCGTGGGATCATTCGTGAATGATTGGGTGCACTTGCCTGAAACAACGTTCTTGGCTTGAAATGGTGCATCTTTACGAGTCCTGGGCGGTCGCTGCAACTCTGCCTTGACGATTTCACATCTCAGCTTTTGACCTAGCCGACGGCTTGAGCGAGGATTGTTGCAGTGCCAGCCAAAGAGCCTGCCTGTCATCTGGAGGAGACCAGCCCCATGCAGAAGTCAAATCAGTTCGACCGGACGGTCGAAGATCTCGGCAATGTCGTCGGGATGGAGCACGTCAACGTTCGGGTGCCTTGCCAGCAGAAGGCGACGCTTTTCTATGTGACCGGTCTTGGCCTGACTCGTGACCCCTACCTGATGACCGGCGTCAACAACATGTGGGTGAACTGCGGCAAGAGCCAATTCCACCTGCCGACGGGCGCGGCACAGGTTCTTCGCGGTCACACATGCATCGTCATGCCGGACCGGCTCGCACTTCTGCAGCGGCTCGAGATGGTGAAAGAGCCACTCGCCGGCACCAAGTTCTCCTACCAGCAACATGACGATCACGTCGCCGCCACGTGCCCCTGGGGCAACCGCTACAAGATCTACGAGCCCGGCCCGAAGTTCGGCAAGATGATGCTCGGGATCCCGCAAGTCGAGTTCGAGGTGCCGCGCGGCACGGCGATCGGCATCGCGCGCTTCTATAAGTCCATCGTCAACACGCCATCGTGCGTGAAGGAGAACGGCGACCAGCGCTGCGCCGAGGCCGTGGTCGGTGCCGACCAGAAGCTGGTCTATCGCGAGACGGACAACGCGCAGCCCGCTTATGACGGGCACCACGTCGCGATTTACATCTCCGACTTCTCGGGCCCCTACAAAAAGCTCGGCGAGCGCGGCCTCGTCAGCCAGGAGGACGACCAACACCAGTACCGGTTCAAGGACATCGTCTGCCCGGAAACCGGCAAGCACCTCTTCACAATCGAGCACGAGGTGCGCAGCCTGCGTCATCCGCTGTTCAATCGACCGTTTGTGAACCGCAATCCGGCGCAGTCGAATCGCGTGTTCGCGGCCGGATACGAAGCGCTCTCGTACTCGCTCCCGGCGGCGTGAAGCATAAGGCGGTGCGCTTCGGTCCGCACCATTTCCGAGATGGGGTCAGACCCATGGGTCTGACCCCAGCCGCTTAAACGAGGAGCGCGCCCCATGACCGCAACATCGGCTCGGCCTGTGGTCGTCTCCGCATCCCACGAGCGCACCGAGGCTGGTCCGCTGCCCGATCCAGTGGCACGTGCAATGGCGATCGCGCCGCTGATCGATGCGGCGGTTGAGATCATCGAGACCACAAGGCGAATCCCTGAGCCGCTGCTCACTGAGCTGCATAATGCTCGCCTGCCGCGGCTGTTCCTGCCTCGCTCGCTCGGCGGCGATCAGGTGGACCCTGTCACGTATTTCCGCACCATCGAGCGCATTTCGCGGCACGATGCGTCGATCGGCTGGAACCTGTTCGTCGGCAACAGCACCTGCTTGCAGGCACCGTTTCTGCCGCCCGAGACGGGGCGGAAGATCTGGGGAGATCCTCGTGCGCTGATCGCTTGGGGACCGCCCAACCAGTGCCGCGCGACGGCAGTGCCTGGGGGCTATCGCATTAGCGGGCGCTGGGATTTCGCCTCGGGCTGCCGGCAGGCGAGCTGGATCGGCTGCCACGGATTCGTCGTCGAGCCGGACGGAGCACTGCGGCTCAATCGGTTCGGCAAACCTACGGTGCGGACGCTGCTGCTTCCGCTCGCGCAGGCGACGCTGCTTGACACCTGGGACACGATCGGGCTGCGCGGGACCGCGTCGGACAGCTACGAGGTCAACGACATCTTCGTGCCCGAAGCCTTCAGCTCGACGCGTGAAGACCCGACGCTCAGGCGGGAGCCCGGACCGCTCTATGCCTTCCCGATGCAGGGCCTCTATGCGATCGGCGTCGCAGGCTGCGCGATCGGCACCGCCCGGGCGATGCTGGAGGAGCTGATGTCGATCGCGACGCGAAAGACGCCGCGCGGACTTTCGCGCCTAGCGGACATGCCGAGTCTGCAAGGCGGCATTGGCCGTGCGGAAGCCCGGCTCGGCTCAGCAGCGGCCTATGTGCGAGAGACGCTTTCCGAAATCTATGGTCGCGCACCGGAATGGGAGATTATCGACGTCAACGATCGCGGCCGCGTTCGGCTTGTCTCGGCGAACGCGATCCAAGCGGCAATCGAGGTGGCGGATTTCGTCTACAAGGAAGCGGGCGTCGATTCGATCTTCAAGGGTTCCGGCATCGAGCGCCGTTTTCGCGACATCCATACGCTGTCGCAGCAGATTCAGTCGCGTGGCGCCCACTTCGAAGCCGTCGGGCAGATCCTGCTCGGCAATCCGCCCGAGCATTTCCTCTGAGGATGTGCCGCATCCTGATCTCAGTGACGGATGCGCGCGTACGTGGGACGTCCGCATTGCCGACGTGATACGTCCTTTGCATGGATAACCTGACGCACAGCCTGCTCGGCGCCGTGCTTGGACAGCTCGGCCTAAAGCGCCGGACCGGTCTGGCCATGCCGGCGCTCATCATCGGCGCCAATCTGCCCGACATCGACGCATTTTCATTGCTGCTCGGGCCCGAGTCGCTTGCGATCCGGCGCGGTGTGACGCACGGTCCCTTCGGCGTGCTGCTGCTGCCGCCGCTGCTGACCGGTGTCCTGCTGATGTTCGACCGCTGGCAGACACGCCGCGGCCACAGGCCCGAACGGCGCCCGCCGGTGCATACCGGATGGCTGCTGGCGCTGGCCTACCTCGGCACGCTGAGCCATCCGCTGCTCGACTGGTTCAACAGCTATGGCATTCGCTTGCTCGAGCCGTTCTCGAGCCGCTGGTTCGCCGCCGATACGCTCTTCATCATCGATCTGTGGCTGTGGGCGGCACTGATCGCGGGCGTGTCGTGGTCGCTCTGGCTGGAGCGTCGTGGCCACGCCGGCTGGCGCAAGCCGGCCGTCATCTGCTTCGCGGTCATAGGCACCTACGTCGTGCTCAATGGCCTGATCAGCCAGCATGCCGAGGCGATTACGACCGCCGAGGTGGAACGCAGCTTCGCAAGGAAGCCGACGCTGGTCGTTGCCGCGCCTGTCCCCGTCACGTTCTGGAAGCGGCGCATGCTGTGGCGCTGCGATCACGACCATGGGTTCGGCAGCTTCGGCGTGCCGGGCCACGTTGCACTCGAACCCGAGGCGTTGCCCCACGGTCTGCCCAGTGTTGCGCTCGACAAGCTCGCGAAAATTGACGCTGGCGTGCGTGCCTATCTTTTCTGGTCCAGGATGCCAGTGGTCACTCGCGAGGGAGACACGATCACATTGCGTGATCAGCGCTTCATGCATCGTGTGGCTCCAGGCGGCTTTACGCTGACACGCAGCGTACCGCCGTAGGCGCGTGGTGGCGCTGTCCTCTAACGCGACTCATTTGCTGCTTCGGAAGGCCCAACGGCCCGGCAGCAGATGCCCACCCCCCGCATCGGCCGTCCCAACCTGAGGGGCGTCACCGCTGTGCTGCTTTGGCACTGCCGTTCACACGCCCGAGCTTTGTGATGAGCTGGGCGGAAATGCGCCCTGTTGGCATCATGCCTTGATCCATCTCGAACTCTCGGATGGCCCGAAGCGTTTCGTCGGTGCTCCGGCCATCGATCTTGCCGGAGAAGTAACCGAGTTGCGCCAGCGACTGCTGCACCGAGCGCACAACATGCTCGGCCCCGGGGGAACGTAGGGGTCGCTGGCGAGAGTGCGGCGTTGCAGCCACCGCGGGCGGCACGCCTTGCAAGTGCCGCAGCAATGGCTCCGATGGTTCACCGCTCACTGGCAATCCATTGTCGTGCTCATAGGCCATGATGGCTGCGCGCGTCCCGAGGCCGACAATGCCGTCCAGCGCACCAGGCTCGTAGCCTTTTTGCCCGAGCAGTCTCTGCACGCCTTTCACGATCTCCGGCATGCGCATGTCGCCTTCCGCACTTGGTGAGCCGTGCGCACTAGCATCAGGACCGGAAGGGCCTGTGGAAGCAATTGCTGGTGGTACAATCCTGTCCAAGAGGCCGGGTTGAGCGGCAAAGCGTCCTGTCCGCGAAGTGTCCACCAAATCGTTGACCTTGTCTTTCGGCTGTGTGGGCGAAGAGACCGGTAGCTTCGGCGCGATCTGTGCTTCAGCGCTTGCATCGATCAGCGACTGGATCGTCAAACCTTCTCTTGGCTCAAGCGCAAGGCGCCGCGCACGTTCCGTATCGGCGCGTAACTTGGCTTTAGCGCGTGCACTAGCGACGCCTGGAGCATGTTCCTGGAAGTAGAAAATATTCATGCCCGCGAGCCCCGCGACAATGAGGAAACTTGTAAGGGCGATGCGCGCTTTGACGGGAGAAAGACTCATGACGGATTGTCCTGCGTCACATCAGCGATCAGGGTCGGCCTCACACACCGGCATGCACCTTCGAGATCGACACCGCTGATGTCCCTTCCGCGTCAACGGCTCGTGCCTTCTGCGCGTAGGCGGCGAATTCGACAACACCCGCGGGTATCTCGCGTCCCGCTGTCACCGAATTTGGTTCCTCGGCGGGGCCATCGATCGGCAAAGTGATCATGAAGCGTGAGCCCTTGCCAACCTCACTCTCGATCGAGAGCGTTCCACCCTGCAGCTCAAGCAGGCCGCGCACTATGGAAAGCCCTAAGCCTGCGCCTTCATTCTCTCGCGCATAGCGCGTATCGATTTGGTAAAAAGGCTGGCCGAGCTTGGCAATGTGCTCGGGCGCAATGCCGATGCCGGTGTCCCTGACCGCTATCTCAAGTTCGCTGCCAATGCGCTGGGCCGTTAGACGCACCTCTCCACCCGCACCTGTGAACTTGCAGGCGTTGGACACGAGGTTGATCAGAATCTGGCGCACTGCCCGTCTGTCGGCGAGGACGTCGGGTAGCGACTCCGCGATATCGCAGACAAGAGCCACCCCTTTGGTTTGCGCCATGGGGCGTAGCGTCTCCATTGCGCAGGGCGCCACCTCGGTGATGTCGAGCGCTTCGGGGACGACGGAGAGCTTGCCAGACTCGATCTTTGACACGTCGAGAAGGTCTTTCACCAGGCTCAACAAATGTTCGCCGCTCTGGTGGATGATGCGGCAGTAATCCGCCTGCTTCGGATCGCGCGCCTTGATCAGAAGATCGCGATGCAGCAATTCCGAGAAACCGATGATCGCACTGAGTGGGGTCCTGAGCTCGTGGCTCATCGTTGCGAGGAAGGAGGTTTTGGCGCGGCTTGCGCGCTCAGCCTCGTCGCGGGCGTGCGCGATCGTATCGGCCTCGATCTTGCGTAGCGAGATGTCACGGGTGACCGCGATGACCGAGCCGGCACCCATTACGCCGTTCCGGGGACCGACCGGCTGGCAGCGCATTTCGACCCAGATATGCTTTGCGCCCAGGCCATCGGCACGCTCGACCTCGATACGGAATTCTTCCGAAACCGGCATGCCCTTGGCGAGACAACGGGTCAGCGAATGCGCATGCCGGACGCGGTCCTCTGGCGACAACAGGTCACTCAGCCCACTGCCCATCAGCCGCTCCGGTGCGACTGCGAACAGCGATCGGCTGGCGAGCGAGGCGAACGTCACTTCTCCCGTCGCCTCGTGGCGGGTGATGAGATCGTTCGCGTTCTCGGCAATCAGTCGGTAGAGTTCGCGGCTCGTCTCGATCTCGCGTTGCGAGCTGCGGTGAATCTTCTGAATGCTTGCTGCGAGCGTACCGGCATAGGCGATGGCGCCGAGATGCGTCAGCAAAGCAAACTGAGTTTCGGTTACAGGCAGCGGAAGCTGCGAGGGCACGAGACCGGCCATTGTCGCCGCGTGAAGGCCGATCAGGGCAGCAACGGCCAGAACCGCGGCAATGAGCATCATGCGTCGGTCAGCCGATAGTGCGGCTTCGAGCGGCACCAGGGCGAGCCAGGCCACAGCAAAAGACGCTGATCCGCCCGAAAGCGCTGCCGCGATGACAATGATGGCAGTCAGGTTACCCGCGGTGAACAGGTGCGCGACTTCCAAATCGCCCGTACGCGACAGATAAGCAGCAATGCCAAGTTGCGAGATGAAGCAGAGAGAAGCAATGCCTGCGGCGACGCCGCCAGCACCTATCCAGGCGAAGTAAGCCGCAAAGACGACAGCTGATAGGGCTCCGCCGAGAACATGCGAAGCAATCAGTGAAAGATGTCTCGCGTTCAGAACTGAATCGCCGCGAGCCAATGGATGCACGTAGGATCCGAACAGGCGATCCAACAGCGCACCGGATTGAATGACACGATCCGCAACCACGCCCACAGCATCGCCCGACAGCGATGTCCCTAGAAGCTACACGCGAACTGTGAGCCATTAGGCTTAATGAAGCTTGAAAGGCCGCGTTTTTTCGGAGCGGCTCTCTAACTCATCGCAGGCCAGAAGAACGTTCGTTGGTTACTAATCCGTTAAAACGAACGTTCGAATTCGCCTAAAACCGTGCCGCCCGTATTGCCGCTATGTTTGGGTGCGACTGCTAGAACATCTCCGTCACAACAAGGATCGCCAAGATCCGAGATTGACGGGGATGGTCATGATGTTTCTGATCCGCACAGCTTTCTGGCTGTCGCTCGTGGTTCTGTTGCTGCCGACGGATCCGCAAAAGCAGGCGAAACTCTATGCAACGGCTTCCGGAGCCGTGGCGCATGTTGCGACGTTCTGCGATCGCAATCGTTCACTCTGTGAACGGGGCAGCGAATACTGGGCCGTGTTCCAGACCAAGCTCGAGTTCGGCGGCCGGATGGCTTTCGACATTGCGAGCGAGCGTCTTTTTGGCAGCTCCCCGCGCCAGCCGGGATCGGCCGTCGTGAGCCCGACCGCCAGCACGCCGGTGCCCGCAGTGCGCAAACCGACCGGTGTCTGAATCGCCAGGCGGTATCCCTCATCGGCAATCAGCCCTTGCACTTGCGGCCTCTAGCGTCCAAGTCAGGGGCAGGTTGATCAGGGTACCCGGCCGCCGATGACGCTCCTCGACCAGATCCGTTCCGACTTCGAGCTTCTTGACGATTGGGAAGACCGTTACCGCTATGTGATCGAGCTCGGCCGGACATTGCCGCCGCTGCCGGAGCAGTCGAGAACAGATGCCAATAAGGTGCGTGGCTGTGCGAGTCAGGTATGGCTCGCCAAGTCGGTGCATCCGTCGCCAAACGGCCCCGTGCTCGATTATGCCGGCGACAGCGACGCCCACATCGTTCGCGGTCTCATAGCCATTCTGTTTGCAGTCGTGAATGGCAGAACGGCTGGCGACATCCTGGCTGCCGAGCCGCATAAGGTCTTCGGCGAGCTCGGTCTCAATGAGCACCTGACGCCGCAGCGCTCGAATGGTCTGGCCTCCATGGTCCAGCGCATCCGGCGTGACGCCGATGAGGCGCTGGCCCAGACTTAAGTTCAGCGTTGTCGCCCGGTTCAGTTGCTCCCAGGCGCCCGCCTTGCGGGCAGCCGGTATTTGGGTGCGCCCCAATGCTGGAGCCGGCTCCTGACTGCGACTTCCGGACTTTCAGTTGGCAACAATCCGTAGTAGCGGGCGAGTGCCGTCAAGGCGTGCTGCAGGAAACGGCGAGCCGACCGTTGCGGCAGCGAGGCCGTTCTTTCGATCTCCTCGAGCCCTTTCAGGTGACCACACACGTCGATCAAGAGATCGATGTACTCCGTGCCGACTGCTGCCAGCGCTCTCAGCGCGCGCTCCCGGGCTGCCTCTGTGCCCTCCGACACGCTGGCACTGGCTCCCGATGCTGCGCGTTGCGAGCGGCCGATCTGAGGGATGCCGTCATATCTTTGCGTGACACGCGGTGTAAGACCGGCGCGCCAGAGATCGTAGCTCAGTCGTTCGCCGGCCTCGTACTGCTCACGCGTGAGCAGCGCTTCGCCGCTTTTCGAAGCGCGCGCCCTGAGCTTCGATAGCGGGCTCTCCTCCGGGTTGAAACTCGGCTGCGGCACGCGATCGCCGGAGCTTGATTCTCCTTTAGCCCAAGCGATGCGCCGCGACCTGATATGGGTGCCCGCCGCGATCAGCTCGGTGCGAATCCGCCGCGCCGTCTCGCGACCGCGACGCGAGATCACGTAGCGAGCGCCCGACTCAGAGGCGAGCTGCGATCCGAGCAAGGACCGCAGACATCCTGCTGGCACGATGGCAGCCACCGTGATGTCCCCGTGCCGCTGGCAATAGACCTCAACCGTCTCGTCGTCGCCCATCGACGGAATCAATGCGGCCCGCGCGATGAATGCACCCTTGCGCGCGAGCAGAATCAAGGCTTTTGCGTCGTCGTCGGGCATGGCTCCGCCATCCCTCGCAAATGAGGTCATGTTCAAGCGTTCCTGTTGGTTGGAGTGCAGAAATTCGGTCAGTGCGAACGCTGCGACGCCGAAAGTCGCGCCAGGCGAGCGACGATGCCCTCGACGAGGTCGAGCGTGCGGTTGAACCGCGGCTCGTCACGGCGGTCCTCAACGCGGCTGCATGCGTGCATCACCGTAGTCCGGTCACGTCCGTAAAGTCGGCCGATATCCGCCAGCGGCATCGCAGCGGTGACATGGGCCAGATACATGACGATCTGGCGGGCTTCGGCGATATCGGCCGCATCCCTCGTTGAAGATCGTAAGCGGTCGCGCGGCACATCGAATATCTGCGATACCGTGATCTCAATAATTTCACTGCGGGTCGGACGGACGGCAAGCGAGGGCGGAAGATTTGAGACCGGGCAGCTATTCTGCATATGCATTTTTCACCGGATGGATATCTGCTTTCCGGAAAGACAATAAAAGAACTTGATCCTAGGAACAATCGCAGTGCAATGTTAATCTTTACAATGAAAATTAAAGCACGCGACGATCCGAATAGCAGATCTCGAGTGCGGAGAAAGCACAACCTTCGTCACTCGACGGATTTGCAACGGGTGCGGTTGCAGAATTAGTAGTTGCTTAGAATTTCCCGAGCTTCTGGTTCTGCAGGCCCGAGCCCAGCAGTGGGCGGCGCGAGGAGATCACGCCCGGATTGACGCCGGCCCAGCCGATCTCACCGGAAAGCCGGCCGTATTCGATCTTCGGGCAACGGTTCATGACGACCTTGAGGCCGGCAGCCTCGGCTTCCGCCGCCGCTTCATCATTGCGCACGGTGAGCTGCATCCAGATCACCTTGAGGCCGAGCTTATCCTTCAAGCGGATCGCCTCACGGGTGATCTCAAGCGCGGCTTCAGAGTTGCGGAAGATGTCGACCATGTCGACTGGCGGCGGCACGTCTGCAAGCTCACCGTAGACTTTGCGCCCCAAGATCTCCTGCTCCGCAAGCCCCGGATTGATTGGGTGCATCGTATAGCCTTTGCCGCCGAGATACTTCTGCACGAAGTAGCTTGGCCGGCTGATGTTGGCCGATGCGCCCACCATTGCCACGCTTTTCACGCTGCCTAGAATGTCGGCGATGTAGCTGTCGTCGTAGCGATCGTGGTTCATGGCAACGCGTTCCCGCCATCCGGCCCATCTGATGCGACGCTCAGTTGTTCGACCAGCCGCGGGGACGTCCGCTTCCGCTCGTTCCCGATGGCAGGTCTCCGACCCGCAACGAGCCGAGCGACCGCTCAGCGAAGTGGGGCACGAACCCCTCAGCTGTCAATGTCTTCCGTGCTCCGGCGACGTGCCCTGCGTTGTCGATATACTCGACGGCAAGCACAGGCTTAGCCTCTGCCGTCAGTTCCTTGAGCAGCGCTGTGCGACGCTGAATGACGTCAGCCGGATTGGGCTTCCTGTCATCGAATTCGCCGTAGAGGAGGTCTTCCTTGCCGATGGCATCGATGATGCGGCGATAGCTGGCATCCACCAGTAGTTCCTCGCCGTTCTGCGGCACCACGAGAAAACCTGGCCGCGCCTTCCGCCCGCGATCGGCGATCTCTGCGACAAAGCTCTGCATGTCCTGTTTAGCGCTCGGCCGGCCTCGCGCGACCTCCTCAAGGCTCGAGTCGACCTTGTCGAGCCACACTCCGTCGAAGCCCGCCTCCAGGACGCGATCCAGGTAGCCATCCTTGCCTAGGATGAGCGCTTTCCAGCGGGGATCCCAGTATCGCACCGCGTGGTTTCCGCCCCATTCCTTGTTGCGCCCGGCCAGCCAGCTCGGCGCGAACAGCCAGCCAAGCCAACTCGTGTACCAGCGCCCGCCCCACAGCCAATTCCAGTAGTAGCGGTAGGTCTCAGCTTCGCCGATCGACATGTAGCAGAGGATCACCCGCAACGACCCGTCAGGCTTGGTTTTCAGTCGCTGCAGATCGGCCGGCCGGAGCCGCCCCTCCTCGCTCCCATCGCGCGAGTAATCGATCACCAGCACGTCGTAAGGTGACGCCGCGAGCGTACCGACATCGAGGTTCTGCAGCTGATAACCCCAGCTTCTCACCTGAGCGACCGCACCAAGCCGATGTGCCGAGGCGGGCGCCTGCTGCGCCGATGCTTCGGTTGCCAAGATTGCGATGGCAAGAGCGGCGAAAACGGCGCTTGAAGCGCGGCCCCGTCCGATCTGCGTTATGCTCATGTGGCAGGTTCCAAGCTGGCGATGGCGCTGCGAGCAAGTAGGTCCAGCCCACCAACCCAATATCTACTCTTCTCCGCAACAGCTCAGCAGCCCTGCCATTTCGGCGGCCGCTTGTCGAGAAATGCGCCAATCCCCTCTTGAGCATCGCGATACATCATGTTCGCCACCATGACGCGCGCCGCTTCGGCGTAGGCGTCGGCGAGACCCTTCTCGATCTGTTCGTAGAAAGCGGCCTTGCCAATTGCGATCGTCGCTTGCGATTTGGAGGCGATCTGCCCGGCCAATTGCATCGCTGTGTCGAGCGCGCTGCCCGCTGGCACCACGCGATTGACGAGACCATAGTCCGCCGCTTCCTTTGCACCGAGCAACTCGCCGAGCAGCAGCATTTCCATGGCGCGCTTGCGTGGCACATTGCGCGACAGGGCCACCATCGGCGTCGAGCAGAACAGTCCGATATTCACACCGGGCGTCGCAAATCGGGCATGCTCGCCGGCAACCGCGAGGTCGCAGGTCGCAACCAGTTGGCAGCCGGCCGCGGACGCCACACCTTCGACAGCTGCGATGATCGGCTTCGGCGAGCGCACGATCGCCTGCATCATCGCGGCACAAATTTCCATGACATGGGCATAGTAAGCACGTCCGCCATCGGCGTCGCTGCGCCGTGAAGTCAGCTCACGCAAGTCGTGGCCCGCCGAGAAGGCGGGCCCCGCTCCTGCAAGCACGATTACCTTGATGGCCGCGTCGACTGACAGTCGATCAACGGCACCATGCAGCGCTTCGATCAGCGCCACCGACAAACTATTGCGTTGCTGTGCCCGGTTCAGCGTCAGCAACGCAACCTCACCGCGCCGCTCCTCAAGTAGCGGCACCTCGGTGCCCGATTCGGCCTGTCTGGTCGTTCCATCATTGGCCATGAGCGCACCGCTCCTGCTATTGCAGCACTTTCTCTATTTCTGTTCTGAATTTTTTGACGACTTCGACATTCTCGGGAAACTTCATCGGCGGCGTATTTTTCAAGGCTTCTGCGAGCTCGTCGAGCATCTGTTTCTTGTCTTTCTCGGGAATAGTCTTGTCGGCGGTGATCTCCTCCATCTCCTTCTTGATTGCCGTAATCGGGTCCGTGTACGCGCCCGATTGCGGATCGAGACCACCCATGACCATGGAGATGTTGAAGGCCACATCGTCGAACTCGACGAAGTTCTGAAAGCCGTGCTTCTTGGCGATGGTGTCGAGCTCGGCCTGCACCTTCGGATCGGGCTTCTCGTTGGGTTGCGCTCCCGACTTCTGGGCCAGATCTGCCATGTCCTTCTGTGCCGAGATGAACCCCTTGATCATCTGGTCGGAGAGCTTCACCTGCTTGAATTGCTCCTCGGCCGCCAGGGCTAAGCCGGCGCCTCCGAGACCGAGCCCGCCGATCACCAGCGTTGCTGCGAAAAGAAGCCTTCTTGCGCTCATTCCAATCATCACGTCACCTCTCTGTTGTCTTGAGCAGTTGTCTCGATGCTCGCCAGCGCGATAGCTTCACCACACCGCAAAACTGGGACTGAATTTAGGATGTCAATGGGAGCGAAACACCGCACACGTCTTGAATTGACCGAGGTTCGCCGGCTGATCAGCCAACACTTCCCGGGCCTTGATGCCCCAGGACGGCGGACCATTATGGAATCCGTCGATCTTCACGTTGCGCGTTGCCGTCTCGAGCCTGGTCATAGTTCCATCCGCCCGGGCGGGACGGTATCGGGACCGGCCCTCTTCCACATTGCCGACTTCACGATCTACGTGGCGCTGATCGCCACCCTGGGTGAGCCCGCAATATCTGCGGTGACCAGTAATCTCAACATCAACTTTCTCACCCGTCCACAACCCAAGGACGTTCTCGCTGATGCCTTGCTGCTTCGAATTGGCAAGCGGCTGGCCTATGCCGAAGTGCGGCTTGTCTCTGAAGGGAGCGAGGAACTCATCGCTCATGCGACCGGGACGTACGCTTTGCCTCGGATTCCATGAGATTTTTTTAAAGGTAGCGGACTGCCGTATTGAGGTATTGAGATACCGTTATTGTAACTTGTTGTAATTATTGTATTTTGTTTGTCACTTAGGGAATATTTTTGATTGACGGTGGATGATCGCGCCGCTAGAAGCTCTCGGTATCGGGCGCTGGGCGGTTCTCCGCTGGGGGCACCCGTCGAATTTCGCCTGGGAGCCGCCTGCGGCTCGCCTCGGCGCCGGGCATCTCCGGCGCGCCTTCAGGAGCTTCAGCAATGAAAACCTACTCCGCCAAGCCCGGCGAGGTGGAAAAGAAATGGGTGCTGATCGACGCCAATGGCCTCGTTGTCGGTCGACTCGCCACCATCATCGCCAACCGCCTCCGCGGCAAGCACAAGCCCACCTACACCCCGCACGTCGACACCGGTGACAACGTCATTGTGATCAATGCACAGAAGGCGGTCTTTACGGGCAAGAAGTACGAGGACAAGAAGTACGAGTGGCACACAGGGCATCCAGGCGGCATCAAGACCAGATCGCCGCGCCAGATCATGGAAGGCAAGTTTCCCGGCCGCGTGATCGAGAAGGCTGTCGAACGCATGATCACCCGCGGACCCATGCATCGGAAGCTGATGGGCAATCTCAAGGTCTATGCCGGACCCGAGCATCCGCATCAGGCGCAAAACCCTGAAAAGCTCGACATCGCCAAATTGAACCGCAAGAACGTGAAGGTCTAAGCCCCATGGCCATCGAACCGACCAAGTCTCTGGGCGATCTGGCTCAGCTCAAGGGTGAAGGCGCGGAAGCAGCTCCCGTCCACACTCAGAAGATCGACGCCAAGGGCCGCGCCTATGCCACAGGCAAGCGCAAGAACGCCGTCGCCCGCGTCTGGATCAAGCGCGGCAACGGCAAGATAACCGTCAATGCGAAGGACTTCGACGCCTACTTCGCGCGACCCGTGCTGCAGATGCTGCTGAAGCAGCCGCTGGAGAAGACGCAGCGCTCGACGCAGTACGACGTGGTCGCGACCGTGACCGGCGGCGGTCTTTCCGGACAGGCGGGCGCGATCCGCCATGGACTGTCAAAGGCGCTCACCTATTACGAGCCGGAACTGCGCAAGGTGCTGAAGCCCGAAGGCTTCCTGACCCGCGACAGCCGCGTCGTCGAGCGCAAGAAGTACGGCCGCGTCAAAGCCCGCCGCAGCTTCCAGTTCTCGAAGCGCTGATCAGCGCTTTCTGCTCTGGCATTCGCATCGCCCGCTGGTCCACCCAGCGGGCGATTTTATTTCTGTTTGGTACCTGTTTCAGCCGAGCGTCGTCACCTCGGTGTGGGAACGGTGTCAGTCTGAAACCAGACACCGCTCTTGCGTTGTCTTATGCCCCTATTTGATGCCACGATGGCGCCCAGCACACATCCAATTCGACCCGGGGGAGGCACTCATCACATGACTCAGCCGCTGCTTTTCACGCCGCTGACCATCCGTAGCGTCACGATGAAGAACCGCATCGTGGTCGCGCCGATGCACCAGTATTCCGCCGATAAGGGCTTCGCCACCGACTGGCACCTGATGAACGCGGGCAAGTATGCAGCGGGCGGCGCTGGTTTCGTTATGATGGAGTCGACCAAGGTGGCGCGAAACGGCTGCGGTACTGTCGGCGACACCGCGCTCTGGGACGACAAGTTCATCCCGAGCTTCAAGCGCTGCGCCGACTTCATCAAGAAGCATGGCGCCGTCTCCGGCATCCAGCTCGGCCACTCCGGGCGCAAAGCGCGCCTGACGCGGCCATGGGAAGGCGGCAAGCCGCTCAAGGGCACCGAGCCCGAAATCTACGATTGGGAAGGCTGGGAGCTCGTTGCGCCCTCCGCGATCCCGCACACGCCCAACTCGCCGACGCCGCGCGCCTTTTCCCACAACGAGGTTCGCGACATGGTCGGCAAGTGGGCCGCCGCCGCCGAGCGCGCCGACAAATGCGGCTTCGACATCCTCGAGATCCACGCCGCGCACGGCTATCTCATTCATCAGTTCCTCTCGCCCGCCTCCAACCAGCGTACGGATGAGTACGGTGGCTCGGAGCTCAACCGCATGCGCTTTGCGATCGAGGTGGCGGAAGCCGTGCGCGAGAAGTGGCCGAAGGAGAAACCCCTGTTCATGCGGTTTTCCTGCGAGGACGACGCGGGCTGGGATCTCGACCAAAGCGTGCGCCTCGCGGGCCACGTGAAAGCCAAAGGCGTCGACGTCATCGACTGCTCGTCGGGCGGCACGCTGGCGCATTCGCCCATGGATGGCGTGCGCTCCAAAAGGTATGGCTATCAGGTCCCCTACGCGGAGCGCATCCGCAAGGAAGCTGGCATCATGACTATGGCCGTCGGTCACATCGTGCACGCTGACCAAGCCGAGGCGATCCTGCAGGGCGGTCGCGCCGATCTCGTCGCGCTGGCGCGGGAGATCATGTACAATCCGAACTGGCCCATGGACGCGGCCCAGAAGCTCGGCGCCGATCCCGACTACAAAATGGTGCCGCCGCCGCTCGCCTACTGGCTCTCGAAACGCTCCAAGTCCGGCTTCGAAGGCAAGCCTTCGACCTACGTGAACGGTCTGGGCGAGGGAGCGGGGAAGAGTTGAGTCGACCCCGTTCGTCAAGCGGCGAGACGCTCATGAACGTAATGTTGCCAAATCGGATGAACGTCGACGAATTCCTGCGCTGGCTTGAGGCGCAGGACGAAGGACTTTATGAGCTCGAGCGGGGGCGCATTGTCATCATGCAGGCGGAAAACGCGGGCCACGCCACTTGAACGAAAAGTCGTCGGTTATGCGCTGCTAGCGTCCATCCAGCACTATATTTTGGTCGATCCTGAGGAACGAATTGTTCTGCACTACGGCCGCCGCGAAGTTCAGCTCGTTCCATCTGAAGCTCCGGTTGAAGATGTCCTGCATCTCCACGCCGTCGGCTTTGACGTTCCTGTTGCTGACTTCTTCGGCCACAAGCCGGCGGCAGCTTAACAGCTAGTGCGCAAGCTGGGTCGGGGCACGCGACGCGGCCACACGCGGGACCTCACCTAAGTGCGAGCTTCAGAACATCGAGGCCGCGCTCGAAAATCTCCGGGGCGATGTGGCCAGCGCCTGGAACGACCTCGAGCTTCCAGTGCAGTGGTGCGCCAAGCCGGGCGGCAAGCTCCGTGCAGTGTGCGAAGTGCCAATGTCCTCTCGCAAACCGGTGCGGGCCTTGCGACATCGCGACAGCACTCCTTGGGAGATCCGGAGCCGACGTGTCGGTGTCGGCATCTCCGAGAAGGATCACGAGTGGTTGCGCGAAGTAGCGCCGCAGATGACTTTTATCGAGATCGAGCCCTCCCATGCCAGTCGGATACTCAGCGGCGAGGTCGGGCAGCATGTAGGCGCCGCAATTGGACGCAACCGCCCGCTCGACGAAATGCGCGTCCGTCAATGCAAGGTATCGCAGCACATACTGTGATCCTGCCGAATTTCCGAACATCCCAAACTTAGCTCGGTTGGACCCGATCGCATTGCGGACGTGCAGGAACAATCTATCGATCAGTCCGAAGTTCCACTCCTCCCTCGCGTTGATGGTGCCGTCAGGCGGAGGACGCCGAACACCTCCAAAGTTGTAAGCATGGACTCCGGGAAACTGGCGAGCGTCGAACTCCGGTACGAGAACGATCTGTTCATTGCGCAACGCGCGCTCGGCCAACCCATCGCGAAAGGCTTCAGCTGCGCGATCGAGTCCGTGCATTGCAATCACGATGGGCGTGTCACGAGGAACCGACTGTGGGCAACAGTAGAAAACACGAATGACGCCGCGTGTAGGGACGCAGCGATCCGAAAATCCGAACGAGCCCACTCCGGGTTGCAAAAGATCTTGTCCCATCTCTCATCACCTCACTATTGGTGGCTACAGTGGCCAACGCTCACGCCTGCCACTGCTGACAGCAACAAGGCCCGCAAGCCTTGAGGTCCCCTGACAGCGATGCAGCGGGCGAATGCCGGGAATGCCCTGAAGGGACTCGGCTGACGTTGCATCCTCGCGCAAGCTTTCTCAAATGATCTTGAGCCCGGTACGCGCGCCTCGACCACCTGGCGCGCCTCTACCAAGGAGTGCCGCGTATGATCCGCTTGAGCGAGACCCGCAACTTGCCACAGGTCGAGGTTCTGCACCTCTACCGCGCCAACAAGTGGTCGTCAGCCGACAAGCCCGATCTGCTGATGAAGGCGCTCGCCGGCTCGCACACCGTCGTCTCGGCATGGGATGGCGACCGGCTGGTCGGGCTCGGCAATGCGATCACGGACGGCCATCTCGTCGTCTACTATCCGCATCTTCTCGTGCTCCCCGAGTACAAGGGGCAAGGCATCGGTGCGCGGATCATCGATGCGCTCAAGGCCCGTTACGAAGGATTTCATCAGCACATGCTGGTGGCGGACCCGGATTCGACGGCTTTCTACAAAAAGTGCGGCTTCGAGCGCGCCGGCAAGACGCAATCCATGTGGATCTATGCTGGCGGCGATCATTGAGCGAGACGGCCAGGATTGTGCGGCGCTGATTTTTATTCCCTTGATCTCGAAGCCAGACTGAGTGGAAATCATCCTGGTTTTCCCAGCGAGGAGCGCGCGCCATGTCCAAACCCGACGTCAAACGCCTGGCCGAAGAGCACGGTCTGACAAAGCTCACGCCCGAGCAACTGAAACAATTCGCGCCTGTGCTCGAGAACAATCAGAAGCTTGCAGCGCGCCTGCCCAAGGACCTGCACTGGACCGAGGAGCCAGCCCACACCTTCAAGCTCGCGCCAACGTCTACGGCCATGCCGGTCAAGGGAGGCAAGTGATGACCGACCTCGCCTATCTGGGCATTGCGGACGCTGCCGAGCAGATCCGCGCGAAGAAGCTCTCGCCCGTCGAGCTGACCAAGGCCTTGCTTGCGCGCATCGAGAAGCTCGACAGTCGCTTCCACGCCTTCATCAAGGTGACGCCCGATATCGCGCTGAAGGCTGCCAAAGATGCCGAAGCCGAGATCGGCAGAGGCCAGCACAGGGGCCCACTGCACGGCGTACCGTTCGCGCTGAAGGACATCATCGACTGGGCGGGCCTCAACACTACTGGCCACTCCCGCGTGCTGATCAACAATGTTGCCAAGACCGACGCCGTGGTAACTGAGCGCCTCAAGTCTGCGGGCGGCATCATGATGGGCAAGCTTGCGACGCACGAGTTCGCCATTGGAGGACCGTCATTCGACCTGCCCTGGCCGCCGGCGGTGAACCCGTGGGGCGGCAAGCATCTTCCCGGCGGCTCCTCATCGGGTTCGGGCGTGGCGCTCGCCAGCGGGATGGTGCCGGCAGCGCTCGGCACGGACACGGGTGGCTCGGTGCGCAATCCCGCGTCCATGTGCGCTATCGTTGGACTGAAGCCGACTTACGGTCTCGTTTCTCGCCGCGGCGTATTCCCGCTGTCATTCTCGCTCGATCACGTCGGGCCGATGACGCGCAGTGTGCGCGACAACGCCCTGCTGCTGCAGATTCTCGCTGGGCATGACGAGCAGGACCCCGGCAGCGCCAAAGTCGACCTCCCCGATTACACGAAGGACCTAGAGCTCGGTCTCAAGGGCGTGCGCATCGGGCATGTGCGCCACTTCTACGACGGCGACGTGCAGGCTGATCCACGTGTTGCAGCCGCGATCGACAAGGCGGCGGAGGAGATGCGCAAGCTCGGCGCTGAGGTGCGCGAGGTGCAGTTGCCCACCGCTCAGGAGTTCGAGACCTGCTGCCGCATCATCCTGGCGTCAGAGGCCTATTCCATCCACCGCAAGTGGCTGCAGGAGCAGCCGGAGAACTATGGCGAGCTTGGTCGCCAGCGCCTACTCGCAGGCTCGGCGTACACAGCGGCCGACTATATCGACGCGCTACGCATGCGGGGCCGGCTCGTTGCGCAGACGCTCGAGGTGTTCAAGACCATCGATGTCGTGCTGACATCATCGAGCCTCGATCCGCCGGTGCCGCTCGAGGACACTGAAGCCGTGACGCGCACGTATCCGCGCCAGTCGCGTCAGCCGTTCAACGTGACGGGACAGCCCGCACTCGCCATGCCGTCCGGCTTCACGCCTGATGGCTTGCCTTTATCCCTCCAGCTGATCGGCCGTCCCTTTGAGGAGACGACGGTTTATCGCGTCGCCGCTGCCTATGAGGCCGCGACTGGATGGACCAGCCGTCATCCACCCGGGATTTGAGTGACTCTTGTATTTAAGTCGGACGCTGAGCGTTCAGTCCCGTAAATTCTTAGGTTGCACAAGGAAACGTACCCATGAAGAGCATCGAGTGGAAGATCGACGGGGCGGTGAGGAACGTCACGCTCAACCGACCCGAGAAACGCAACGCGCTCGATGGCGACATGATGGAGAGCCTGAAGGCCGTCTTCAAGACGCCGCCTGCGCCGACCGAGCGCGTTGCTGTCATCCGAGGAAATGGTCCTGTGTTCTGCGCCGGCCTCGACATGAAATGGCGCGCCAACAATGCGCAGGGCGAATCGGGCATCGAGCACATGCTCCACGCGATCGAGGTCTATCCATTGCCCGTCGTCGCCGTGGTCCACGGCGATGCGATCGCTGGCGGCAACGAGCTAGCGCTGCACTGCGATCTCGTGGTCGCAAGCAAGAGCGCGCGCTTCGGCATGTCACTGGCTCAGGTCGGCCTCGCGCCAAGCTGGTTCCTGGCCAAGAAGCTGCTTGAAGTCGCAGGGCCTGTCATCTCCAAGAAAATTCTACTGCTGGGGGACCCGCTCCCAGCCGCCGAGATGCATGCGCTCGGCCTCATATCGCACCTCGCCGAGCCGGCCGAGCTCGAAGCCGCCGCGCAGAAAGTCATCCAGCGCCTTGCCGACAACGCGCCTCTCTCGCTTGCCGCCATGAAGGCCCTGATCACGCGCGAGATGCAGTTCCGCGATAGCATCCCTCATGAAGATGTCGATCTCATCGTCGACAAGGCGCGCACCTCGCAAGACGCGCAGGAGGGCATGCGCGCACGCCTCGAGAAGCGCAAGGCCGCATTTCGCGGAGTGTGAGTCGTGGCGGCGCTGACACTTGCCGTTCTGCTCAAGGTGCCGCCGTCCGGCGTCACGGAGTTTCAGGCGTACGAGGCGCGGGTTCTCCCGCTGATCGGCGAATACGGTGGCACGTTGCAGCGCCGATTGCGTACGGGCGATGGCACGGCAGAATGCCACATTATCGTATTTCCAAATCAGGACGCCTTCGAACGTTTCAAGGCTGACCCGCGCCGTGCAGCCGCAACCCCGCTGCTGATCGCGTCCGGCGCGACCGCGGAGGCCTTCGAAATGGCCGACGTGGAGGGGGCCGATCGAAGCGCTTCTTGATGCGCAGCTCGATGCCGCAGCTAGGCCGAGCAGCGGCACCGACCCCGATGTTCTGCCTCGTACGCCCAATTAGACGGGTGTGCTCCGCCGCAGACGCATGCATGAGGTTGACTGCGAACCTGTTCTCCCATCCCCTATCGAGATCCGGTGACTGGATTGAGCCAGACACCGGCGATCATATGGCCGCGATCGCGGCGCCTGAATGGAGTGGCAGGGATGGCCGTCCGCATGACCAAAGCCTGGACTCCGCTCGAGCCGGCGGCGGTGAAGAAACTCTCGGGCCAGCTCGGTGTCTATCAGCTCGCCGACGCCAAGGGTGATGTCGTATTTATTGGGTTTGCGGGCGGACGCTCGCTGTTCGGTTTGCGCGGAGAGGTCGAGAAAGCGCTAACAGAGCCGCCACTTGGCGCCACGCAGTTCCGCGTCGAGGTCAACCAGCAGTACACCACCCGCTATCAGGAGCTCTTGATGGTGCACGTTCACGATCACGGCGACATCCCTGCCGGCAACAAGGGCAAACCGTTGCCGCGCCTCGGACGGCTCAGCCCCAATTGAGGGAATTGGGAATAGGTAGTCGGGAGTAGGGTTGCGTCCTGCTTCAGCGCCGAACTCCCAACTCCCTGTTCCCAACTTCCCTACTCCCTGGATCACCCATGAACCTCGAGCCCACCGAAGAACAACGCGCCATCGTCGCCCAAGTCCGCCGCTTCGTCCGCGAGGAGATCGTGCCGCTGGAGGACAAGCTCGATCCCGATGCGAGCGAGCTCCCCGAGGAGGACCGCGCCCGCCTCGTCGCCAAGGTCAAGGCCATGGGCCTTTATGGCCTCGACATACCCGCTGAGTACGGCGGTCCCGGTATCGACATGTCGACACGTGTGCTGCTCGCAATCGAAATGGGCCAGCACCGCGCCGGCCTTTACATGCCCTGCTACGGCGTCTTCGGTGCCGCCGGTCTGGCGCAGCTCTACGAAGCGACCGAGGAGCAGAAAGAGAAATACCTGCACCCGATGCTGCGCGGCGAGAAGCGCGCGTTCTTCGGACTGACCGAGCCATCCGGCGGCTCCGATCCCGCTCGCGCCATCAGGACGCGCGCGGTGAAAACCAATGACGGCTGGGTAATCAACGGCTCCAAAGTCTTCATTTCCGGCGCCGACAAGGCGGACTTCGGCCTTGTCTTCGCACGCACGGACCCCGAGAAGGGCCGCGGCGGCGTCACGTGCTTTATCGTCGAGACGTCAAATCCCGGCTTCCACGTGCGCCGCATCGTGCACACGCTGCGCTCGTCCCACTACGCGACGGAGCTGTCCTTCACGGACATGAAGGTTGCCGACAAGGACATTCTGGGGCAGGTCAACAACGGGTTCGCGATTGCGAATGAGCGCCTCTCGCGTCAGCGCATTCCCTATGCCGCACAGTGCCTCGGCCCCGCCTACAAGGCGCACGAGTTGGCCCTGGAATATGCGAAAGAGCGCGAGACGTTCGGCGCCAAGCTCGCCTCCCGCCAGGCGATCCAGTGGATGCTCGTCGACAACGAAATCGACCTCAGGCAGGCGACGTGGATGTGCCTCGCAGCGGCCTCGAAGTGCGACAAGAACGAGCCGTTTCGCATGGAGGCTGGCCTTGCCAAGCTCGTCGCCAGCGAGGCGGCGGGCCGCGTCGTCGACCGCTCCATGCAGATCTTCGGCGGCTACGGCATGACCAAGGATTTCCCGTTCGAACGCTGGTATCGGGAACTGCGTATCCGCCGCGTCGGCGAGGGCCCGAACGAGGTGCAGCGCCACGTCGTCGCGCGCGATCTCCTGGGCAGCGGGCTGAAGTGACGCCGACGAAGCAGCGCCATGCGCAGCGATACGTTGGGGTAAACCGAATGACCGCGCTTGGTCGACATGCCTGCAAGCCTCGCCATACTGGCCGCGGCAGCGATGACAGTCGCCAGCCCGAGCATCGCCCGCGGTTATACCTCCTCAAGCGACGCATGATCGACACCGGCCTTTTTCCCATGGAGGAGAAGCCGGAGGAGCTCGCGGAGATGAACAAGCAAGAGGTCGCCCCCTATGCCGAATGGGTCAAGCGCGTGAACTTCAGAACCGATTGATCGGAATGCGCTGTCCGTGCCGAAAGAAAAGTGAGACGACGGACTACGCAGATTGCTGCGAGCGTTATCACGCGGCCAGTAAGATTGCGCCGACCGCTGAGGCGCTCATGCGCTCGCGCTATTCGGCATATGTGGTGAAGAATGCCAACTACATCTTGAGCAGCTGGCACCCATCGACCCGACCGGCGGACATTCCGTTCATTGCCGGGCAGGAGTGGCTGCAGCTACGCATCGTTTCGACGGCGACGGAGACTGGCGGCGATCGTGCAACGGTGGAGTTCATCGCCCGCTCCCGCATTGGGGGCAAGACACACGTGCTGCACGAAATTTCCCGTTTCGTGCGCGAGAGTGGGCGCTGGCTTTATCTCGATGGCACGCTGTCTGGTTGAAATGACGAGGGCGGGGCCACGCTGGCTCCCGCCCTTTATTGCGCTTCTGCGCTATCGCAGAGTGATGCGGCTCGCGCGCCGATCAGTTCGGGTCCTTGGCTTTGATCGGCGGGGGTGTTTTCGCAGGCGTTGCGGAGGCCGGCTTAGCGGCAGGCGCCGGTGCGGGTGCAGCGGCTGCGCCTGTGACGCCTGCCTTCGGCGCTTCCACCTTCTTCGCGTTCACCTTCGGTGCAGCGTCGCTTTTCGACGCGGCCGGTGGAGCGGGAGTACTGGCCGTCTGGCCACCGTCGCCCCAGCACACGGTTGCCGTCGCCTTGCAAGTGTGCTCGTCGAAGAAGCCGAAGTCGAGAAACAGTTCGCAGGTCACGTCCTTCTTGCCGGTCGTGTACTTCTTGATGCCGTTTTGTGCCGCCCAATCGGCGATGTGTTTATCGAGCAGTGCCTGGGCGTCCTTGGTCGGCCCCTCCTTGCCGTAATCGTTCACGGAAAAGCCGAGCTTGGTGCACTTGGCGGCGGCGGGAAGTGCGCCGACGGCCAGGACGGCGGCGGCGATCGCAGTCGCGGAGATCATTCTGGCAATTGCCATGACAGCCTCGGGCCAAAGTTGGCGTTGGTCGAGCTATAGCCAGGGCGCAGCCACGACGCCACCCAAAGCAGCCATACCGTCAACAGGCAATTTCACCTGTTGTACAAATGGTTCACTCAGTCATCGATGGCACTAGACCGCGCAATTGGACAGTCCATTTGATCGATGTCGCCAATGGCCTCAGTACCGCTGCCAGCTTCGGATTCGGCAGGACATCGCATTGCTCAAGTGCGCACTATCGAGGGGCGGAAAGTAGCTCAATGCATGTAGGGCGAGTCGCCACCGCGTGGAGCCACTCCGGAATCGAAGAAGAAGCCGTGGTCGAAGGGCCCAGACGACGTTTGCCGGTCGAGAAGTGGGTCGCGATAGAGGTAGGATCCGCCGTAGAGCGTGCGGCTGCTGCCATACGTGTTAATGCTGTCGGCCGCGTAGTACGAATACCCGCCGCGGCGCTGGACGAACCCGCGCACCTGTGCACCGCGCTTGCGGTAGTAGCCCGCCTTCGGGTGCTCGCTGATCTGGGCACCTTCGTCCGCCTTGCGCGGCTTGCCGCCGGCCAGCGCTTCCCCGGAACCGGCCAATGCAAGGGCTGCAGCACAGGCGGCAAGAATCAATTTCATCATGGCATCCATCCAGGTCGCGACCACTGAAGCATAGCGCAGGAGATGAAGAAAGTGTTGCCGGCACGTGAACCTGCAGCCGTTTGCAGCTCGCTGTGACCCAAACACAACGCCTGATCCGCAATGACATCTGCTTTCCCAGCAAGAAGCGTGCGAAGCCAGTGTGGCCAGGGCTATGCTCCGAGGCGTTTCCGTGAGTCTGCGGCACATTCGTCATCTCTGGAGGATGCCATGGATATCGTCAGCTTGATCATTCAGCTCGCAGGCGGTGCGGCCGGCGGCAACATCGCCGGCTCGCTTCTGAAAAACATGAGCCTTGGTCCGGGCGGGAACGCGATTGCCGGCGCGATCGGTGGGCTGCTCGGCGGAAACATACTGAACAGCGCACTGGGCATTGGCAAAGCAGCGGCGACGGCAGGGCTCGATATCGGCGCCGTAATCAGCCTAATCGCTGGCAGCGGCGTCGGTGGTGGCGTCATGATGGTGCTGGTCGGCCTGCTGCGTTCAATCTTCGCGAAGCAGTGACGCGACTTCCGAAGGTTGGTGTGCCCTAGCAGATGTGCTTTCGGTTGTGGACGACACCCTTTTATTCGATCTCGAGCGGTGTGCTCCTGAGGCGTGCCAGGGCGCTTGCCAGCAGGTTCTCTGGCGATGCGAAGCATGGTTATCAAATCGTTAATATATTTGATAAAATTCGATCTTCGCGCTGTTGCGTTCCAAGGGGGTCTAGGCGCTCGCGACAGCGAGTGGCTACCCCCCCCTAGCCAACACCCCTGTGACCCCACTAGAAACGCATCCTAGCGCAACTGGGAGGCATTTCAGCATCGAGCTTCGCCCGACCACCCCCATCGCGGCGAGTTGCAGATGGAAATCGTTCGTGTTGATACCTGCTGATAAGTGATCGCTATTCAATTTGCACTTAACGCGTGCATATGGCGGATATTTTCTTCAGTTCGTCGGCGTTGCCGCTCGCCGCCAATCCGGCCCCCTGAGCAACCTGCTCGGGTCATGCCTCAGCGCATCCGGCGAGCCAGGTGAGACGGTGGCTTCCTTCGCCTTGCGCAAGCCGCTGGCAGAGGAACGGCAGCAGAGCTTTCAATCTCTCGTCGAGACGGAAGGGCGGGTTTGTGATGACAAGCGCCGTTGCCTGAAGCCGCGCTTCCACAGAAGTGCGCCCGACCCGCAGTTCAGCCAATAGAATTTTCCTGGGCCCAGCTTTGGCTGCCAGCCGATAGAAGTGCTGCACGGCAAGGACGTCCTTTATAGGCAGCCAAATCAGCATGCTGCCCGTCTCGAAGCGGCGGTGCGCCTCCATCATCGCTTTGACGAGGCGGTCGAACTCGCCTGCCTCTTCGAACGGCGGATCGACCAGTACCAAGCCGCGGCGCTCCTTCGGCGGCAGCAAGGCCTTCAAAGCTTGCCATCCGTCAATCGTCATCATCTTTGCACGGGGATCGCGGCCAATCGCTTCTTCGAGCGCCTTTCGATCTTCTGGATGCAGCTCGTTGGCGATCAGGCGATCCTGCTTCCGCATCAGCCGTAGTGCCAGGACTGGCGAGCCGGGGTACGTCTTCAGTGCGCCTTGGGGGCCAGCGACAGCTCCCGAATGCTCGGCATTCACTGCCAGGACGGCATCGAGGTAAGGCTTCAAGATTTCGCCAGCAGCCGTCGGTAGCGGTACAGCGTCCGGTCCGAGCAGCCGGCCGATGCCATCTCGCCATTCGCCCGTCTTCAGTGCTGCCGCGCCTGCAAGATCATACCGTCCGCTCCCGGCATGCGTGTCGATCACGCGAAACGCAGCCGGCTTCAGCTTCAAATGCTCGATGATCAGCGCCAGCACGGCGTGCTTCAGCACATCCGCGAAATTGCCGGCATGGAACGCGTGGCGGTAGTTCATGGCGAGCGGTTTGACCCGCGCAAGAGACAAGCGTCAAGTCGAAGGCTTCAATGCGCGAGAGGCCTGCTGGTTCTGCCCGGGACCGTCGGCATGGTGCCGAAGTCGAACGAGCCTGCCACAGCAGTCACGCGTAGGTGCGAATGGCGCCTCAATGCAAGCCGATGTCGGTCAGTTTGGCCTTGAGCTCGTCGCGGTCGAAGGGCTTCAAGAGATACTCGTCGGCGCCGGCGGCGAAAGCACGGGCGAGCTCCGCGGGATCGTTCTCCGCCGTGCAGTAGATCACATAGGGTCGACGCTCGAACTTGGCGAGGCGCAGCGCGGTCAAGAACTCGATGCCGTTCATGACCGGCATGTGCGTGTCGAGCAGAATCGCGTCCGGCAGCTCGGCCTGGCAGCGCTCGATCGCCTCCTGGCCGTTTTCGGCCTCCATCGCCTCGATCTGCATGGTCTCCAGGATACGGCGGGCAACCTTGCGGATCACTTCCGAGTCATCGACGACGAGACAGCGCTTCATGGAACCATTCCGGACATGGGTCATCGCAATGCCGCCTGAGCGTGCTGGCGGGATGATCCGCATCCTGAAGGCGAGCGGTTAACGAAAGGCAAACGTCCGCATCGATTTCGTGCGCAAAATGCAGCTCTGACCACCAGAACACCGCTTGCACGGGTGCTGAGGGCGGGCGATGGTGTCGCTCTTCCGGAACAAACGAGCACTTGAGAACCCTCGCGCTGAGCCCAGGAGCAAGCCATGGTCGACAGCTTCGATCTCGTCATCCGCAACGGCACCATCATCGACGGCACCGGCGCCGCTGGCTTCGAGGCCGACGTCGGCATCTCGAATGGCGTCATCGGTGCAGTCGGCAAGTCCCTCGGCAAGGGCCGCGACGAGATCGACGCCAAGGGCCAGATCGTGACGCCTGGCTTCGTCGATCTTCACACGCACTACGACGCACAGGTGACTTGGGCGAGCGAAATCACGCCCTCGAGCTGGAACGGCGTCACAACCGCCGTGATCGGCAACTGCGGGGTCGGTTTTGCACCGTGCAGGCCCGAGCAGCGCGACATGCTCATAAAGCTTATGGAAGGCGTCGAGGACATTCCTGAGGTCGTGCTCACGGAAGGTCTGCCATGGAACTGGCATACGTTCGAGGACTATCTCGATGCCCTGGAGGCGCGGCCGTTCGATCTCGATGTCGTGACGCAGGTGCCGCACGCAGCACTCCGTGTCTACGTGATGGGCCAGCGGGGCGCTGATCGTGAGCCGGCCACGGCGGATGACCGCGCCAAGATGGCGGCACTTGCTGCCGCTGGCGTCCGTGCCGGAGCGCTGGGCTTCTCGACCTCGCGCACGATCAATCATAAGACGCTCGATGGTCGTCATATCCCGACTCTCAGGGCCGACGAGGCTGAGCTCACCGAAATTGCGCTCGCGCTCTCGAATGTCGGCGCCGGCTGGCTGCAGGTGATCTCCGACTTCGACGAGCCCGAGGAGGAAATGGCCTTGCTTCGGCGCCTCGTCGAGCGCTCGCGCCGACCCATGTCGATCACCATTCTGCAGCGCGACAACAAGCCGGAGGAGTGGCGCCGCCTGATGGGGCGCATCGATGAGGCGCAAGCCGCGGGCCACCAGATGATGGGCCAGGTGCTGACGCGCCCAACGGGCATCCTGCTCGGCTTCGAGATTTCCCAGAACCCGTTCCTCGGCCGGCCCAGCTGGAAGCAGATCGAGCATCTGCAGTTCGCCGAGAAGATGAAGCACTTGCGCAATCCAGAGTTCCGCGCGCGCCTCATCGGCGAGACCATTGACGATGAAGTCTTAAAGCGTCGAGTCACGAAGTGGGACCGCATCTTCCCGCTCGGCGATCCGCCGAACTATGAGCCCGCCGGAGAGACGAGCGTTGCTGCCCGTGCCGCGCGTGAGGGCCGCCCGCCCGCCGAGGTCGTCTACGACATGCTGCTCGAGAAGGACGGTAAGGCGATACTCTATCGCCCGCTCTCCAACTACACGTATGGCACGCTCGACACCGTGCACGACATGATGACTCATCCGAACACGCTGGTGGGTCTCGGCGATGGTGGCGCGCACGTCGGCGTGCTCTGCGATGCGAGCGCCATCACCTATATGCTGACACATTGGACCCGCGACCGCACGCGCGGTCCCAAGCTGCCGCTGCCGTGGGCAATCAAGCGGCTCACCAGCGACAACGCTCGTGCAATTGGGTTGAATGACCGCGGCGTCGTCCGCCGAGGCGCCAAGGCCGATCTTAACGTGATTGCTTATGATCGCATGCGGCTTAAGGCCCCTGAGGTCGTCTATGATCTACCCAGCGGCGGGCGCCGCCTGATCCAGAAAACCGAAGGCTACAGCGCGACAATAGTTGCCGGGAAGATCGTAACTCGCGATGGTTCTGCGACCGGCAAGCTTCCCGGTCGTTTGGTCCGCGGTCCCAAATCGGCTCCCCCTTTGGCTCAAGCGGCAGAGTGAGTCGAATGCGCAGAAAGGCCTGAGGCTGTTTTGTGTCTCGCAACGAAATACGCCGCGACCGGATTGGCCGCGGCGTTCACCAGTCACCGGAGCGAGCTCGTTACGAGCCTGAGCAAGCTTTCATAAATTCTTGCTGCGTGACCGACGTAGAGTTCGCTAGCGACGCGGGCATCGAAGCCTTCGCTCCGGTTACCTCTGCTTGATCCAAACGGTTATCGCTATTGCGATCGGCCGTTTTCCAGATCGATTCACACTCTGTCCGGGTCTTCATCCCGGCCGCCCCACCGCCAGCTCCGCCGGTCGCACCCGGTGACGTCGTTGTGCCTGGCGTCGTTGTTCCCGGCGTCGATGGAGTGGTCTGAGCGATCGCCGATCCAGCGAAAAGCGCAACCACTGCGCATCCAGCTAACAAGTTCTTAAGCATCGAGTATCTCCTCGGTTGTTGACAAGCGGAGAACGTTCGCTTCCCGGGACTGGTTCCCTATCAATCGAGGACGACTTGAACGTCGTTGGGTTCCACTTGTCGCTGGCGCCGTATGCGATACGTCCCCGGTTCCAACGCTATTGCGTCGTGCTCGTCGTGCCGGAGATAGGCGTCTTTGACCGCGACGCGCACATGGCCAATGTAAAGCTCTGGCGGAACGTCGCGAGCCAGCTCATCATCTCGGAAGAACGTCACTCGCTCATGGATGGCGTGCCGATGCCCGGTCGCCTCACCCTCCGCAACAACGGTGATGCCCGACTGGGACGGCGGCGCAATCACCCCTGATGGCTGAAAATCGTCCACTCGCTCGATCAGGATGTCGCCTTGGGCACAAAGTCTATGCATGGTTTTCTCCGTTACTGTCGTTTCGAAACATTCTGGTCAGCAGACGCGCGACGGCATTCCAGCTGCAGGCGGCTCAGCGTCAAAACCACGCAGTACCGAGCGCTTTCCGGAGACCAAATGCCGCTTCAATCGTCATTTTATTGCCATTAGACGTCTTGAAACGAGCTGAGTTGCTGGCCAACGACGGCGTCTTCCGAGCAGAATGGTCTGCCGGAGAACGCGGCGAGCGACAGGGGGTTCCGAGAAATCCGGGGGGGCCAAACGTGAGAGCCTTGGTTTGGATCATTGTCTTTGCGTCGACGACGCTTGCCGCTCACGCAGATATCCTGGCATTTCGCCGCCTCCACCTCGGCGGGCACCAAGTAAGGTGGCAACCGGCGGCAACAGGCGAGATACTGCTTCGCTATGTGATTGCCGAGAGCGCTGCTACCTTCAAGGACGCCATCAATTGCGGTTCTTTGGCGCCATTTCGTGCTCTTGAGAAAACGGCGAATGCCGAGCGAACCGCCGTCCGCGCCGAGCTGACCGCGGCATTCCAGCTCTGGAGCGAAATCGCAGCTATCCGCTTTGAAGAAACAACCAGTGTCGACCAAGCGGACATCGTGATCGGTGCTCAACAGCGACCTGTCGGGCGCGCATTCGCGCAGGTTTTTTTTGACGAAGCCCATCCTGGACAAGTCAAGCCAATCACCAAAGCTGTCGTGTGTCTGAATCCGACGGTGAACTGGAAAATCGGGTACGATGGCAATTTGGACATCTACGATCTTCGACACACAATTGCGCACGAGATCGGACACGCGATCGGTCTGGATCACTCCCCCACATCAGGGCATTTGATGTGGTACAAGTACGATGAGCGCATGCGTGGCCTGAGCAACGGGGACATCGCCGGCGCTCAGGCCCTCTACGGACCGGCGAGCCCAAAAGAAACCGCCAGCGCGCATACGCGAACCGGCGGTTGATCCCTACTGCTTGGGAGGTGTGGGAGCTGGGGTGGCCGGCGCGACGGGGGGTGAAGGCGCCGGAGTAGTCGTCGTCGATCCTGGTGGAGAGGTTACCGGCGCGGTAGTGCCGGCAGGATTGGTCGTGGTGGTCTTAGGGATCATCGGGGGAGTCCGCGTCGCACGAGGCCAAAGCATCGCGAGCACAACCAGCGCGCCCAACACAAGTGCAACAATCCCGACGATGCCAAGCCCGTCAATTCGACGAGCGGTCTGCGGAGTTCGGGTCTCACTCGGGGTCCCGATAGGGTCATTGACTGGTCGTGGCCTCTCGTTTGCCATTGTGATCTCCGGTCCAGTTCTGTTGAAGTTAGCTCGCGTTCGCGCGCTCATTGATCCCGGCAAGAGCGAGTTCGTTTAACGACGCGTCGGCATTCTTTTCTTCGGCCAATGTCTGCTCAAGCAGAGCAACCGCGTCCTGCAAGCCCATCTGCTCCGCCCATGCACACAACGTTCCGTATCGAGCAATTTCATAGTGCTCGATCGCTTGCCCGGCTGCGATCAAGCCGGCGTCGAGGACCTCCGAGTCTTGGAAATTCTCGAACAGTTCCTCGCCCTCTTCGATCAGGCCTTCGATCGCCTCGCACGGCTCTCCGGAAGGGGAAACCTGGAGCATCGTGAACACTTGTTCTAATCGGTCGATCTGATCAGCTGTCTCGGAGCGGTGCTTATCCAGTGCATCGCGCAGCGCACTGTTCGAGGCGCGATCGACCATCTTGGGCAGCGCAGCGAGGATCTGCTTTTCGCCGTGATAGATATCCTTCAAATGCATGAGGAACAGATCTTCCAGCTTGTGTGCCGCCATTGCGCGTCTCCGCATCGCTTTGCTGCCTGCATAGCAACGTCAGAACCGATGGCGAGTTCCGCTACTGAAAGGTGCCGTGCCACTCAAGCGCGGGGCGGGGCGACGAATTGAGCCAGCAGTCAGTGATCGGAAACCGAAACTGGTCTCGAGCCCGTTTGGAAGAACAAAGCCTGGCTGACGATGGCCTTAACAATGGCGGGCTGAAACGGTTTGGTGATCAGGAACGTCGGCTCGGGTCGGATTCCGGTCAAGAGCCGCTCTGGATAAGCCGTGATAAATACGACCGGAAGTTTCTGCGTGGTGAGAATATCATTCACCGTGTCGAGGCCGGAACTCCCGTCAGCGAGCTGGATATCGGCAAGGATGAGGCCGGGCTGCATTCTCTGCAGCGCATCGAGAGCTTGGGAGCGCGTACGTGCGACGCTCGGCACCCGGTGGCCGAGGTTGGTAACAATTTCCTTGAGGTCGAGCGCTATCAGTGGCTCATCCTCTATGATGAGGACATCAGTTGCGATCTGGTTCGCGATATCGCGACCGGCCTCATCAATCAATTCGACGACTTCGCCAAGCGATACGCCCAAGACCTCGGCGGCCTCTGAAGGCGTCATCCCCTCAACCGAAACGAGCAGGAAGGCTTGACGGGCCTTGGGGGCGAGCGTCTGAAGTCGATGTTCTGCCCGATCGGCCGGCAACTTATCGTCCGTTCCGTTAATTCGTATCGAATTGATGACCCGCAAAAGAGTGCTGTAAAGCGCAAGGCGCGTTCGACTTTCGTCGCCCACAAGCGTGGGATCCGCGATGATCGCTTCCAATGTCGAGGCGACATAGGCATCGCCACTCTTCTGGGTGCCAGTCACAGCTCGGGCAAAGCGACGCAGATAGGGGAGATTAGCGGCTACGCGTTCTGATGCGGTCATTGGGCCCCTCCGGTCAGCAAACAAACAGCAAGCTTTAAAACGCGCTGGGATGCTGATCGGTTCCGAACTTTGGCGAATTTATTGCAGCAAGCTCGATGCGGGCAATGCATATGCACATTAGCCGAGATGCGCGTCCGCGTCGAGGACCTTTCGATATTGCGTCGCCATCCTCTCAGGGCGCCGGAAGCGTTTTGCATATCACGCCAGGTGGTCAACTCGTTTGGCTTCGAGACTGCCGTTGCGGAACCGGTCGACAGAAGCGGAGTTAGCCAGAACAGTTCAAAGGCGAACATTCGAATGGGCCTGATAGCTCTCTTCTACGCCGCGGTGAAACGTTGGCTCGCGCAGGAACCAGGCGTTCTGGGTGCTGCTCTCGCCTACTACACTGTCTTCTCGATTGGGCCGTTGCTGATCATCATGGTCGCTATCGCTGGTTTGGTGCTCGAGCGCACTGAAGCCCAAGTTGCCGTCACAGAGTACATTGAACAATCTGCCGGCGCAGGCGCGGCGACAATGGTGCAACAGATGCTGTCCGCGGCGATAAGCACTGGTGCCGGAATCGGGGGTATCATCACTGGCGTTGCGACCTTGTTGATCACAGCTCTCGGCGCCGTCTTACATCTGCGCTATGCCCTCAACCGGATTTTGGAGGCGGAACCGGTCAAGGCATCCGGCGTTTTCGCCGTCGTTCGTCGTTATGCGATGGCGGTCGGCGGCGTGCTTGGGGCTGGATTGCTGCTGATTGCAGCCGTTGCTGCATCTACTTTGATATCCAGCTTTTCCGAGCAGTTGTCGGCCTTCATCCCCCCGCCCTGGTTGGCGCTCTTGAACACCCTTATTTCACTCGGCCTGACAGCCGCTGTTTTTGCGGCGATGTTCAAATGGCTTTCCGACGCGGTTTTGGCGTGGTCCGATGCTCTTTCGGGCGGCATTGTCACGGCCCTGCTCTTCGAATTGGGCAAGCTGGGTATCAGCTGGTACCTTAGCCGGCAGGCGTTTGGGTCCACTTACGGCGCATCGGCATCTTTGGCTGTATTGCTGGCTTGGATCTATTACACCAGCCAAATATTATTCTTCGGCGCCGCATTTTCTTATGCCTGCGCAATGCGTCGTGCTCGATGACGGTCGCACTACTTGCCCGCACTGACCGAGTCCTCTGCACTGGCCAAGCTGGTGTACACTGCTCGGCTTCGCTTGCACTCCTCGCCGATTTTCGATGCCATAGCGTTATTGGCTAGATTGAACAGACACAGTGAAAGGTGAAACTTACCTGCATGGCGCGAAAGTCTGCGGCATGCATGACGAACATAAACGCCGGGGTTTGGCGACAAGTAGCAAAGGAAAATGCCATCAACCTGACCGAGGTCGGGTGCGCCTACTGCGTGGGGAGCCAACGAAGTGGACGGATGCGCGACTGCTTCATGTCCGAGAGACCGCAATCGGTGAGCCAGCAAGATCGCAGCACCAAAGTCGAGTTCCGTTCGGCCGGCAATGCAAGCCAGTCGCAACGCGGTTGGAACCGGGTCACCGCGGGTTTGGCCCTCTTCAAGTTCATCCAACACGCCCGCAAGGCTCTCAGTCAACGATCTGCGCATCGCTGGATCGTCAACTTGCATCCGGTTTGCCTCCGCGTGGATGAGCGCGGCGAGAGCGACGTCGTCGTAAAAAGCGCGTTCGGACCCGTTCGCGATCTCCGTCTCGGCCAGATCGAGCGCCTCCTCATGATCGACAGACAGAAGTCGCTGATAAAACCGTTGAGCCGGTGAGAGGACTGGTTCGCTGCCGAGCAGCATGTCGAGGAAGGCAAGCCGAGGCACATGCCTTCCGATCACGACGAGGCAAACTGTCAGCGGGGTGGAAAGAAAGAGACCAACCGGCCCCCACAGCACCGTCCAAAAAATGGCGGCTAAAATGACCGCGAACGACGACAGCCCCGTGGAGGCTCCATAGAGCCACGGCTCGAGAATGTTATTGCTAAGCAGTTCCAGAACGACGAACAAGCCGATGGTCCACAGCACCATCGACCAACCTGGTTCGCTGCCGACAGCAATCACAATCGGGAAAAATGCAGCCAGCCACGGGCCAAGATAAGGGATAAATCGAAGTACCGCGGCCAAGACGCCCCATATGACGGCATTCGGAACGCCGATGATTGCCAACCCCAAGCCAACTGGTATTCCATAGCTAATATTGACGATCAATTGCATGAGCAGATAGCCGCTTACGCGATTTGCTGCATCGGAGATCAGCTGAGTGCTGCGTTGGAGATCGTCGCCACCGAATAGTTTGATGAAACGATCTCGCAGCTCCTCGCGCTCCAACAAAATGAAAATGACAAAAACGATGACCAGACCCGCCGTTCCTGCCGGCCCAAGGAGTGGTTGCGCAACGCTCTGCAGGACTTCCAACGGCCGCCTCGGCGGGGGTTCAACAACGACGGGGACGGGGTCAGGTTGACGCTCAACTTCTTGCTTCGCCTGTTCAGGCGGTTGCGGTTTGGCTCGAGGCGACAGCTGCTGCTCAAGCGATCGAAGCGCATTGCTCACCCTTGAAACTAGACCGTCGGATGGGGATAGCTCCTTGAGGCGCTCGATCTTCAAGGAAATATTGCGCTGATAAACTGGAAGATCGTTGGCGAGCTGCACTAGCTGCGCGCCGACCGCAATTGAAACGAGCGCAACCAACATGAGTGCCACGGTTACGGCAGCACCAATTGCGGCAAGTCTGGGCACCCAATATCGCCGTAGTAGTCCAATCAAGGGAGTGAGAATGAACGCCAGCAGGGTCGCAAGCGCCAATGGAATGAGTATGTCGCGTCCGAAGTAAAGGGCTGCAATTACGATCGCCGCTGTAGCTGCGGGAGTTGCGACAGTAGGCAGTTCAGCTCTGGAAGCTCGCTGGAACGGGTGCTCCGGCTGATTGCGGACGTTGTTCTTCATACGATACAATCCTGCGCAGCGCCGGCCGCTGCACGGCAACCCATTGTGTCATCCGTACTCATGTTGCGGCCGCAAAAGCCCCAAAATTCAGAAAGGCGTCGAGCGTTCACGCCAAGGTCGCTCTTGAGGAACATCGACCAACGCAAGTTGCGCTTTGCCGTTCCATTCTGCGGAACCAAACCCAAGTCCGTCTGTTGGATGGCGGCAGGCGTGGAACATGGAGCAGGCAGAATGGCAGACAAAAAAACTGCGGGGAGCAGGCGCGGATTTGCGTCGATGGATCAAGAGAAGCAGCGTGAAATTGCAAGCAAGGGCGGACAGGCCAGTGGAGGCAATTTCGCGAACAATCGCGAGAGAGCGTCGGAAGCCGGCAAAAAAGGCGGACAAGCCAGTGGGGGGAACTTCGCGCACAATCCGGAGCGCGCTTCCCAGGCTGGCAGAAAAGGCGGTCAGGCCAGCCACGGAGCTAGCGAAATTCCAGAAGACAGCAAACGCAATATCGACGAAGGGACCACCGGCAGCCAGGCTGAGCGTGGCAAAACCGACTGAGGGCGCCGCTCGCTTCGGGCGAAGTTAGATTTGTTCAGTAGCTTTGAGCTGCAGCCTGGTCGGACCGATATCATAATGCCCAATTAAAAAAAGCCGCGGCTTGCCGAGGGGGGGAGCAAGCCGCGGAAACGCAGCCACCCGGGACAGGCAGCCAGTGCACTAACGCGGTGCACAGGCGCCAGTTCCGCGGCTTCGCAAATTTTTGTTGGAACCTCGCGAAATGAAGCACGTTGTCTGCAACACGACGGACAAAGGATGCGATATGGACCAAGTTTCGCCCGGTCGTTCTGAATCGAACGGTTTCAATCATAGGCCAGAGCACAACCTCACCAGTGTACCGACGCTGCCCGCCGAGAGTCAGGACACCTCACAGGAGATGTCGAGCATATCGGCGCTCATCAGTCGGCACCCCATCGAAGCCGCAGCTCTTGCTTTATTGGCTGGCGCCGGTCTCGCTATCTTGATTTCCAAAAGTGGGGATAACCAAAAGAGCTCGAACGCGACGCGGTACAATGATGGCTCAACAGCAGATGACTTAATGTCGAGTGCCCGATCTGCGGTTTCGCCGATTTTGCCTGCTGTGGAACGCATGGTCGAGGCTGTTGCTGATATGGGTGTTAACTCAGGTCCTTTCGACCGTGTCGTGCAGATGTGGCGGTCACTGTCGGGGCGCTAGCCATGATCGAAACGGCAGGAGCGGAAGCAAAACTTGTTCTGAGCGTCAAATCGGCAATGTCGGAGTCGTCTGGGCGGTGGCGCCGTGCGCGTTTCGAAACCGGTCGTTGCGACCGCGGGGCGGCAGAAAAGGCTTTGGTTGCGGCCTATGCGGCTGCCGGATTGCGGGAGCCGCGCAATGTGATTTGGTGCGCATCGCCGATCGCGATAGAGCGCTCGCGCAAGAACTTCTGGCATCGATTGCGTCCTGGGCGCTCGGTAAAAAATGATATTGTTGATCGCCCTTTGATCGCAGCCATGAACGCTATGCACGATCTGCCACATCGGACTTATCGAGCCTTGATGGATGGATTCAGCTTTCCAAGCAACGAAACAGGTGCGGTACTGGCTATCGACACCGCTGTAAATGCCGCCACAGGCAAGGTCAGGTGGAGCCTGGCTTCGTATGCACGCCTGCTATCCGGATTGGCATCCGGGAATACCGGTTGTGCCCCCTTTAGCGTCAGCCACTGGGCACCATATGAGCTTCGAAGCACGCTGGGGCTTTGCGAATTCATCCATCAACATTTTGGCGCTACACCAATCATATCTAATGCGGAACCGCTTTGGCAGCTCGGAGCAAATGTCGGATGGGTCGTGCCGCACGAAAATGTTTGTTGGATAAGCGAGCGTTTCGCGATCTGCACCACCGATGCTCAAGGGCGGCTCCATAACTCGACGGGTCACGCGCTTGCTTTCTCGGACGGCATAGCTTGGCATTTCTGGAAGAACATCCCTGTGCCGAGTTGGGTCATCGAACATCCACGCCGGATAACGGCGGGTCTCGTCGATGTGCAGAGAGATCCGTTCGTACGTCGATGCATGATTGATATCATGACGCCGGCAGCATACATTGCGGAGGGAAGCGCCAAGCGGGTCGCCACCGATGCCACGGGAACGCTTTGGAGCAAACGGTGGGGAGTGGCCGATATCTGGTCGGCGGTGGAAGTGATCAATGGGACCGAGAATCCTGATGGGTCGCGATCACGCTATTACCTTCAAGTTCCCGGGCACTTCGCGCGGCCCCTGGACGCGGTGGCTTGGACCTATGGGGTGTCGCCCGAGCACTACGCCAAGCTCGATCACCGCACCTGATCTTGCAATTTCAATAACTCAATGGAACTTTTCAGAGCCGGTTGCGTTGGAGCCAGTTGAGAGCCCAGGGAGGCACCATTGGTTAGCAAGAATTCCGTAACTGTCGGCCAGCCGTCAGCTCGCCGAACGTCGGGACGGCGCGCCTCCGGAGGACCGCCGGTGAGGCAGGGTCATTTGGATCAGAAGACCCAAAATCATCTCGGAACGATCATCAAGAAGTCGTATGACGAACTGCTGCGGCAGCCAGTTCCCGAGAAACTCGTGGAGTTGTTGGAAGAGCTGGCTCGGCGGGAGTCAGAGAAATGAAGTCGCTTTCAGACGATCTTCTGAAAGAGTTTCTAGCCGCCATCCCCAGTTTGCGTGCGTTTGCAATGTCGCTGTGTGGAGATGCTGTGCACGCCGACGATCTAGTCCAGGAAACTTTGGTCAAGGCCTGGGACAACATCAAATCGTTCCAGGAGGGGACTAATCTCAAAGCTTGGCTTTTCACGATTTTGCGCAACAATTTTTTCTCCGATTATCGCAAGCATCGTAATGAGGTTGAGGATCCCGACGGTTTTTTGTCAGCGCGGATCGCCGTTCAGCCTGAACAGCCCGGACATATGGACCTGGCGGACTTTCGAAGGGCTTTGAAGGATCTGCCTGGTGACCAGCGCGAGGCGCTGATCCTCGTCAGCGCCGAAGGTTTCTCCTACGAGGAAGCCGCTGCCATAGCCGGCTGCGCTGTTGGAACTGTGAAGAGCCGGGTTAGTCGCGCCCGCGAGCATCTCTCGTCTCGTTTGGGCTTGGACCCGGTCGACCGGCCGGTTCGCAAACGAGAGCCAAAGCCACAAAGACAAATTGCTCGCGGGTGACGTGGGGAACTGCTCGCGACATACCACGTTACAATGGCAGCCGGGCTATGGATCGATGACTTGGTTTGGGATCGTATCAAGCAAACTGGAAGGCAGGCGATAGGAATATCAAGTGGATGTGCGGAGAGTTGACCGGTGGCGATATGGATATCGCTTCTGGCCAACGTGACCGGTGATGGAAAATTCGGAAGCTCCTTGGCATGATCAAGTATGAGGCAGGGCTTCAGCTTGATGTCTGGGCCCGCGATTATCGCGAGTGATGATTAGCTGAACAGGCCCGGCCTCCTTCGTCAATAAGTGCACAGGTTGACACATTGGCGAGCAGGAGGCCGGGCTATTGGACTTCGACCTTTCATAAAAGGGTCGTTTACACTTCTCACGTTCGTTGATGGGGATACCCAGATCTACCGGTAAACCCTCATGCAGAGAAACTCCGGGGCGTCTCTTGTAAGGATTGCGGCCTTAACGGTCAGCATCATGTTTCCCGCCCTCACGCTTGTCCCGCTTGGCAGTCTTTGGCTTTGGGAAAAAGGATTCCTTCTCCACTGGGCCGTTGCGGTGGGTTTCATCATCGGAGCTGCTTATGTCTGGCAGCGCTATCTGCTTTCGCGACCGCTCGCGTCCAGGAGCAGCGCTACTTCGCCGGATGTGGAAGTTACATCGTTCGACCCAGCTTGGAGCGGTGTTGAGAAACTCGCCTGGGGGGATGTACTTGAACTTGCCCGCAGCACCGAACCCGCACAGCTGTCGTCGCGCGATGCTGCACTGGCAGTGGCAACTCGCACCATCCAGGTGGTCGCGCGCCGCCTGCATCCTGAAGTCGCGGAACCCGTGTGGCAGTTCACTCTTCCTGAGGCACTAGCGATTGTGGAACGTGTCAGCCGTCGCCTAGGTGTGTTCACCCTCGAACATGTGCCGCTCAGCGACCGTCTGACAATGGCCCGGGTTTTGAGCATTTACCGTTGGCGAAGCGCAATCGATGTCGTCGAGAAGGCATATGATGTCTGGCGGATCATTCGACTGGCCAATCCAATCGCGGCAGCAACGAACGAGGTTCGGGAACGCCTCTCGCGCGAGATGATTGGCTGGGGCAGAGATCACGTCATGCGCCAATTATCGGAAGCGTACATAAAGGAAGTCGGACGTGCCGCAATCGATCTCTATGGCGGTCGCCTACAGACTGCCAGGGATCTCGCTTCCAATGATTCCGCGGATCATGCCGGCGCAGCTCCCGTCGCGAAAGGACCTTGGCGACGGTTGATGGGTCAAACGTCCAACGCCGGCAAGGCGCTGATCCGAAGTGTCTGGCGTCGATGACGTAAGCTCGTAGTTCGGTTGGCGTCGCGCTGCGCAGTCTTCCCTCGGACACTGCCAATTCATCAGGGAACTATATGTGCGCCAGAGGGCTTGGTGATTTACTGATCAACGGTCGCGCGAAGGAATGGCCGATCGTTGAATCCAATCGAACAGGAGCAACGACGCTTCAAACTACCAGGAATGGCGATGGCAGGTAAGAAACGACACGGTCAGTCAGGTGAATACACAGCTCAACCGCGCGAGAGCGACCGGGTTCGACAAGGTTTTCCGACTTATTCCGACCCCGGCGGCCGGCCTCAGAACTCAGTACCAACCGACGCATCTCGATCCGATACCGGGAACCAATCCGGCGCGGGTCGCGTTCGCGTGCGGGTAGCACGCGTTCAACGAAAACCAATCAAACTCAAAATGGCGAGAATAACGACGACCAGTCCAATCAAATAGATGATGCTATTCATGGCCTTCTCCTTTGATTGCCGCCATTGGGGGATATGGCAGGAGTCCCAAGATGACCAACGAGCAAGACGCCCGAACACAAAGACCAAAGAAAATTAGCACGCGAGATGTGCGCTCTGCAGTGAGCAGCGGTCGGGTCATATTGGTCTTGGCTGTATCGATGGTCTTGGCGCTGCTCGCAATGGCCGTGCTCCTCCTCGGCTACTGGCCAAACCTCGATCTGCGCAGATGATCAAAGGGAACGAGTAGCCTCGCGATAACACTTTGATTGGCTGCATGTTCCATTGAATGGAGGCACGGAGAGCTCAAGCTTTTGCGCGCGGGAGGCTGCGATGGAACAAACATTTTTGAAAAACGTTATTCAATCGGCAAAACACAAATGAATTGAGGCGCCATCATGCAGACGAGACGCAAGCCGCGGCTGTTAGTAGTCGAGGACCTCGGCTTGCTCCTCTTTGACCTCGTTTGCTTCTTGAAAGAAGCGGGTTACGACGTGGTCGCCTCGACGGACAACTTGGGTGAAGCTTTGTGGCACTGCCGTAACACTCAGTTTGACGCAGCCGTTCTGGATTGGGATCTCGGGCTTGATGATTCCGCGCCGATAGCCGCGGAGTTAAGTTCTCGAAACGTGCCATTTATACTCGTAACTGCAATGGCAGCACAGCATCTGCCTGCTGATTATGCAGACAAACCTCGTATCACCAAGCCGTATACTCCTCGCGATATGCGGCGTGCGGTTGCGGAATTGGTCGAGGAGGCTGACGGCTACTCAGGAACACAGAGCTATCGCGCGTAGAAGCAGTGCAAGTAATCACGATGAAATGTCGGTTTCGCTTGGAACCAACGTCTGCGCATGTCGGTTTCTCGATCTCTGGCGATGAGTGCTACTCGCTCGAACGCCCAAGTTGAAGAGGATTGATGACCATGCGTTACATCGCGCTTTGGCTGCTTGGTGTCCCGATTATTGGGATAATAGGCCTGAAACTTCTTGGCCTCATTTGAAATAGATGAGCAATCGCGGAACTGACGACACTGTTGAACTGCAGCAGCTTGAATTGATCGCTCAACCGTATCCACGGCAACCGATAGCCGACCATCTGGCTCGTTGGTCTCTTGTCAAAAAGGTTCAGCTTATCATTTGTAACTAGCGTATCGCGCAAGGATCGACGTTTGCGGCGGAACTAGCCCGTCAGGCGAAGGCTCGAGTTTGAATGGGTATTCAGGCGGCCACCACGGGCCGGCGGCCCATGCTGTCCATCCGGCCCAAACATCGTCGCTCTGCTGAACTGCAGCACAAAGATTGTCGAGCGCCGAACACGATGTCTCATCGCGGGAAGCGCCAAATTCGCCGAGGAATGCCCTGAGACCATTCTCTCGGCACCAAGCTTCGAATGCGCGGACCCGCTCGGATCCAATGGTCGCTGAAACGGCGTCTTTGGCAGTGCCCGAAGAGTCGGCATCGAAGTACTGATGAACCTCTACAAGATAACGGTCTGCTTTGTCCTCTATTCGGGATAGAACCGTATTTCCCGCAGCGTGCCATGAGTGCGCTCCAGTGTAAGCGGTGCCAGGCACCAGAACCAATTGCAGCGCTTTGGTAGCTCGAATTGCGGCAAGTGCTTCGTTTGCCGCCGCGAGCCAATCTGCGGCGGAAATGCCGAACGGCTCATTCATCAGACCAAAAATGACGTGGCGGGCGCCAGCAAGTTCTACGGCGAGGCGGCGCCAGATGTCGGCGAGATGGAACGTCGCGAGAGCAGGTGAGCCGAGCACGTGTTCCACAGCCCAGTTGTCGGATGGCAGTCTCCGGCGGGCATAGTTATGAAGGTCGAGGACAAGCGTAAGGTCGGTTTTGCTGGCTCGGGACACGAGTTCAAGTAACCGCGCCGTCTCTCGCCTATCAAGTTTGCCACCCAGCACGGGCTGCAACCGCTCCCATCGAAACGGAACGCGCACACAATTGAAACCGAGCGCTCGGTAACGACGGAACGCCGCCAAATCCGGATAAACATAATCGCGCCCGTAAACGCCAGGAATTACACCGAACTCGCCGCCGGCAACGTTCAAACCGAACAGCCGTTGCGGCGTATCGGACGCTGCTCCCTGCGTCGAGCACAGTGCAGCAGCGGCAATTCCCCCCAAGTGGCCGAGCTCACGCCTTGTAATCCTGCCCATTCAGCCTCCTGGAGTTGCGTTCCCGGCTTGAACGAAAACTGGTTGCCAAACGTTGAGAGTGATTCGCGACGGGAGGGTCAACATGCCGAGGGGAACCAGTCCGACAGTTCTGGCGAGCAGCTCGCTTTATGGAGCAATCGCTGCGTTGTGTCCGACAATCGGCATGCTCATCTCGTCCATTGTAGTGGCGCGCCTGCTTGGACCGGAAGCGGCGGGTCAGTTCGCCTATGCTGCCTGGCTCATATCGATTGGCGTCGTACTTGCCGATATCGGCATCCCCGGTGCGGTCACGCGGTATGCCTCGGAGCTGAAGGCGCAGGGGAAACCGTCGGCCGCGTCGGGCTTGATCAGGCACCTGCGTATTCCGGCCCTGACGGCCGGCCTGACCGTTGCGGGCGGTTTCCTCATTGCGGCCGCCGCAATGCATGTCAGAATTGGAATTTTGCACGAGCCATGGATGCTGTTGCTCTTGGCATTCGTGTGCCTGCTTCAAAGCTGGGCAGCATTCGCAGGTGCCGCGCTCAGAGGGCTTGGCCAATTTCGCACGCTTGCAGGGCTGATGCTTATTGGGCTTGCCGTGCAGGTTACATCGGTTGCTCTTGCCGCTTCGCACTTCGGCGTATGGGGCGCAGTTCTTTCGCTCGCGGCACCTGTACTGCCGGTGGCACTGGCGTCTCTTAGATCGACATCGATAACGCCGGTTGCTGTCGATCCAGAACTCGTGCTGCGGGTTAGGCAGTTCGCACTGCACTCCTGGATTTTCTTCATCGTATCCACGTTTGCGTGGACGCGAACCGAAATATTTTTTCTCGAACGCAGCTTCGGCAGCGCTGCAGTGGCACATTTTTCCGCAGGTCTGACAATCGCCAACATCGTAGCCCAGGCGCCCCTGCTCATCACGGGAAGCTTGCTGCCGATCCTTGCCGGTCAGCTCAGCGAGCACGGATCGGCGCGCGCGCGCAGCTTGTTCGCAGGTGCCCTGCGTCTCATGGCCCTGATCGTCTTCCCCGCCTCGGCCGGCCTTGCAGCACTCTGTCCGATACTCATTCCCCTTCTCTTCGGAGAAGCGTTCCGGCCCGCTGTTGCTCCGGCGATGATCCTGTGCGCAGGTGGTATCCTCGTCTCGCTGCAATCCATTGCGGTCACCTACCTGCTGGCCGCTGAACAATCGCGAGCAGTGCTCGTGCCTGGATTGGCGGCGGCCGCGCTCGCATTGTTTGCGGGGATCACCGTAATTCCGGTATGGGGACCAACTGGTGCCGCTATCTCGCGCACAGCAATTCAAGCGATGGTCTATCTGGTCCTTCTGGCCACGCTCTGGAATCTTGCTCACTTCACACTTCCATGTCGCTTTCTGTGTCGCGTCGCGCTTGCCGCGTTTGCCGTTGCTTTGGTCGCTGTACTAATAACTCACGTAGCTCCGTATCCTCTCGGTATCGCGGCGGCGATCGTAGGCGGTATGGTCAGCTATGTTGTGCTGCTCGGCATCGGACGGATCTTGGATCAGGAGGACGTTGATCGCTTGCAGCAGGGCATATCACTTTGTCCGGAATTTCTTGCTCGTAGGCTGTCAGCCCTAGTCCGCCGCATCCAAACCTCGGGGAACTGAATGCTTCAGGACGCGCGCGCCATACCCTGTCGCAGTTCCGGCCGCCCAAAGCAGACGGCGCCGTGCACCAGCGAAGTCTCCGGTGGTGGCTCGCAATGCAGCGCCGGCAAGCGAGCGGCAGAGCCTTACCGCCACATATCCAGCGCCGAACCTGTTCTTGCGCAACACACGTCCAAATCCGCGAGAGTAGCGCTTGACGCGCAATTCCGTTTCGGAGACTTGGTCGTGGTGAACAACAAGTGAGCGCACAAAGCGGCCGCTGAAGCCAGCACGGAGCCCACGAAGCAGCAGATCCGTGCCCTCGCCGGATTGATAGGGTGTCGCAGCACCAATGCCGAGCGACTCATCGAACAACAATGCTTTCGCAACGTCGGTGCGAACGAACAGTGTTGCCTCGTTACCGGCATGGAATACATTACTTCGAGTAATGTAATCGTCTTTCGAAAGGAAAGGGCTGACAGTCGCCACACCAGTCTGGTCCAAGGTCCGTCCTGTCACAAATGCGCAGTCGCCGTGTTGATCGAAGAGCTCACGAACCCGGTCAATTGTGCCTTCCGGGTACCAGCAATCGTCGTCGGGAAATCCGATGATTTCGCCCCGAGCCGCACGAATACCCACGTTTCGCGATCGCGACAGTCCTCTGGCCGACCGCTCGACCTGAATAGGCAACGAGCGATGACGCTCGAGGACGCCAGCGAGAAAGTCTGGCTCGTTCTGGTCGACGATGATGATTTGCGCATTGTCGCACTGGCCTGCGAGCGACTTCAGCAGACGGTCGAGCTCGCTTGTGCGTCCCAGCGTGCAGCAGACAAGCGAAACAAGGGCAGTCATGCAAGACCTACTTTCTGTTCTAGTCGCAATCCCTCGACTGGCCTCCGCGCTACCGCACTTGCCGAGACCAGTAGACATCCGTGCGCAGCCCACAGCAGGCCGGCCGTCTTGATTGTCAGCAAGGAGTAGCTGACCAGCATCGTGAGCGCGACGTAGGTCATCAGCCCGTGAGCATAGATCCTCGATGAGAGAGTCAGCCCATTGCTGAGTACGACTAGGGCAATCCAAAGCACCAGCACGCCGATGATCGATTGTGTGGCGATCAAGTAGGCAATGCCACTGTCCATCGCTGCCTGAAGGTGCTCGCTCGAGGCGCCCATCCAGTCGGCAAGCTCGAAATTCTGTAGCAGTTCGATACTGCGCGCGAGGCGCCCCTTGAGATCGTCTGTCGCGCTGCTTGCTTCGGTCACGCCAACAATCAAGGCCGCGGCGGCGAGCGCGACCGGGATGTAAAGGGCGAGAGCAAGCTGAGGCAGGAATCGGGCGACGAGCGAAACAAGGATGACCATCCCCGAGGCGGCACTCGCCAGCCGACCATCGCAGCCGATGAGCAAGCCTGCGATAACGATCAGCGCAAACAATCCGAAGGCAGCACCGATCTGCCTCCATCTCGCGCACACCCAGCAGGTGACCACGGTGCAAAAATTGCCGAGTGATACTGGCTCGAGGAATATCGATGAGAGCCGGGGCAACTCGACGATCGAGAACAAGCGTTCGTTCGGACGCACGGCACTAACAAACAATTCGTTCTCGGGAGTATAGAACGCGCTCTGCAAATGCCCGCGTGTCTGGATGTAGTAGCTCTGGATCCGGAACAGAGCGCGGTAAATCTCCGGCGCGAGTGCCTCGATCATGGCAACGGCGGCAACCACCGCCAGTAATCCGAGAATCGTGCGGTCCATTGAGCGTGCTGAAAGCGTCATGCCGACAATCACGAATGTCGGCACCATCAACATGTCGCGCAGCGGCTTCAGGGCGACATCTTCGACAGCAATTGCGCGAAGGACCGCTGCGAGGAAAAGGATTACCAGCAGAAAGTACCAGTTGCCCATCTCCTCGCGCCAGTAGGCAATCGCGACCACATGGGCGGCCAGAAACAGCCAAATTTCTGCGGCGATCACGTGCTGCGGGCCAAGCGTCAACACATTGCCATTGATGAAGGCAAGCACAGCGTTGAACGTCGTAGCGGCCACCACGAGGACAATGCCCGGCCATGCCGACTGCCGTTCAGCCCGCATCATGTTATCGCCGGGAAGCTGTTGCGATCGCTGCGGGCTCGCGCCAAAAAGGCAGGCACGCCGATCAAATATCGTCCCGCAAGGCGGCGTGGCTCGCATGCAAGCCGATACAGCCATTCCAGTCGTGCCTGGCGCATCCACTCCGGTGCACGCGCCACCGAGCCAGACATGAAATCAAACAACGCTCCAACGCCGATCAGTACTTTTGCCCCGGTTGCGGCACCGTACTCAGCAATCCAGCGCTCTTGGAGCGGATTGCCCATGCCGACCAACACCACATCAGCCCCAGACCTCCGAATGGCCTCAGCCGCCGCAGCGGCTGATTGCGGACGCAGAAAATAGCCGCTTCGCCAGCCAACGACACGATGGCGGCGCCAATTCATCGCAACAGCACGTGCTGCGCTGTATATGACATCGTTCGACGAACCGATGAGGTAGATGCGCAGATCTTTCCGCGTATGCTCGAGGAAGAACGGCACAAAGTCTGTACCATTGAGATTATCGTCGAACGCGCGGCCGTATTTCAGTCGGCTTGCGATATCAACGCCAACCCCGTCATTCAACACCATAAATGAGCTGAGGAGTGCTCGGATTTCCGCATCACGCGATGCAATATTCAGCAAGTTGGCGTTTGCAAAGGCGACGCTGGTCGGCCATCCGCTGGGGTCTAGCGCAGCGTCGAGACGCTGTACCACGCCGGTGCGATCAAGGGCCGAGATGTCGACGCCGAGGAGTGTGCGGCGCTTACTGCCATTCACCGTCTCGTAAGCCTTGGCGAAGCGACGAGCAACGCCACTCCAGTCGTAGGCGCGGCTCGCTGCAAGCGCCTTGGCGCGCAGACTGGGATAGTGCCGCTCGGCGGTGTCGAGTGCGTTCGCAAGCGCCTCGCCGGCAACTTCGGGTTTGCCGAAGTCGATTGTCCAGCCAACGCCGGAGCGCGCAACTATCGCGTCGAATGTCGGGATTTGACTGAGCACCGGGACAAGTCCCGCAGACATTGCCTCAATGACCGAAATGCCAAAACCTTCATAGCGCGATGCACTCACGAAAACTGCGGAACGCGCTAGAAGCCTGCGGAGCGCGCTGTCGTCCAATCCTGTGTGGATGGAAACGGCATGACCGTGCCGCATCGCCCGTACACGCTTTTGCAAATCTGCAAGCACACCGTCATAGTCGTTCCCCGCGATCGCGAGAGTGGCCCGCGGCCGAACCGCGACAACCTGGTCGAAGGCCTCAAGCAGCCGATCAAGACCTTTGTTCTGCGAAAGCCGCCCAAAATAGAGCAATGTCGGACAGAATTCTTGCGGCCCGGCGTCGGCGAATTTCGCGGTGTCGACTCCATTTTCGATCAGTTGAACGCGTTGCCCGCCGATTCGCGTAAAAATGGCTTCGTCGTGCGCGCTAGAGGCGATGACCATTCGGCAACACTTCAGCGAGGCGCGCGTGACCAGACGGAAGTAGATGCGCTTCAGGGTCGAAAATCGGTTCGTGTGGAAGAAACCGCCGTGAGTGGACACTACGATCGGGCGTTTGTGCAAGCGCCACGTCAATGCAAGAAAGTCGATAAAGAAATCTATGGCATGGACGTGGACAAGATCGAAATCCTTGACACGCTTGAGTACCCCGGGCGCGACAGGGTAGAAGCGAGGACCGAAAAAGCCTATACGGTGCACCGGAATGCCGGAGATTATTTCGCTCTCTGGTAGTCGGGCGGCGCTATCCGTGAAGGAGCGGTCCAGAGTCAGTACTTCCGCTCGAATTCCATCTCGGCGTTGCTGGCGTGCGAGCTCGAGCACAAAGCTTTCCAGGCCACCCACGCATGGGAAGAATTGTCTCACGACGTGAAGGACGCGCACGGGCACCACCCTTTGTTCGGTTGGGAAAGTTGATCACACCGGGTGATTCAACAGGGCGCCAGCAACCCTCGACTTGAGTGGTTTCGACGACTGGAGAGCCCGAGCCAAGGGCGTGACAGAGCTTTTGCCAGTTGCAACGACCAGCAGCAGCGCGTCGAATTCGTTGATCACCGGCAAAGCGTCCATTTGCTCAAGGCTCGGCAGGTCGACCACCACATAGTCGAAATCCTTGCGAAGTGTTGCCATCGTGTCGGCCGCCTTGCGCGATAACACGACCGAGGGATGCACCCCTTCATTGTCCGGAGCCGGCAAGAATGAAAAGCCAAGATCGTCCCGAACATCCTCAGGAGTGCTCGGGACCTGACCTAGCCCAAACTCGGCAGTGAGATCGGGGCGGCGCAAGTCCCAATCGACAAGCGCGACACGATTCGACTCGGCCAACAGCGCGGCGAGGTTATAAGCGATTGTAGTGCGTCCTTCGCCTCTTGTTCCGGAGATGATGCCGATCACCGTTGCCGCGCTATCGTCAGTGCGTCCGAAACGCGCGAATTCGTCGATCACAAACTGCGATTTCCGCAGCGCGTCGGTGCGATCGTCTATCATCAACGGCCGTATTCCCGAGCGCTTGGGTACTGCGGCAAACCCCTGCGTTCGAGGAATATTCCCGATCACAGGAACGCCAAGTGCCTCAATTGGCTCAGGTCGGCCTACCAATGGATTTGTTTGTTCCTTTGCGAACGCCGCGAGAAACCCTACTGCGCCGCCAAACAGACCGGCGAGCATCAGCAGCAGAGCCGAGCGCGGGGCGCTCGGTTGCAACGGCGGCTGTGCTGGACTGACAATTCGTGCATCACTGATGGGAAACGACTGCTGCTGGACCGACTGCGCAGTGCGACTGAGAAACGTCTCGTAAATGGATTTATAGGCGTGCGCGTGCGACTCGAGTGCTCGAAGCCTTGCTCGAGATGCCGACAGTGCATCAGCCGTGCCGGTGCCGGAATGTCCGACCGACAGCACTTCAGGCTGTTCCATTTTGAAGCTTTCGACGGCCTGCTCGGCACGAGTTACCTCCGGCCGCAGCTTGTCCAACCTTTCAATCATCCACGCGCCAGCCCGAACAGCCTGTGACGCGCGGGCTGCAAGAATTTCCTCGATGTACGCATCCGCAGCGGAATTGGCGAATGCTGCGGCAAGGGCGGGATCGCGAGCGGTGAACGAGACGTGCGCGACATAACCGCGACCAGCTTGGACAACAGCGAAGTCACGTTTGATGACATCAACGACCCGCACTGGATCGTTCAGGCTCAGCGCACGAGGTGCTATCGAAGCGAGCAGTCGGGTGAAGCCTGCAGTGCGCGAATACTCCGGGCGGCTGGCCATTTGAAGACGCTCTGCGACGGTCCCGATAAGTTTATCAGAACGCAACAGCTCGATCTGAGTCTCGATCACAGCTGCATCGACCGGGCCAATCGCGGGTTCGCTGAGCCCTGGCCCTCGACGCGCATCGAGGAGAACGGTCGCGGTAGCAGTATAGCGGGCGTGCTGCACCCCAATCCAAGCGGCTGCGAGCGCCATGGCTATCAACGCCGGCCAAACAACTAGACGAATTCGGTACCGAAAAACGTTGTTGATCTGCCAGCGAACATCAGGTGACAGAACTCGCTCGTAATCGCTCATGTTCCGGTCCCGTGCAGAATTTTCTGTCGGCGAGGGGAACTCTCCCCGATCGAAATTGGTTCCAACCCGGGACGCACTTCGGCAGTTTTCCAGGCGAAAGGGGGAACGATGCATCAGATTGTTGCTGGCGAGACATTTCTCATCAACTGCCGTCCGCCATCCATAGTCGGAGGCTATCGCGCAAAGCGGCAGTTCGACATAGCTGGGAGCTTGCTGCTTCTGGTCCTGCTCGCTCCGTTACTGCTCGTTGTCGCGGCGGCGATAAAGCTCGATTCACGTGGTCCAGTCTTTTTCTGTCAGCGCAGATACGGGTGCCGTCGTCCTTTCTTTGACATTTTGAAGTTCAGGACCATGGCGCACACGGCATGTGACTCGACCGGCGTCAATCAGACCCGACCCAATGATGATCGGGTGACGCGTGTCGGCCGGTTCCTTCGACGGACAAATATCGACGAGCTGCCTCAGCTCATCAATGTTCTCAAAGGTGACATGTCGCTTGTTGGACCCCGCCCCCACGTACCTTCGATGCTCGCCGGCGGCGTTCCGTACGAGAACCTCGTACCGGAGTACTTTCATCGTCTGGCCATGCCACCAGGTATGACCGGTCTCGCGCAAGTCTGCGGCTACAGGGGCAGCACCACGGACGCCCGCCTCGCGCGAGCGCGTATTGCTTGCGATATCGCATACATTCGTCACTGGTCTCTGTGGCTCGATCTCAGGATCCTTTGGGCGACCGCTCGAACCGAGATCTTCCGCGGCACAGGGATCTGAGCCATGCGTGATCGATAGAACCGAGGTCGCCAGACGGCATCAGCACTCGACCGAAAGGCAAAGACATGACGCCACTCACCGGCAAAAAACAAGCCTGCGTTCTGGCGAGCGTCTGCTTGATACTCTGCACTCTTCCAGGTCATGCAAAAGCAGATTACGTGCTCGCGCCCGGAGACGTGATCGAGGTGACGATCACGGGCGCCACCGACGTGCGCCACACAGCGATGATCGGGTCGGATGGCGAAGTCGGCCTGCCGCTTGCTGGTTCAGTAAAAGTGGCGGGCCTCAAGGAAAGTCAATTGCGTCCCTTCGTGCAAGCGCGCTTCACAGGAAAGCCTCTCAGACGCGTATCGACAGACGGCCGGGAGGTGATCAGCATGGTTGCACCAGAGCAGGTAGCGGTCACCGTCGCTGAATGGCGGCCGGTCTATGTAACAGGTGACGTTGCCAAGCCCGGACAGCAAGTGTTCCGGCCGGGTCTAACTGCGCGAGCCGCAGTCGCGCTCGCTGGCGGAACTGGAATACCGGTCGAACGATCTGGGGCGCCGGCGGGCAGCATTGCAGAATTGCGCGCCCAGTACGAGGCGCTCTGGATTGAATTCGCGTCACAGCAAGCTCAGACTGCCCGGTTACAGGCCGAATTCAAAGGACAGACTGCCCCCGATCTTTCATTTCTCAAGGAACTCCCAATCGACCCGGCTGTCGTCCGCTCGATCACGGAGGTGGTTCACCTGGAGCTGACAGCCCGCCGATCAGCGCATGAAAACGAGAGGCGAAGTCGAAGTCGAGCGATCGAAAAGGAAGCACAACGGATCAAGCTGCTGAACGAGCAGCACGCACATGATCTGACCAGCTCCATGGCTGATAAGGAGGAGCTTGCACGGCTGCAGGACGCGTTGAAGCGCGGCATCGCCCCCGCCGCACGTGTGACTGAGCTGCGCCGATCCGTTTCGACAAGCGAGAGCCGGCGTTCGCAGACCGGGGTGCGGATGGTCGAGGCTGATCTGGCCCGTGACGATCTCTCACGCCAGCTTGAAGCTTTTGAGGCAAAGCGCCAAATCGAGATTGCAAGCGAGTTCAAAACAGCTTCCCTGCAACTCGAAACGACGCGTGCACGCCTGCGCGCAATGGCATCGCGAATGATCGTCTCCGGCCATCTCAGACTGCCCGGGGGCGAGCGTCCGCCGCCACCTTCGATCAGCATCGTGCGGCAGACCGTCAACGGCCGCCATGAATTCAGCGGCGACGAAGATACTGAGCTGCAACCCGGTGACGTCCTGACCCAGTCGCTCACGGCTCAGGCTCCGGAGATCAGCATGGGTTCGCTGGCCGGGCCGAAACAAACTAATCTGCACTTGTCGAGAGAGTAGCGCTGGCTGGCGTCAAGCGTCCATGGACGGCGGCGGTATCCGAACGCGCACCGGCGTGAATGACTGGTCGAGTGCGCCTCGAACCTGACGCAACACCGAAATAATGGAGAGCGCGGGACGCTGACGGCCGTCAGTTGTGACCAGCCAGCGAAAGGGCAGTCCCGGCTGAGCACGAGCAATGAGAATGCGGCGCCCGAGGCCCTCGATAACTACATCTCCGTTCGACATCTTCTCAATGCGGGCGAGGAGGTGCCACGCCATCAGGCTCTGCTCGAGAAGACGCGTGAACGGATCGGATCTGCCATCACTCATGACGCTAACATTAGCGGCTACTTACACCAGGCACAATCGAGCTATCTCACTCGGCGCGGGTTCATGTAGAGATCAGCTTCCTGCTTCTCGAGCTTAGGCCTCAGGTAGCCCGAAGCAACATCGCTCGCCAAGCTCCTGATGTGACGCCGCGCGCTTCGATTGAACGATAGCATCCCGCAAAAGAGCTGCAGCACCATGACAAGGCGGGCATCAGCGTATTCCGTTTTGATCGAGCCGCGCCAGTGACCATAAACGCTGAAGATTCTACCGTCGATGTAGCCGATCACATCGCCTTTCTGATTGATCAGCTTATAATCGCCGCCAATGCTTACCAAATTGCGCCTGAGGCGATAGAAAGCTGGCTCCCCCTCGTCCATAATGAAGAATGAAAAATTCTCCGGCATCAGGGGCCACTTGTGCGCCGAGCGTTCGAGATAGACCATAAAGTCGTGGTCGCCGACGTTGGCGGAGAATGCAACGACCGGGAAGCCCGTCGCGCCGAGCGTCAGTTGCAGCGAGCGGCCAATCATCAAGTCCATCGTCGCGCGCCAATTGAGGCTCTCATTGAAAAGTTTGAATACCAGCCGCTTGTCCATGCCGGTACTCTTCTTCCACAAGTCCTCACGGTAGCCGAGCAACCCGGTTCGCTCGCCGTTCTCGACGACCTCGGCGAATATATCCATGTCTGACGTGAACTGGCGCGATTTCGCCTTGTTGCGGCTGCGCTTGTAGAACCCGAACTCGACAGAGTTGATGTCCGTCAGCCAGACGCTGACTGTGAATTCATGCCATGCTTTCCTCGACGATACAGAGCGCGGCGCGTTGGCGTGCTTCTTGACCGGAACATCGACGCCGGCGCGCGCCAAGACCTCGGCTTTGGCTTCGCGAGCTGCTTCGGCGGCTGCCGCCTCGGCTTCCTTCAAAATGACGTTGGGCTTGCCGCTACCGTCTGCAGCCATGGGGTCCTCCCACTCCGTTGGGCCAGACGCGAAACACGATCAGCTTGCGAATCGGATGCAGACTAGCATCCGGAGAGGTCCATCTGCGGCACAAGTTGTGGATGAAGCCGATCCGTCGAGAAGGCGGTCAACTCGATCGGCGAAGTAATTGCGACTGTGTCATTCCTTGTGGTCTGGGGGCATGATCACGACCAAATGCCACCCTACCTTTCGCGAGGCACTCATTGACTGCAAGCCCGCCAATCTGATTGCCTCCTCCAGGTCTTCGGCACCGCGTGGCGTCCGCTCCCGTGAGCTGAAGGGTGCCGCCGGAGCAACCCAGGTATTCCCCACGCTCCTGTCACAGTGCTTTCATTACTGACTGATTCCGCTTGCATAACATCAAGCGACAGGGTTCGTTGACGGCAAGGCCTGCATAAGAGGCCGTGGAATTTCATTGAGAGAGGTGGAGGAAACATGGTTAGAAAAATGGTCGCCACGTTGCTCGCGGGCGCATCGATGTTCGCGACACAGTCGGTTTCGGCCGAGCCGCTGAAGATTGCCTTGGTCGAGACGCTGTCCGGCGGGCAGGCCGTGACCGGAAAGCTGTTCCAGGCGGCCATCAAATTCGGACTGACAAAGCTCGAGAAAGAAAAGCCGTGGCCGGACGGCGTTGTGCTCGTCGAGTACGACAACCAGGGCGGCGCACCAGAAGCCGCAGACAAGGTCAAGGCCGCGATCAACGACGGGGCCCACATCATCATTCAAGGCGCCTCATCGGCCATCGGTGGGCAAATCACGGCCGACGTGCAGAAGTACAATGCGCGCAATCCCGGCAAAGAGGTGATGTACATCAACGTCGGCGCCGAGGCGATGGAGTTTACGGGCGAGAAGTGCCACTTCTACCATTTCCGTTGGAACGGTAACGCCGAGATCCGACTGAAGGCGATGGTCGACGCCATGAAGTCGGCCAATGCCCTCGGCAAGCGCGTCTTCGTGATCGGTCAGAACTACGCATGGGGCCTAGACGTGCAAAAACTGGTGCACGCCTACGCCAAGCAGTACGACTACGAGGTCGTCGGCGACATCATCCACGACGTCAACAAGATCCAGGACTTCGCCCCCTACGTCGCCAAGATCAAGGAAGCGAACCCGGACACTGTCGTAACCGGCAACTGGTCGAACGACTTGCTCCTGCTTATGAAGGCCGCCAGCGATTCCGGTCTCAAGGCACGCTTCGCTTCCTACTGGCTCGACCAGCCCGGCAACCTAGCCAATGCGGGCGCTACGGCTGAGGGCCATTACAATCAGTCGACGTTTTATCCAGATGCCAACGGCGACGCTTCGGCCAAGTTCGCCGAGGAGTTCAAGGCGCACGCCGGCAACTACCCGATCAACGTACAAGGCCATACGACGCACGGTATCTGGGGCATTGGCGAAGCCTTGAAGGCGCTCAACGGGAAACCTGGCGACAAGGTGAGCGTGAAGGCACTGGCCTTCGCGATGGAAAAGGTCACTGTCGAGAGCTCCATGGGGCCGATCAAAATGCGCGCTGACGACCATCAGGCGCTGATCCCGCTCGCGGTCTCCGTCGTCAGCAAGGACGCCAAGTACAAGACCGACGGCACCCCACTCGGCTTCAAGACCATCAAGGTCCTGACGGGCGAGCAAGCCGCGGGGCCCGTGTCACCTGCTTGCAAGATGGTGCGACCGGCGGCCTGAAGCGTCTCTCCTAAAGTCTGTCTACAGTTCGAGGGTGTCAGGCCCAACGGGTCTGACACCTGATCCATGCCGGAGGCCTGCTTGGAATACTTTGTCGTCTCGACCCTGAACGGCGTCGTTCATGGTCTTTTGCTGTTCATGGTGTCGGCAGGTCTGACGCTGATCTTCGGCATGATGGGTGTTCTCAACTTCGCCCATGCATGGCTCTACATGCTCGGCGCCTATGTCGGTTTTACGTGCACGCGCCTAGGCGGATTTTGGATCGGCATCATCCTGGCGCCGATCGTGGCCGGTCTCGTCGGTGCGATCATCGAGCGCTACATGCTTCGCCGGGTGCACAAGTACGGCCACGCGCACGAGCTGCTGCTGACTTTCGGCATTGCCTTCATCATCGAGGAAACGATCAAGCTCTTCTACGGCGATGCCCCGGTTGCCTACCAGATGCCGAGCTACATGAATTTTCCAGCCTTCACGATCTTTGAAACGAACTATCCCTTTTATCGGCTGTTCATGGGTGGCGTTGCGCTCGCCATGTTCGCCTCGCTCTACCTGCTGCTGACGAAGACGCGCATTGGCATCATCGTTCGCGCGGCAACCTATCGGCCGTCGACGGTGGAAGCGCTGGGCCACAATCTTCCCGTGGTGTTTCTCGGCGTATTTGCAGGCGGGGCTGCATTGGCCGGGCTTGCCGGCGGCGTCGCAGGCGCCTTCTTCCCGACCGGTCCGACCATGGCGGTCACCTTCGGAACGCTCGTTTTCGTGGTGGTCGTGGTCGGCGGGCTCGGTTCGGTGGTCGGGGCGCTGATCGCATCGTTGATGATCGGGCTCTTCATCTCGTTCTCAGTCGGGCTCAACGTGTCGATCGCCGACTTCCTCGGCCTCTTCGGCCTGAAACCCTGGGCAGAAAGCATCGGCGGCTTGATGACACTTCAGCTCACCACCATTGCCAACAGCATGCCGTTCCTTCTCATGCTTCTCATTCTGCTGATCCGGCCCGCCGGCCTGATGGGAGACCGCCAATGAATTACCGAACGGTCATTCTGCTGGCTGCGGGACTTGCAACGCTGGCAGCACTGCCGATGTTCCTGTCGGCCAACATGCTGTCGGCTTCGATCACCATGATGATCGCAGCCTTGTTCGCGCTCGCCTTCACGCTCGCGATGGGGCAGGCAGGCATGCTCTCGTTCGGGCATGCGGCCTATTACGGGCTTGGCGCCTTCGCGGCGATCCACATCATGGTGGCGGTCGAGAAAAAGCTGTTCTTCTTCCCGACGCCGCTGATCCCCCTTGCCGGTGCGGCGATCGGCTTCATCTTCGGCTTGGCTTTCGGCTGGTTCGCGACGCAACGCACGGGCGTCTATTTTTCAATGGTGACGCTCGCGCTTTCGGAGCTCCTCTACACGCTGGCACCCGTTTGGAACACGGTATTCGGCGCTGAATCGGGCATCCAGACCGAGCGCGGCCCCTCCTGGGGCTTCACCTTCGGACCCGATATCCAAGTCTACTACCTCACGCTGATCTGGTTCGTGCTGTCGGCTTGGTGCCTATGGGCGTTCACACGGACCCCGCTCGGGCGGCTCGCGCTGGCGCTGCGCGACAACGAGCATCGCGTGCGATTCCTCGGCTTCAACACTCATGTGGCTCGCACGCTAATCTTCGCGATCTCCTGCCTCTTCACGGGAGTCGCCGGCGCTTTGCTCGCCATCTCAAAAGAGTCGGGAAACTACGAGCTGTTCGGCCCAGCTAACTCTGCGAATGTGGTGCTGCAGACGTTCATCGGGGGTGCTGGAACATTCTTCGGGCCAGCATTCGGCGCCGCGGTCATGACCTTCTTCGCGCGCGTGACCTCGGATCTGACGCGCTCTTGGCTGCTCTATCAGGGATTGATCTTCGTCTTCGTCATGCTGTTCACGCCGGAAGGTCTCGGCGGCATCGTTTCGCTGCATGCGCGACGCCTGAAGGCTGGCGGATGGAAGCATCTCGTGCTGCCCTATCTCGTCTCGCTGGTTTGCGGCGTCATGCTGATCGCCGGTGTCGTGTTCACGGTCGAGAGTCTGCACGCGGTGCTGACGGACGGGTACATGGCGAAGCGCAACGCCGCAAAAGGTGCCTGGGTGCCGTATCAGCTTTTCGGTCGCAGCTTCGAACCGCTGGCGCCCATGACCTGGGCCATTCCGATTGGGCTGTTCGTATTGGGCGGACTGCTACTGCCGATCGCGATGCGGCTGACTGGCCGTGCGTGGAAGATTGCGACTGGTGCCGAGCCGGACGATGCCAACGGCCGCGAAGCGGTTCATGGCAAGGCGCAGGGAGCAACCGCATGAATGTTGCAAGCATGGCCCAAGCAGCCTCGAGGCTACCATCGGCATCGCTGGGGAACAAGGTCCTCGAGCTTGAGAACCTGCACAAATCGTTCGGAGAAACGAAGATCATCCGCGGCGTCGATCTCACCGTAAAACATCGCCAGCGTCACGCTCTGATCGGGCCGAACGGGGCCGGGAAGTCAACGCTCTTCAACCTGATTTCCGGCCACTATGTACCAACCTCGGGCGACATTCGTCTCAACGGTCATTCGATCGCAGGTTTGCCGCCGCACATCATCAACCGGCGAGGTCTCTCGCGTTCTTTCCAGATCACCAATCTCTTTCCGCGCATGTCGGTCGCGGAGAACTTGCGAATTTCCGTAATGGGCCGGCATGGCCATCGCTTCACGATGTTTCGGCCGATCAGCGGCATGCGGGCACTCAACGACGAGGTCGACCAGATGGTCGACAAGCTGCGCCTGACCAAGCGGCGCGATGATCTTGCCGGTGACCTCGCTTACTCCGAACAGCGCGCGCTTGAGATCGGCATGTCGCTGGCCACCGATCCGTCGATTCTCATTCTCGACGAGCCGACGGCCGGCATGTCGCGCGAGGAGACCGCCTACATTGTCGAGATGATCCGCAATGTCACGGAAGGACGCACACTGCTCGTCGTCGAGCACGACATGAGCGTCGTCTTCACACTGTGCGATCAAATCTCAGTTCTGGTCTACGGCGAGGTGATCGCCTCCGGGGAGCCAGCCGCCGTGCGCGCCGACAAGAAGGTTCAGGAAGCCTATCTCGGCGAGGAGGTCCACTGATGACGAAGCTACTCGACATCGAGGGGCTCCATGCGCATTACGACAAAAGCCATATCCTGCATGGCGTTTCACTGCGCATTGCTCCCGGCGAAATCGTAAGCTTGCTGGGGCGCAACGGTTCCGGCCGCTCGACCACGCTCAAAACTATCATGGGACTTGTGCCACCAACCGGGGGCAGGGTCGTGCTCAATGGCCGCAACATGGCTGGAGAGCGCGCCTATCGCATTGCCCGCGCCGGAATTGCTTATGTCCCTGAGGAGCGCGAGATTTTCGCCAACGTCACGGTCGATGAGAACATGCGCATCGGTATGCAGCCGCCGCGCGAAGGCGTGCCGCACTGGAACATGAACCAGATGTACGACTTCTTTCCACAGCTCAAGGACCGTCGCACGACCGCAGCCGGAGTGCTTTCGGGCGGCGAGCAGCAAATGCTCACGATGTGCCGCTCACTGCTCGGCAATCCGCGCGTGATCCTGATCGATGAGCCGACCGAAGGTTTGGCACCCAAAATCGTTGAGGTTGTCACCAATATGATCCGAAGCATCTGCGAGCAGGGCGTGTCAGTGCTTCTGGTTGAGCAGAAGCTGACTATTGCCATGCGCGTCTCGAAGCGAGTTTACGTCATGGGCCACGGCCAGATCGTGTTCGAGGGTACTCCCGAAGACCTGCGCAATGCCCCTGAAATCCGTCGCGAGTGGCTCGAAGTGAATTAGGGAGTCCAGGATCAAGTGAAAACCTGGGCAGCAACCCCCGATACCCGACACTCCGCACGCGAGTGCCGCCGAAACGTGATCCTCATTTTCCGAAACTGTCAGCATTACAACTCTGAGATCTGGCGCCTTTTTCCGGATTTTGCGAGCAGCGGCGATGTCATCACCCGGCAAACCTACGTCGTGCAGGATGATGTCGGGACGCATGGTGCTGTGCGAACGTAATAGGTGGCGCTCTTCGTGTACGGCTACAGCCTGAAGAGCTTGGCGAGGTCCGCATTCAGGTTGGCCGTCGTTCCGGTGCCGATCGTCACCTTGCGGATGACAGCGGCAACGCCGATGACAACCCCGAGCACGGCAAGCAATGATCTGATCGCATTGCGCCGGATCGCTATCGTGCGTTCAGTGGATCGTATTCATCGCCGTCGCCCAGAGTCGTTGGTTCCGCTCTCCTGAGCTTCGCGAACTCGGGTCAGCGTCTTGGCTGAACTTCACGCACCTGCTCACTGCCATGATCACTTACGCTTCAAACGAATCGCAATGGCTTCGCGACGATTTCGAACATTAAGTTTTCTCGAAAATACGTGACAGGGTATTCTTTACAGGATGACGTACGGAATGTTTCGCACAATTGAGTAGCGGCTGGCGGCCCCGACTCA
>CAZCQH010000007.1:0-4252 GCA_964500805.1 uncultured Hyphomicrobiaceae bacterium
ATTCGGAGGGCAGTCTCTCAAGTTATCCCTGGCCCGAAAACCCTGAGGCAGGTCATCCCTCGCGGTTTGACAGTATTCAGGTAGCGGTTGGCCGCGAGGTAATTGCTGGAGAACCGCTAGGCCTTCTGTCCTCGCCATTCCTGAGCCACGAGCTTGCGATAACAGATCTGAAAGCTGAGCTGGTCGAATTGCGTCTCGCTCGATTGTCTAGCGATCCCAGCGATCGAGAGCAAGCAATTGTGCTGCAGGAAGAGCGACAGGCCATCGCGCGGAAGCGGACGGGTCTGAGGCATCAGCTCGAGGAGCTGCAATTGGTGGCTCCACGTGCGGGCACCCTGGTGGCACTGTTGGATTATGCAGCCGCGGGTCGTTGGACGACACCTTCCGAGACGCTGGCCATCATTCACGGAACGGATCGTATGCGCGTTGCAGGGTTCGCGAGCGGGGCCGACGTCAGCCGTATCCGCATTGGTATGATTGCTACCTTCGTTCCCAACAATATCCAGTTACCCGCTCTGTCCGTCGTGGTTTCGCATGTTGCGACAACCAATTCTCCTGTCATTACGCAAGTGGAGTTCGCAGAATCACATGGCGGTCCATTAGCGACAAGGGTCACGGCAAAGGGCAGCGCAGTACCGCTAGAATCTCAGTACCAGGTACATGGAGGTTTGTTGGAGACGTCGTCAACTTATCCACCGGCTCAACCTCAGTTGGGTGTTCTTCTGGTTAAGGGCGACGCCCGCAGCGTGTTTGCGCGATTGTGGCAGCGCATTTTGATGGTGGGAATTCGGGAAAGTGGTTTTTAGGTCGAAGGCGAATGCACGTGGTTCTGGTCTCCGCACCACTACAAAGCGCGTCTGTGCATCCGTGGGCAGTACAAGCTGCAGCAGATTGGTGCTCGCGACTGGCGACGCTCAATCGGGGGCTGGGAGTCAAATCAAACATTCCAAGACTCAGATCCGGCCTCGCGCTAGTGTGGCAGAGCCTTCGAACGAAATGGAGCTCGCGTCATGCTCTTCATGGTCATCTCGACACCTCGCCCCGAGCCGCCATCCGTCGTTACCCCCAAGCGGGAGGCCTATTGGGAATGGCTCGCGCCGCTGCAGGAGAAAGGCGTTTGCAAAGGGGTGTGGGCGCGCACGGGTCGCGGCGCCATCGCGCTCCTCGACGTCCCCGACAACGAGACGCTGCATCGTCTGATGAACGAATGGGCCGAGATCATTCCCGCCAATTTCGAGGTCTATCCCGTCATCGATCCCGGCCCCGCCAAGGCCTACCTCAAGAAGCTTAAGTAGTGATCGGCGAGGCGCAAATGCGGGAAATCGAGGGCCTCTGCACATGACGTTCATCTTCTGCGACCTGGAGCGCATGACGCGCTTGATCACCAGCGTGCTCGGCGGGCGGGAAGTCTAGAGGAGACTCGACGTTTTCGATTTCGCGCGGGTGGTCTCTGGATCGCCATCATGGAGGGCGGTCCACTCCCGTCGCGAGCGTACAATCACATAGCGTTCAAGGTGCGCGACGATCAGCTGCCCGACCTGAAACGCCGCATCGAGGCACTCCACTGGACATTCGCGAGTCCCGATCACGTGTCGACGGCGAGGACAGCTCGATCAATTTCCATAACTGGGGCAATCGTCTCTTCGAGCTTTATACTGGCACGCTCAAGCAGCAGCTTGCCCATTATGCGCATTGCCGATAGCGACGCGATTGCCTCTGGCCAAGCTCCGCCCATCGTTCCCATACGGGCCGATCTGCAACAAGCGCCATTGTGAGACCCGGACACCGCTGTCACTCTGGAAGTCTGCGAACTGGAATCAACACCCATCCTGCATTTGCCGATGGACCCCAACCTGCCCTGCAACGAGAGGAGCGCCGCCATGCCCGCGACATCCGTCACACTCGGCCAAGGTGAGCACAAATACTGCGTCGTCGAGAACTGGGCGAAGCTTCCGCCCGGCTGGGAGTTCATGGACGTCGGCTCTGTCGCCGTCGACTCCAAAGACCGCGTCTACGTCTTCAATCGTGGCGAGCACCCGATGATCGTGTTCGACCGCGAGGGCAATTTCATCAAGTCGTGGGGCGAGGGCGTCTTCAAGCGCGCGCATGGGCTCCATATCGACAAGCACGATCACCTCTACTGCACCGACGACGGCGACCACACTGTCCGCAAGTGCACCACCGACGGCAAGGTCCTGCTGACGATCGGCGTTCCCGGCAAACCATCACCTGCCATGTCCGGCGAGCCCTTCCACCGTTGCACGCACACCGCTCTCAGCCCCAAGGACGAGATCTACGTCTCCGACGGCTATGGTAACGCCTGCGTTCACAAGTACACGCCTGATGGCAAGCTGATCAAAAGCTGGGGCGAGCCCGGCACCGATCCGGGCCAATTCAACGTCGTGCACAACATCGTCACCGACGATGACGGCTGGGTCTATGTCGCAGACCGCGAGAACCACCGCGTGCAGGTCTTCAACGGCGACGGCAAGTACGAGACGCAGTGGAACAACCTGCATCGGCCGTGCGCGCTCTACTGCTCGTGCCAGGCCGGCCGCAAGCCGACCTTCATCATCGGAGAGATCGGGCCGTCACTGGCGATCAATCTCAAGTGGAAGAACATCGGCCCGCGCCTCTCCATCGTCGATGAGAAAGGCAAGCTGATCTCGCGCCTCGGCGGTAAGGACGGCGCCGGCATCGAGACCGGCAAATTCATGGCGCCACACGGCCTCGCCGTCGACTCGCGTGGCGATATCTACGTCGGCGAGGTGTCCTATTCCGGTTGGGGCCAGTCGTTCCCCGGCCAGCCCATGCCGCGGCCCTTGCGTTCTCTGCAGAAGCTCGAGCGGGTGCGATAAGGCGGGCGGTTGCACTGCGCTCCCTCATTGGCCATGCTCTGGCGCAACGTTCAAGTTGCGCCGTAGGCTGGCGCGATCATGGAGCCCACACGCATGCGCCCCCTCGAGTTCGGATGGTTCCTGCCGACCCGCGGCGACACGGACGACTACGGCAATCCACTGAAGATCACCGCGGGGTCCGAGATGTTCGAGCGCGTCACAAAGGCCGCCGAGGACGCCGGCTTCGAGTACATGCTGATCCCTGTCGGGCATCAGTGCTGGGACGCGTGGATGACCGGCGCGCTGATGATCGGGCGCACAAAGAAGATCAAGATGCTCGTCGCCGCGCGGCCGACCTACATCAATCCCGTGTTGCTCGCGAAGATGATCGCCACCTGCGACCAGCTGTCGGGCGGACGAATTTCCATCAATCTCATCGCGGGGCAAAGCGAGGTCGAGAACATTGCGGAGGGCGTGAAGCTCAGCAAGGAGCAGCGCTACGAGGCCATGGATGAAGAGGTCCAGATCCTGAAGAAGCTCTGGACAGCAGGCGGCGGCAACAAGATCGACTTCGACGGCAAGTACTATACGCTGAAGGGCGCCGAGATCCCAGCAAGCTGCTACCAGAAGCCCTATCCGAAGTTCTATCTTGGCGGCGGCTCCGGACAGGCGGCCGAGATCTCCGCCAAGCACTCGGATGTGCATCTCTTCTGGGGCGACACCATTGGGCGCATTCAGAGCAACATGAAAGAGATGCTCGCTCTTGCCGCCCGACACGGGCGCGAGAACGCCTTGGGCTTCGGCATGCGGCTGCAGATCATCTGCCGCGAAAAGGAGGCCGACGCTTGGGAGGCCGCCAATGATCTGATCAAGAACGTCACCGCGGAACGCGAGCAGTACATTCTTAATCACTACGCCGTGTCAGCTGCCAACCAGCGCGTGCAGCAGCTTCGCCGCGAGAAGGGCGATCTCATCGCGCCCAATCTCTGGATCGGCCTCTCTAAGGCGCGGCCCGGCGCCGGCATCTGCGTCGTCGGAAATCCCGAGCAGTGCGCTAGTGTGCTGCAGCAGTTCATCGACGCCGGCTGCCATTCCTATTGTCTGTCGGGCTATCTGCATGACGCAGAAGCCTGGCGCTTCAAGAACTGGGTGCGCCCGATTCTGGCCGACCGCAACAAGAGACGCATGGCGGCGTGAGAGCGCCGCTCGAGCTCTGATCACAGATGCTGACAAGGAAGAACGCCGGCGCTGTGGCCAGCGCTCTTCGTCGCGTGCTGTGATTGGTTTTCTTACTGCGTGGGCGCAGGTGGCGTGCGCGTGACGGTAGCGTTCACGGTGCCATCTGCGTTGCGTGACCGGTCAATCACAGTGGTTCCGCCCTTCGGCCCGGTGATCGTGGCATCGACCGCACCATC